>JBEVLE010000371.1:0-6751 GCA_040509335.1 Longimicrobiaceae bacterium | reverse complement strand
GGAGTGCGTCTGCGCGCCCGTGGCCCCGCGGTTCATACGCCCTTCCGGGGCGCGGAGTTCCGCGCCGCGGAAGGAAGGACGGCTACTGCGGCGCGCCCGGCTGCTGTCCGGGCTGCTGCTGGGGCTGCGCGGGCATCGCCTCCGGCTGCCCGGGCATGGGCATGGGCACCTGCTGGCCGGGGGCCGGCACGGCGCCCGCGGGCGGGTTGGCGCCCGGCATGGAGGAGCGGATGGTCTGCATCTGCTTCACCACCTCGGGGAAGGTCCCCTCGTTGACCTCGTAGTCGAACGCGCTGCGCAGCGCCGGGCTGAGCGGCCCCAGCTGCGGCACCTGCCGCGTCTGGCTGATGGCGCCCTCGATCAGCTCGCGGACGCGCGTCTCGATCACCGTGTTGGCGCCGGAGCCGCGCGGGAGCCGGTTGAAGCCGGCCATCCTCACCATCTCGGAGATGGCCTGGCGGGTGCCGCGGCGGATGGTGTCCAGCTGCGCCGGGGAAGCGGTGATCTTGAGGCGCTCCGCCTGGTTGAGGAGGAGCTCCCGGTTGGTCATCTGCTCCACCAGGTCGTTGACCTGCTCGTCGGTGGCCTGCCCGAAGCTGCCGCGGGCCTGCGCCGGGAGGGTGCGCAGGAACTGCGCGAACTCGCCGGTGGTCAGCTCGCCGCCCTTGTACGAGGCCATGGTCCGCGACGCCGCGCGTCCCTTGAGCTCCAGGTTGTCCTGCTCCGCGAGCTCGCGCGCGATCTTGGCGGCGCCGGGCGCCACCTCCACGCCCGCGGCCTTGGTCAGCGAGTCCACGAACGACTTCTCGGCGTCCTGCTGGGCCTTCTGCACCAGGAAGCGGGTGAAGTCGGCGCGCTGCTCGCCCAGCTCGGTCTGCCGGCGGTCCTCCACGCGGATGACGTGGTACCCGAACGGCGTTTCCACCACCGGGCTGATCTGGCCGGGCTGCAGCTTGAAGGCGGCCTCCTCGAAGGGAGCCACCATCCGCCCGCGCCCGAAGTAGCCCAGGTCGCCGCCCTGCACCTTGCTCCCCGGGTCCTCCGACCAGCGGCCGGCCAGCGCGGCGAAGTCGGCGCCGCCCGCGGCCTGCGCGCGGACGGCCTCCGCCTGGCGCCGCACGCTGTCGCGCTGCGTGGGGGTGGCCTCGGCGGGCACCTGGAACAGGATGTGGCGCGCGCGGATCTCGGCGCCGGGGCCCTCGGTGGACCACTTCTGCAGGATCTCCGCCTCGGTGAAGACGGTGTCGGGGCGGATCACCTGGTCGCGCAGGCGCGCCATCACGATCTGGTCGCGCTGCGGGGCGAGGAGCTCCTCCATGTCGATCACGGCGAGCGTGGTGTCCTCGGCGGCGGCGGTGGCCAGCAGCGTGTAGTCCACCCACATGTTCGCCAGCTCCTGCACCACCTCGGGGGTGGCGGGGATCTGGGGGTTCGCCGCGAGCATGCGGGCGGCGTCGGCCACCTTCAGCTCCTTGCCTCCGGCCTTGGCGACGACGTCGGTGTGCGAGGTCATGGCCTTGCCGAAGCTGCCGCATCCCCCGGCGAGAAGGGGGGCGGCGGCCAGCAGGGCCCAACGGGACAGCTTCATGCGAATCTCCAGCGACGGGTGATTGGTTGAACGGCCTGAAAGACGATCGGGTGGAGCGTGGTGCGTCCTACACGGTGGCGGCCTTTTCCTGCTCCAGCTGGCGGAGCGACTCCACCAGGGTGGACAGGATGGGCTCGGTGCCGCGGCGGTGGAGCGTGAGGGAGAGCGGGATCGGGCGGCGCACCTCCACCTCGAACTGGCGGGCGGCGAGGACCCGCTGCAGCACCACCATGCGGGGGATCACGCCCTTGCGGAAGTTGAGGCGCACGTCCCAGGAGCGCACCAGCAGCCGCTCGATCCCCAGCGCCCCCCCCAGCAGGCGCAGCGCGGCGGTGGCGAGCAGCGCCTCCACCTCGGGCGGGATGGGGCCGTAGCGGTCGCGCAGCTCCCTGCGGAGCGCCTCGATCTGCTGCGGGCTCTCCTCGCGCGCCAGCCGCCGGTAGAAGTGGAGCTTCTGCGCCTCGTCGGGGACGTACTCGTCGGGGATCAGCGCCACGCCGTCCACCGACACGTCCGTGGCCTGCCGCGAGGGCACGCCGCCGTCGCCCTTCATCTGCCGGACGGTCTCTTCCAGCAGGCGCATGTAGGTGTCGAATCCCACCGCGTGCACGAAGCCGGACTGCTCCGAGCCCAGGATGTTACCCGCGCCGCGCAGCTCCAGGTCCTTGAGGGCGATGCGGTACCCGCTCCCCAGCTCGGTGTAGTGCTCCAGCACCCGCAGCCGCTTTTCCGCCTCCTCCGACACCTCGTCCGGCACCAGCAGGTAGCAGTAGGCACGGTGGTGGCTGCGGCCCACGCGCCCGCGGATCTGGTACAGCTGCGACAGGCCGAAGTGGTCCGCGCGGTTGACGATCAGGGTGTTGGCGCGGGGCACGTCCAGCCCGGACTCGATGATGGCGGTGGCGCACAGGATCTCCACCTCCCCTTCCAGGAAGCGGGTCATCACCTCCTCCAGCTCCTTTTCCTTCATCTGCCCGTGCGCCACCCCCACCCGGGCGTCCGGCACCAGGTCCGCCACCCGCTTCGCCACCACCGGGATGGTCTCCACCCGGTTGTGGACGAAGAACACCTGCCCGCCACGGTCCAGCTCGCGCCGGATGGCGTCCTCCAGCACCGCGTCCGCCCACGGGAGGACGTGGGTGATGATGGGCTGCCGGTCGCGCGGGGGCGTCTGGATCAGCGTCATGTCCCGCAGCCCCAGCAGCGAGAAGTGCAGCGTCCGCGGGATGGGGGTGGCGGTGAGCGTCAGCACGTCCACCGTGCGCCGCAGCTGCTTGAGCCGCTCCTTGTGCTTGACCCCGAAGCGCTGCTCCTCGTCCACCACGATCAGCCCCAGCTCGTGGAACTTGACGTCGCCGGAAAGCAGGCGGTGGGTGCCCACGATGATGTCCACCTCGCCCCGCTCCAGCCGCTCCAGCGCGACGGCCTGCTCCTTCGCCGTGCGGAAGCGGGACAGCGCCTCGATCCTCACCGGGAAGTCGGCCAGGCGCTCGGCGAAGGTGTGCAGGTGCTGCTCGGCGAGGATGGTGGTGGGGACCAGCACCGCCACCTGCCGGCCGTCCTGCACCGCCTTGAACGCCGCGCGGATGGCGATCTCGGTCTTGCCGTACCCCACGTCGCCGCAGATCAGCCGGTCCATGGGGCGCGCCGACTCCATGTCGCGCTTGACGTCCTCGGTTGCCTGCCGCTGGTCCGGCGTGTCCTCGAACAGGAACGCGGACTCCATCTCGCGCTGCCAGCGGGTGTCCGCGGCAAAGGCGTAGCCCTTCTCGGCCTCGCGGGCGGCGTACAGCTCCAGGAGCTCCGCCGTCATCTCCGCGATCGCCTTCTTGGTCTTCTGCTTGGTGCGCGTCCACTCCTTGCCGCCGATCTTGTGGACCCGCGGCGGAGGCCCCTCGTCGTTGTCCGAGACCCAGCGCTCGATCAGGTCCACGCGGTGCACGGGGACGCGCAGCAGCTCCCCGCCGGCGTACTCGATCACCAGCGTCTCGAACTCCTCCTCGCCCACGCGCACGCGCTCCATGCGGCGGAACTGCCCCACGCCGTGGTCCATGTGGACCACGTACTCCCCGGGCTTGAGCGCGGAGATGCTTTCCAGCGCCGCGCCGCCCCGGAAGCGCCGCTTGCGCCGGATCCGGCGGGTGCGGCGGAAGATCTCGTGGTCGGTGAGGACCCGCAGCGGCGGGTCGGCGTCGGCCAGGATGAAGCCGCCGGAAACGGAGCCCAGCGCCAGGGTGACGTCCGAGCGCACGCGCAGCTCGTCCAGCAGCTCCTGCAGGCGCTCCAGCTGGCCCTGGTTGTCGCACAGCACCAGCGAGCGCTCGCCGCGGGCCGCCCCGGCGCGCAGGACCTCGCCCAGGCGCGCCATGTCGCGGTCGATGGCCTCGGGCGGGGCGGCGCGGAAGCGCAGCGCCCGCGCCGCCGCGGGCCCCTCGGCCACGAACATCTGCGGAAAGGCGTCCAGCCGCGCCGCGGCGTCGTCGGCCGCCAGGAAGAGCGCCTCGGGGCGCTCGGGGCGGGCCCCGCGCTGCTCCTCGGCCTGGTGCAGGCGCTGCACCTCGGTCCAGGTGCGCTCCAGCTCCGCGTGCGTCGCCCCGGCGGTGAGGTGCACCAGCACCGTGTCCGGGGGGAGGTACTCCAGGAGCGAGCGCCGGGGGCCGGGGGCGTCGCCGGCCGGCGTGGCGCGCTGGCGCCCGTCCGCCGCGGAGGCGGGGCGCAGGTCCAGGGGAAGCACCTGGATGCCGTCCACGGTGCGGACGGAAAGCTGGGTGAGCAGGTCGAAGTGGCGGATGGACTCCACCTGGTCGCCCCAGAACTCGATCCGCGCCGGCTCCGGCGTCCCGAAGCCGAACACGTCCACGATCCCCCCGCGGAGCGCGAACTGGCCCACCTCCTCCACGGTGGCGACGCGCTCGAAGCCCATCTCCTCCAGCCGGGCGCTCAGGTCGGCGGGGCGGATCTCCTCGCCGGTCTTCAGCTCCAGCCGCAGGTCCTCCAGCCCCTCCACCGCGGGGGACAGCTCCTGGAGCGCGCGGGTGGTGGTCACCAGCAGCGCCGTGCGGCCCCCCAGCAGCGCTTCCAGCGCTTCCACGCGGGCCCCGCCGATCTCCACGTGCGGCTCGCCCTCCTCGTAGGGGAGGGACTCGCGCTGCGGGTACAGCTGGATGGCGCCCTCGCCCAGGAGCGCCTCCAGGTCGCTGCTCACCTGCTCGGCGCCGTCCGGCGTGGAGGCCACCAGCAGCCAGATCCGCTCGGGGCGGGCGCGGTGCAGCGCCCCCACCAGCACGGCGGGGGACGCGCCGGCCAGCCCCTCCACCAGGACCGACTCCCCCGCGCGCGGGAGCCCGGAGGCCAGCTCGCGGAACGCGGGGACGGAGCGGAACGCTTCGATCAGGAGCGGATGCGGCACGGCCTGCGGCGGGGGGAGGACGGGTGCGGGTCAGGCGCGGCGCGCCGCCACGGTTGATCTTGCGCCGCCGATCCGATACCATCCGGGAGGCGCGGTCGCACGGCGGCCCCGGAGCGCGCACGCCGCGCACGCCGGGGGACAAACGTCGCAAGCTAAGGGCATCCGGCACCGCGCGTCAACCGCCGGGCGCCCCGCGCCCGCCCGGTCCGGGGCCGCTCCCCGTCCGCCGCGCGGACACACGCTGTCCCCCGCGGGAGACGCCGCCGCGCGCCCCGCCGGCCCCCCGGAGACCCAAGTCGTTTGCCCACAACGCGATCTCCCGCGGCCCCCACGCGGAACGCGCCTTGCCCCCTTTCTCCGTGCACCCGAGCGGAGCCCTTTCCATGAAAAAGATCCTTCCCATCCTCGCGCTGCTCGCCGTATGCGGCACCGCGGGAGCAGCCCCCGCCCGCGCCGACGGCGTCCCCGCCGCGGCGGCCGCCGCCCCCGACCAGGGGTACGGCCTGCGCGCCCGCGTCTGGGCGGACGCGGACCGCGACCAGTTCCGCTCCGGCGAGCGGATCCGCATGCAGTTCAACACCAGCCGCAGCGCCTACGCGGCGGTGGTGCACATCACCACCGACGGCGAGGTGGAGTTCCTGTTCCCGCGCTCGCCGTGGGACGACGGCTACGTCCAGGGCGGACGCAGCTACTCGCTCCCCTACGCGGGCGGCGGCTACGCCTCGTCGTGGACGGTGCGCGGCGCGCCCGGCATCGGGTACGTGTTCGTGATCGCCTCGGACGAGCCGCTGGACTTCCGCGGCTTCCAGGACGGCCGCGGCCGCTCGTCGTGGGGCTTCCGCACCATCGGCTCCACGTTCCGCGGCGACCCGTACTACGCCCTGGACCGCCTGGTGGACGAGCTGGTGCCGGACCCGGACTACGCGGACTACGCGACCGACTCGTACGCGTACCACGTGGGCGGCCGGCACGCGTACCCGCGCTGGTCGTGCTACGACGGCTACGCCGACGCGTACGCCTGGGGCGGGTACTACGACCGCTGCGACCGGCTGGTGGTTTTGCTCCGGTACGACCCGTACTATTATCAACCGCGCCGCTATTCGCGCTCCCGCGGCTACTATCTTGCGGACCGCTACTACGCGGACGGCCGGCGCCGTCAGCCCGAGCACCGCTACAAGGAGCCGCGCGCCGCGGAGGGCCGCGACGGGTACGGCGACCGCGACCGGACCCGGGGCGGGAGCTACGACGTGCCGCCGCTGCGCCGCTCGGGCGACTCGTACGAGGCGCCGGCGCGGACGCGGCCGGAGCCCCGCTCCGGCGGCGACGACGGCGGCGGCTACACCCGGGCCGACTGGCAGCAGGGCCAGCAGCCCACGCAGGAGGGGAAGCGGCCGCGCGAGGAGCGCCCCCGCACGGAGGAGCGGACGCGGCCCACGCTGCAGCGCCGCCCCACCGAGCCGGAAACCTCCCGCCCGCGGGTGACCGCGCCGCAGCGGGAGCCCCGGCGCGAGGCTCCGCCGCAGCGGGAAGCGCCGCGGCAGCGCGAAGCCCCGCCGCAGCGCGAGTCCACGCGGGAGCGTCCGCGCTCCGAGCCGTCTTCGAGCCAGGCAGGATCCCGACCCTCCGCGGGGGGCAGCGCCCGCGTCCGCCCGGGGGGAGAATCGTAGGCCGAGGCCTACCCAACTCCATCCGGAGGACCCTGATGTCGCAACGCCCGTCCGTTGCCCTTCCACTCGGTGCGGCGCTCGCCCTCG
>JBEVLE010000370.1:0-3043 GCA_040509335.1 Longimicrobiaceae bacterium | reverse complement strand
CCGAGCGCGGGCCGCTCGCCGCCCAGCACCTCGGCCCACGCGTCGGCCAGCCGCAGCTCCGTCGGCGTGGCCGGCGCGGCGCGCCCGGCGGCGTCCTCGCGCTCCGGCGCGGGGAGCGCGGCGCGGTCCAGCTTGCCGGCGGGCGTCGTCGGCAATCGGTCCAGGACCACCAGCGCGGCCGGGACCATGTGGTCCGGCAGGCGCCCGCGCAGGCCGTCGCGCACCGCGTCCCCGTCCAGCGCGCTCCCCTCCGCCGCGGCGACGTACCCAACCAGCCGCTTTCCGCCGGGACCGTCGCGCACCTCCACGGCGGCCTCGCGCACCCCCGGCTGCTCCAGCAGCGCGGCCTCCACCTCGCCCGGCTCGATGCGGAAGCCGCGCAGCTTCACCTGCCGGTCGGTGCGCCCCAGGAACTCCAGCTCGCCGCCGGGGAGCCAGCGCGCCCGGTCTCCGGTGCGGTACGCGCGCGCGCCGGGAACGCCGGAGAGCGCGTCGGGGACGAAGCGCTCGGCCGTCAGCTCCGGCCGCCCCAGGTAGCCGCGGGCCACGCCCGCCCCGCCCACGTACAGTTCCCCCGACACCCCGGTCGGCACCGGGCCGCCGTGCGGGTCCAGGACGCGCACCCGCACCCCGTCGATGGGGCGGCCGATGGAGGGCGGGCGCCCGGCGTCCTCCGCCGCGACGGCGCCGGAGGTGGCGACCACGGCGGCCTCGGTGGGGCCGTAGTCGTTGACCAGCGCGAAGGGGAATTCCGGGCGCGGGCGGACGCGCAGCGCGTCGCCGCCGGTGAGCAGCGCGCGCAGCGGCGCGCGCTCCGGCCACTCCAGCGCCAGCAGCGCCTCGGCCAGCGCGGTGGGCGCGAAGGCCAGGGTGATGCCGCGCTCCAGGAGCAGCGCCCGCAGCGCCTCCGGCTCGGCGCGGGTGGCGGCGTCCACCACGTGCAGCGACGCCCCAGCGAGCAGGTACGGCCACGTTTCCCACACCGCCGCGTCGAAGCTGAAAGACGCCAGCTGCGTCGCGCGGTCGGCGGGGGTCACCGCGAAGGCGCGCGCGTGCCAGGCCGCCAGGTTGAGGAGCGCCGCGTGCGACACCACCACGCCCTTGGGGCGCCCCGTGGAGCCGGAGGTGTAGACGACGTACGCCGCGTTCTCCGGGGCGACCGGAGCGGCGAGCGTGGCGAGGCCTGCGTCCGCGTCGGCGTCCGCGTCGAGCAGGACCGTGCTCCACGCCCCGTCCGCCGGGAGGCGGTCCGCGAGATCGCCACGCGTCACCAGCACCGGCGCGGCGGCGTCCTCCAGCATCCAGGCCAGCCGCTCCGCCGGGTACTCCGGGTCCAGCGGCAGGTAGGCGCCGCCCGCCACGAGCACGGCCAGCATCGCCACCACGCGCTCGGCCCCCGGCTCCAGGCAGATCCCCACCCGCGATTCCGGCCCCACCCCGCGCCCGCGCAGCCGCCGGGCGAGGCGGCCGGCGCGCGTTCCCAATTCCGCGTACGTCAGCGTGGCCTCGCCCGACCGCACGGCCACGGCGTCCGGCGCCGATCGCGCCCGGGCGGCGAAGCGCTCGTGCACGGTCCCGTCCGCGGGCGCCGCCGCGGGCCCGGCCGACCACGCCTCCACGCGCTCCCGCTCGGCGCCCGTGAGCAGCGGCAGCTCGGAGACGCGGCGGTCCGGCGCGGCGACGATCCCCTCCAGCAGCGCGACGTAGGCCTCCGTCATCCGCTCCACGGTCGCGGCGTCGAAGAGCGCCGTGGCGTACACCGCCACGCCGGTCAGGCCGTCGGGGCGCACCTCCATGCGCAGCGTGAAGTCGAACTGCGAGAGTCCCGCGTCCGCGTCCACCAGCGTCAGTTCCAGGCCGGGGAGCCGGAGCGGCTGCTCCGCGGCGGGGTCCACGGCGTCGAACGAAAAGGCCACCTGGAAGATCACCGTGCGGCTCAGGTCGCGCTCCGGCCGCAGTTCCTCCACCACCCGCTCGAAGGGGAGCTCGTCGTGCTCGTACGCGCCCAGCGCCGTTTCCCGCACCGCGCGGAGCGCCTGGCGGAAGGTGGGATCGCCCGACAGGTCGGTGCGCAGCGCCAGCGTGTTGGCGAAGAAGCCCACCATCTCCTCCGTTTCCGTGCGGCCGCGGTTCGCCACGGGGGTGCCCACCACCACGTCCGGCTGGCCCGTGAGACGCGCCAGGAGCACGTCGAACGCCGCCAGGTACACCATGAAACTGGTGGCGCCCTCGCGCCGGCCCAGCTCGCGCAGCCCGTCCGCCGCGGGCGCCGGCCCGCGGAAGCGGTGCCAGGCGCCCTCGAACGACTGCACCGGTGGGCGCGGGCGGTCGGCGGGGAGCTCCAGAGCCGGGGGAGCCCCGCGGAGCCGGGAGCTCCAGTAGTCGAGCTGCTCGCGCAGGACGGGGCCCCGCAGCCGCTCCCGCTGCCACGCGGCGTAGTCCGCGTACTCCACCGGGAGCGGCGGGAGCTGCGCCGCCGCGCCGAAGGCGGCCGCGGCGTACAGCGCCGACAGGTCGCGCACGACGACCCGCAGCGACCAGCCGTCGGTGACCACGTGGTGCGCCACCAGCAGGAGGAAGTGGCGCTCCGGCGCCAGCCGGATGAGCACGGCCCGCAGCAGCGGCCCCGCGGCCAGGTCCAGGGGCCGCCGCATCTCCTGCCGCAGCAGGCGCGCGGCCTCGGCTTCGCGCGCGCGGGGCGGGAGCGCGCGCAGGTCCGCCGTTTCCAGCGGCACCCGCGCCGCCGGGAGGACCACCTGGACGGGGCCGTCCTCGCCCGCGGCGAACACGGTGCGCAGCGCCGCGTGGCGGCGCACCAGGGCGTTCACCGCGCGCGCAAGCGCCGCGGCGTCCAGCCTGCCGGCCAGCCGCACCGCGCTGGGGACGTTGTACGCGGCGCCGCCGGGCGCCATCTGCTCCAGGAACCAGAGCCGCTGCTGCGCGAAGGAGAGCGGCGCCGCCCCGCCGCCGGCGCGGCGCGGGATCCCGCGCGAGGGGGCGGCCGGCGCCGGGGCCGGGTCGCCGTGCCCGGCGGGCGGTTCCG
>JBEVLE010000369.1:0-9227 GCA_040509335.1 Longimicrobiaceae bacterium | reverse complement strand
TGAGGGATTTCGGCCCGAAGGGGCGAGACCCCGCGGGCAGTTTCGCGGGGGCTCGACTCCGTTACGCACGGTTGTTTCGTGCGTTACGGAGCCGAAGCCCGACCCCGGCGCCAGCCGGGGGCACGCCCGAACCGTGCTTTTCAGCTCGATACGGCCGGCATCAGAGCCAGCCCAGGATGCGCGAGTGGATGAAGCCCCAGACGACCATGCACGCCAGGACGGCCACGACCAGGAAGAACCCGTACGCCGAGTCGCTGGGCGGCAGCAGGTGCGAGAAGTTCATCCCGTAGATGCCGGCCACGAAGTTGGGGACCATGATGATCACGGTCACCGCGGTCAGGCGCTTCATGATGAGGCCCAGCCGGTTGAAGGCGTAGAACACGTGGACGTCGAGCGCCGTGCCGAGCAGGTCCCGGTCGGTGTCCAGCTCGGCCAGCACGTGCCGGGCGTGGTCCTGCACGTCGGCGAAGTAGGGCCGCAGCCCGTCGGGGACCGCCTGTTCGTGGCGGAGCACCTCGGCCAGCACCTGGCTCGTGGCGCCGAGCAGGCGCGGCACCCTCAGCAGCTCCTCCCGCAGCCCGAACAGCTCCGCCGCCGCCCCCTCCGCCCCCCTGAAGACCGACTCCTTGATCCCTTCCATCCGCTCGCGGACCCGGTCCTCCACCCCGAAGTAGCCGTCCACCAGCCTCTCGAACAGGGCGTACGCCAGGTACGCGATGCCCGGGGCCCGCCGCCCCTCGTGCTGCTCCCACCGCCGGCGCGCCTCGTCCAGCACCTCCAGCACCGCCGGGGAGCGGCGGTGGAGGGTCACCAGGTAGTTCTCGCCCCAGAACAGGTTCAGCTCGCGCGGAACGAACCCCGCGGCGGTGTGCTCGGCGGCGTAGACCACGATGAAGTAGTAGCCGCCGTACGCGTTGCACCGGGGGCGCTCGTGCGGCCGGGTGACCTCCGCGAGCGCCAGGTCGTGGAAGCCGAACACGCTGCGCAGCAGCGCGACCTCCGCGGGTCCGGGATCGGCGACGTCGAGCCAGAGCCGGTTGCCCGGCACGGCGAGGAGCTCCCCGAGCCGGTCGGCGCCGACCTCCGCCGTCTCGGCCCCATCCGCTGCGTCGACCACGAGCCGCATGCTTCCCATGGCGCCTCCTCTCATGGCGGGCGGTTGCACCTGGCGCGGTACGCGCCCGCCGGCCGCCCGGCGAGCACGGCCGGCAGCCCGCCGCGCGCACGATCGGGGCCGTCCGGCGCGGCGTGGCCCGCGCGGCTCGTGCAAGGCAGGGCGGAGGGCACCGCGTCCGCCCCCGTCACCCGGAGGAGTCACGCGCGTACGCCGCCGCGTTCCGGGACCCGCATTGGCATGGAAGGCAAGCGCGGCTCCGCGGGCGGGCTCCGGACTTCGCTCCATTCCGCCGGAGCAGGTCAGGAGCCGTCGAGCTTCGCTCCGAGCAATCCACGAGAAGCACCCCTGGCGTCACCGCTCCACTTTTCCCTCGACTCCGCCGGCGCCGTCCGGCCCTCGCCGCATCCCATGCACGCCCGGTCCATGACACCCGGAACCCTCGTCGGCGCGCTCGAGAGCTCGTGGGAGCGCTGGCCGGACCGGCCGGCGCTCACCGCCGGCGGCCGGACCACCACGTACGCGCAGCTGGGCGCGGCGGTGCGGCGCCTGGCGGAGGCGTACCGGCGGCTGGGGATCGGCCCGGGCGACCGGGTGGTGTGCTCGGCGGCCAACCGCCCGGAGCACGTCGTGGCCATCGGCGCGGCGTGGAGCGCGGGCGCGGTGCACGTGGGAGCGGACTTCCAGCTCACCGGGCCCGAGCTTTCCCGGATCGTGCGGACGACGCGGGCCGCGGCGCTGGTGTACGAGCCCCCCGGCGGCGGGCCGGACCCCTTCGCGGCGCTCCGGGCCGTGCGCGAGGATCACCCCGGCCTCGTGGTCCTGGTGGTGGGGGAGCAGACCGCGCCCGCCGGCTGTCCGGCGCTGGCGGAGCTGGCCGTTGCCGGGATGGCGACGGAGGCCGGCCCCGCGCCACGGGGGCCCTCGCCGGGGGACGCGGCGCTGGTCTTCATCAGCTCGGGCACCACCGGCACGCCGAAGGCCACCCTGGGCTACCACGGCAACCTCGCGGAGCGCTGGGCGCGGCTGGGAGGATGGCTCCGCTTCGGGCCGGAGGACGTCCACCTCGCGCACCTCCCGCTGTCGCACGGCTTCGGGATGATGATGGCGATGGGGGCGCTGTTCACGGGGGGACGCCTGGTCCTCCTGGACCGGTTCACGCCGGAGGAAGCGCTCCGCCTCGTCGGGGCCGAGGGGGTGACCGTGCTGAACGGCGCCCCCGCCCACTTCAGGCTGGTCCTGGACCGCCTGGCGCGGGACGGCGGCGACGTGGGCGCGCTGCGCCTCAGCGTGGGGACGGCGGCCACCTTCCCGCCGGAGCTGGTCCGCGACATCTGGGACCGCCTGGGAGTGGAGTTCATGTACATGTACGGGTCGAGCGAGGGCGTGGGGGTGGCGACCACCGACCGGGAGGACATCCTGCGCGGCTCGGTGGGCCGCCCGGCGCCCGGCTCGGTCGTGGTGGTGGACGAGGAGCGCCGCCCGGTCCCCGCGGGGGTCGTGGGCGAGGTCGCGTTCTCGCGCGGAACGTTCCCGGTGCGCTACTGGGACGAGGCGGGGACGGCGGACGGGGCGTGGTACTACTCCGGCGACCTGGGGCGGATGGACGGGGAAGGGCGGCTCTACGTGTTCGGGCGGCTGAAGCACCGGATCGACCGGGGCGGGCTGAAGGTGGACCCGGTGGAGGTGGAGTGCGCGGTCCAGCGCCTCCCCGGGGTGGCCGACGCGGCGGTGATCGGGCTCGCCGACCCCGTCATGGGGGAGACGGTGTGTGCCTGCGTGGTGCCCGCGCCCGGCGAGTCGCCGGAGCTGGCGTCGCTCCGCCTGGCGCTGGGCGGCGAGCTCGCCCGGTACAAGCTCCCGGAGGCGCTGTGCGTGCTGGAGCGGATCCCCCGGACGCGCCTGGGCAAGGTGGACCTCCCCGCGCTGCGCGCGGCGGCCGCCGCCGCGCCCCACCGGCGGCTCGCCACCCGGTGAGCTCCCGCCATGGCCGACGGCGTCCCCCCGCTCCTTGCCGGGTTCCAGGTGAGCACCCGCGGGGATCCCGGGCTCCCGGCCCGGACCTGCGCGGAGCACCTGGCGGTGCTGGGGGCCCGCTGGCTGCCGGATGAGCCCGGCGCCGCGGGGAACCGGCCCGGCTCCGCGGCGGACGGCGAGCTGACGGTGGTCCCCGGGGAGGGCGCCGCCGGCTTTCCGCCCGGCGCGGGGGAGATCGAATGCGCCGTCCGCTGGCTCCCGGGAGCCGGCGCCCCCGGCCTGCCCGGGAGCGAGGTGGGGATCCAGGCGGTCTCCGGGCTGATGGCGGTCCACGGGCGGGACGCCGGGTTCCCCCGGCGCCTGGGGCTGGAGGCCGCGTCGGTGGCCGCGGGGATCGTGGCCACGCAGGGGATCCTCGCCGCGCTCGTCGCCGCCAGCCGCGGCCACCCCGTGCGGCGCGTGGAAACGTCCGTCCTGCACGCCGCCCTGTTCCTCCTTTCCCACCACCTCGCCATCGCGACCACGCCGGACGGGCTCGTGCCGGCGCCCCCCGCGGCCGGCGCCGGCCCCCCCTTCCGGACGGCCGACGGGCACGTGGTGGAGATCGAGGCGCTCGGCTTCGGGGCGTGGATGGGGTTCTGGAGGCAGCTCGGAGTGGACCGGGAGGGGCTGGACGAGTCCTGGTCCGCTTTCGTGCACCGCTACCTCACCGCGGCCTGCACCCTCCCCCCCGCCCTGCACCGCGCCGCGGGCCGCCACTCCCTGGCGGAGATCCGCCGCGCCGCCGGGGCGTGCGGGGTGGCCGTCTGCCGGGTGCGCACCTACCCGGAGCTGGTCGCCGAGCTGGGCGACGCGGCGACCGGGCCGGAGGTGTGCGCGCCGTGGACGATCCGTCCGGGGGCGGCGCGGCCCGATGCCGTCCGGGTCCCGGCGGCGGCCCCCGGCGCCCCGCTGGCGGGGATGCGGGTGGTGGAGGTCACCTCCCGGCTGCAGGGGCCGCTGGCGGGGCTCCTCCTGGGGATGCTGGGGGCCGAGGTGGTGAAGGTGGAGCCGCCGGGGGGCGACTTCGGGAGGCACTCCCCTCCCCTGGCGGGCCGGCTGGGGGCCGCCTACCTGGCCTACAACCGCGCGAAGCGGGTGGTGGAGATCGACTACAAGGAGCCGGCGGGCCGCGCGCGGCTCGCCGACCTGGCGGCGGGCGCGGACGTGTTCCTGCACAACTGGCGCTCGGGGCGGGCGGAGGAGCTGGGGCTGGACTGGGACGACCTGGCGCCGCGCAACCCGCGGCTCGTGTGGGCGCACGCCTCCGGCTGGGGGAGGGCCGCCGGGGAGCCCTGCCCCATCGCGGGGGACTTCCTGGTGCAGGCGCACGGGGCGTGCGGGGACGGCCTGAACCCCACCGACGAGCCGCCCTTTCCCTCGCGGCTCACCCTCCTGGACGCCACCGGGGGGCTGCTCGCCTGCGAGGGGATCCTCGCCGGGCTCCTCCAGCGGGAGCGGTCCGGGGCGGGGTGCCGGGTGGACACCTCGCTCCTGGCCGGCGCGATGGCGCTCCAGCGGCACGTGCTGCGGGCGATGGCCTTCGGGCGGGAGCGGGGGAGGCGCCTGGGGAGGCCGGTGTGGGGGCCGCTGGACCGGCCGGTGCGGACCGCGGCGGGGTGGCTGGCCGTGGAGGCGGAGGACGAGGCGGCCCGCGCCCGCCTGGCGGAGGCGTGCGGCCTGGACGCCGGCGCGGACGACGCGGCGCTGGCGGAGCGCCTGCGCGCCCGCCCCGCCGCGGAGTGGGAGGCGCGCCTCGCGGCGGCGGGAGTCCCGGCGGCCGCGGTGCGGAGCGACCTGGCGGAGCTCCCCGGCGACCCGCGCGTGGCGGGGCTGCTGGAGCGCGTGGAGGACGCCTGCTGGGCGCCGGCACCGCCGTGGCGGCTGGTGGGGTGAGGCCGGGTGGGGCCCCCGCGGACGCCAGCGCGCACCATGCGTGAGGGATTTCGGCCCGGAGGGGCGAGACCCGGCGGGGCTGTTTCCGCCGGGTCTCGACTCCGTTGCAGACGGTAGTTTCGTCTGCTACGGAGCCGAAGCCCGACCCCGGCGCCAGCCGGGGGCACGCCCGAACCCGCAGCTCCTCCTATGCCTTCCCGCCGGTGAAGACGGTGAGCGCGTCCACGAAGCAGACGGGGTTGCCGAACGGGTCGTGCGCGTAGAAGGAGCGCTCCCCCCACGCCCGCGTGGCGATTCCCTCCTCGCGGCAGCGGCACCCCGCCGCCAGGGCGCGGGCGTACGCGGCCTCCAGGTCGTCCACGGCGAAGTACAGGAGCTCGGGGTTGGGGACGGCGTCGCGGTCCCACCCTTCGCGGCGCGGATCGAGGCAGGCCAGGAGGGTCCCCCCGCAGTCGAAGTAGTGGCGGCTCTCGTGCACCCGCTCGCCGGGATGGCCCAGGAGGAGGCCGTAGACCTCGGCCGCCCGGTCGACGTCGGGGACGGGGAGGATGACGCGGAAGAGCCTGGGAATGGACACGGGGCACCGGGGGGAGAGGGCCTGCGCCGGGGAGGCGCGGCGCTACGCGGGCCCCGCCTCGATGATGCTGAGACCATACGGGGTGGGGGCGACGTCCGCCAGGAGGAAGCCCGCTCCGGCGAGCAGCGAGCGGAACTCCTCCTCGGTGCGCTCGCGGCCGCGCCCCCCCACCAGCATGAGCAGGTCCATCAGCTTGCCGGGGAACGGCTCGTTCCCGGGCGGGAGGACGAACTCCACCAGGAGGAGCCGGCCGCCGCCGGGCATCGCCCGGCGGACGTTGCGCAGGACGCGGGCGGCGGCCTCGTCGTCCAGGCCGTGCAGCACGCTCTTGAGGAGGTACGCGTCGCCCCCGGGGGGGACGGACTGCAGCATGTCGCCGCTGACGACGCCGCAGCGGTCCGCGACGCCGGCCGCCTCCAGCCACGACGCGGCCCGCGGGCCCACGCGCGGGTGGTCGAAGAGCACCCCCCGCATGCGGGGGTGCGCCCGGAGCAGCCCCGCGACCAGCTCGCCGCGCCCCCCGCCGACGTCCACCACCGTTTCCGCGCCGGCGAAGCCGCGGGCCGCGACGAGGGGGGCGAGCGGCGCGGTGTTCCAGGACATCATCTCGTCGAACACGGCGCCGTCCTCGGGGTGGGCGGCGAGGTACTCGAAGAACTCGGCGCCGAAGAGCCGGTCGAAGGCGGGCTCGCCGGTGCGGACGCTGTGCTCCAGCGCGCCGAACACCCGGTAGCTGACGCCGCCCGACCAGAGCGCGAAGGCGCGCATGGATCCCGGCCGGCCCGCCCGCAGCAGCTCGGCGGCGGGAGTGAGCTCCCAGCGCCCCCCGGCCTCCTCGGCGAACACGCCGAACGCGGCGAGGGCGCGCAGCAGCCGGCGCAGCGCCCCGGGATCGGCGCCCGCGTCCCGCGCCAGCTCCTCCGCGCTGCGCGGGCCGCCGGCGAGCAGGTCGGCGATGCCCAGCCGGGCGGCCACGTGCACGGCCTGCTGGAGCTGGTTCCCCACCAGCAGCTGCATCAGCGCCTTCCTGGCGGCTTGCGGAGGGGCGGACGGGGGGGCGGCCGCGGGTGCGCTCATGGGATAGGTCGTTGCGGGTGATCACGGCCGGTCCGGGCGTGCCTGGCCGGCCCTGCAGGATGGGGCCGGGCGCCCGTGCGGTCTTCTCCGGGATTGCTCCGGCGAGCAACCGGGGAGATGACGGCGCGCCGGCGGCGTGCTATGATCCCGCGGGGCGGCACGAGGCCGCCGCCGGACCACCGCTGGACACGGGAGCGTGGCGTTGAGATCCGAGACAGGCATGGGCGGGGACACCGCGGCGAAGCTCGCGGAGGAGCTGCGGGAGCTGGCGCTGTCGCTCCCCGGCGTGGACGAGCGGGAAACGTGGGGGCACCCGACCTTCCGGGTGCGGGACAAGATCTTCTTCACCCTGGCGCCGGACGGCAGCTCGGCGACGGTGAAGGCGTCGCTGGAGGAGCAGGCGCTGCTCATCTCCTCGGACCCGGACACCTTTTCCATCGCCGACTACGTGGGCCGCTACGGCTGGGTGCACGCGCGCCTCGCCGAGGCGGACGCGCGCGTCATGCGCGAGCTGCTGCTGGAAGCGTGGCGGCGGACCGCGCCCAAGACCGTGGTGAAGAAGTACGACGCTGCGAAGTGATCCCGGCCCCCTCACGACGGCCCTCACCCGGCTCGCTTGAGGCTCGCCACCCTCTCCCAATTCTGGGAGAGGGGTCAACGGCTGGAGATCACGGTACGGCAGGCAGTTGCGTGAGGGATTTCGGCCCGAAGGGGCGAGACCCCGCGGGCAGTTTCGCGGGGGCTCGACTCCGTTACGCAGCGTTGTTTGCTGCGTTACGGAGCCGAAGCCCGACCCCGGCGCCAGCCGGGGGCACGCCCGAACCCTGCCGTTCACCTCACCCGTTCGACGGATCCCGCTCGTACCGCGGCTGGTACAGGTCCACCTGCACGTCCGGGGTCACGCGGATGGTGGCCAGCAGCCCCCACCCCTGGTCGGTGACGCCGGTGGTGAACTCCACCCCCTTGTCCTGGAGCCGGCGCATCTCCGCCTCGACGTCGTCGCAGTAGAAGGAAAGCTGCGCCTCGCCGGGCGCGGGCGGCTCCCGGTCGTCGCCCTCCCCTCCCCCGCCCTCCCCGCCCTCTTCGCCCTCTTCGCCCTCGCCGTCCCAGTCCACGGGGTGGGCCGCGATCTCGCTCGCGGGCACCTCGAAGATGAGCCAGCCGTGGCCCACGTCGGTGAACGGCAGCTCCAGCTTGTCGCGCAGGAACTCCTTGAGCTCGTCCGCGTGGCGCGTGTAGACCGTCACGTGCATGCCCTTGATCATCGCTCCGTCCTTTGGCTGGAGGGTGGGGACCGCCGAGCCGGCCCCGTCCACGAACGACCGCAGGGTCCGGGCCGCCGCGCCTGCCGGTCCACGGCGCAGGTTGCCGCCCGGCGCGTCCGGCGTCTTCTCCGGGGTTGCGCGGCCGGGCGCGGGACGGGGAGGTGAGCAACCGGGGAGAAGCGCCCGGCCAGGCGGAAAGCCAGTTTTGGGGAGGCCCCGCCGATCCGTGACGCCGCAGCGAGACGGAGCTGAGCATGCGTGTCTCGCCGACCAATCCCGTGCTCCACCTGCTCGACCCGGACGACGTCGCGCGCGGCGCGCTCCCCGGCCCCCTCCGCGCCTACCGGGCGCGCGCGCAGGAGGTCGTGGACTGGGCGCGCGCCTACCTGTGCCGGCCCCACCCCCTGCTGGGGCGGGAGGGCCCGGTGTGCCCGTACACGGAGCCGTCGATGGAGCGGGCGCTCTTCTGGCTGGCGATCCAGCCGGGCGCGGACCCCACGCCGGAGCAGGTGGCCGCCGCGGCCGCGAGCTACCGGGACTGGTTCCTGGAGCTGGAGCCGACCGCGGAGCGGGAGGCGCAGTACAAGGCGATCCTCATGCTCTTCCCCGACCTGCCGGCGGACCGGGCCCCCGCCGTGGTGGACGCCGTGCAGGCCGCCCTGAAGCCGGCCTTCGTGGCGGCGGGGCTGATGATCGGCCAGTTCCACGCGGGCTGCGGGGAGCCGGCGCTCTGGAACGAGGCCTTCCGGCCCCTCCGCAGCCCGGTGCCGCTCCTGGTCATCCGCCACATGGTGCGCACGGACGCCAAGTTCCTGACCCGGGACGCGGCGACGCTGGCGGGGTACCTGGAGCGCTTCGGGGACGCGGTCCCTCCCCGCCTGGAGCCCGCGGTGCGCGAGGCGGCGCTCGCGCACGGCCTGGAGTATCCCCCCGCATGAGCGGCGGCGCCGCCGCCGGACTCCCCCCGGAACGCTGCATCCACCGGCTCTTCGAGGCGCAGGCGGAGCGCACGCCCGGCGCGGTCGCGCTCACCTTCGGCGGCGGGCGGACGACGTACCGGGAGCTGGACGCGCGGGCCAACCGGCTGGCGCGCCGCCTGCGCCGGCTGGGGGTGGGGCCGGAGACGCGGGTGGGGGTGTGCGTGGAGCGGTCGCCGGAGATGGTGGCGGCGCTGCTGGCCGTGCTCAAGGCGGGCGGCGCCTGCCTTCCCCTGGACCCGGCGTACCCGGCCGGGCGGCTCGCCGGGGTCCTGGAGGACAGCGGGGCGGCGGTGCTGGTGACC
>JBEVLE010000368.1:0-4209 GCA_040509335.1 Longimicrobiaceae bacterium | reverse complement strand
CGTCGAAGTGCAGCGGCGCGTACAGCAGGTTGCGGTCGCCGGGGCGGGAGTCGTAGATGCGGACCAGCTCGCGGATGGTGTTGCCCACCGCGCGGTGCTCCACCAGCACGCCCTTGGGGCGGCCCGTGGAGCCCGAGGTGTAGATGACGTACGCCAGGTTGTCGGACAGGACGCCGGTGACCGGGGCCTCGTCGCTTTCCCGCGCCAGGCGGTCGGCCTCCGCGTCCACCAGGAACAGGGGGAGGCCGCAGTCGGCCAGCCGGTCTGCCAGGGCGGCCTGCGTCAGCATCAGGACCGGGGCGGCGTCGCGGATCATGTATGCGCGCCGCTCGGCGGGCAGCTCGGGGTCCAGCGGCAGGTAGGCGCCGCCGGCCAGCATCACGCCCAGCACGGCCACGATCACCTCCGGCGCCGGGTCCATGCTGATCGCCACGCGCACCTCGGGGCCCACGCCCTCGCGCCGCAGAAGGTTGGCGAGCCGGCAGGAGCGCGCATACAGCTCGGCGTAGGTGATGCGCCGCCCCTCGAAGCGCAGCGCGGGCGCGTCGGGCGTGCGCAGGACCTGCGCGTGCACCATGTCGTGCAGGCACGCCTCGCCGCCGTAGCCGGTGTCGGCGCCGTGCGACGCGAGCAGCAGCTGCTCGCGCTCGGCGGCGCGCAGCAGCGGCACCTCGGAAAGGCGCAGCCCGGAGTGGGATGCCATGGCCTCCAGCACCACGTCGAGGTGCCGGATCAGCTGCTCCGCGGTCTCCGCTTCCACCTGCCCGCGCTCGTAGCGGATCTCCGCCTTGAGGCGCGACGCGCCGTTCGCCGACAGGAGCAGCGGGTAGCTGGTCTGCGCGTGGATGACGTTCCGCTTCACCCGCAGCTCCCCGAGGGCGTCGGCCTGCTCGTGCATGGCCTCGTCCACGGGGTAGTTCTCGAACGCGAACAGGCTCTGGAACAGCGCTTCGCCCGCGGGAACGTCGCTCCACCGCTGCACCTCGCCCAGCGGCGCGTACTCGTACTCGCGCGCCTCCACCTGCTCCGTCTGCAGCTGCGCCAGCCACTCCCGCACGCCGGCGGTGCCGTCCAGGCGCACCCGCACGGGGAGGGTGTTGATGAACAACCCCACCGTCCCCTCCACCCCCGGCAGGTCGGCCGGACGCCCGGAGGCGCTCGTCCCGAAGACGATGTCCTCCACCCCCGCGTAGCGCCCCAGCAGCAGGGCCCACGCGCCCAGCACCATCGTGCTCATGGTCACGCCCCACCCGCGCGCCTGCTCCTGCAGGGCGCGCGTCCGCTCCTCCGACAGCAGCCAGTTCGCCGCGCCCAGGCCGCTCGCCTCGCCCGCGCCGCGGCCCGAGCGGGCCCCCGGCAGCGGGGTGGGCGCGTCGAAGCCGGCCAGCGCCTCCGTCCAGAAGCGCTCGGCGTCCGAGCGGTCCTGCCGCTCCAGCCAGGCGATGTAGTCCCGGTAGCGGTGCGTCCCGGGCACCTGCGGCCGGGTGCCGCGGAGGTACGCCGAGTAGGCCGCCAGCACGTCGCGGAAGATCAGCGACAGGCTCCAGCCGTCCAGCACCACGTGGTGGTGCGTCCACACCAGCTGGTGCTCCCGGTCCGCCAGGCGGAAGAGCGCCACGCGCATCAGCGGCGCGCGGCTCATGTCGAAGCCGCTCCAGCGGTCCGCTTCCAGGTAGCGGTCCAGGCGCGCCTGCCGCTCCTCCGCTCCCAGCTCACGCCAGTCCTCGCTCACGAAGGGCAGCTCCACCTCGCGGCGGACGACCTGCACCGGGCGCGGCAGCCCCTCCCAGGCGAACGCCGCCCGCAGCGCCTCGTGGCGGGCTACCACGTCCTGCCACGCCCGCTCCAGCGCCCCGGCGTCCAGCGGCCCCTCCAGCAGGAAGCCGAACTGACCCACGTACTCGCCCGAGCCCGGCGACAGGTGCGAGTGGAACAGCATCCCCTCCTGCAGGGGCGAGAGCGGATACACGTCCTCCACCCCGCGCCCGCTCCCCAGCAGCCGGTCCAGCGCCCACTGGTCCAGCCCGGCCAGCGGGAAGTCGCTCGGAGTGCAGCCGCCGGCCTCCGCGCCGCGGCAGTGGGCGATGAGCCCCCGCAGCTCGGCGGCGTACCCCTCGGCCAGGCGCTCCACCCCCTCCCGCAGGTGGACGCCCTCGGCGTAGCCGATCTGCAGCTCGAGGTGCCCGGCCTGCACCGACGCGCCCACCTCCAGGAGGTAGGGGCGCCGGCTGCCGCGGTCCATCGCCAGCCCGGCCGACTCCGGGGCGAAGCCGAAGAACGCCTCGCCCGAGACGGCCTGGTCGAACTGCCCCAGGTAGTTGAAGCCCACCTCGGCCCGCGCCGCCCCGGCCAGCTCCGCCGCGGTCTCGCCCCCGCCCAGCCAGCGCAGCACCCCGTAGCCGATGCCGTGTCCCGGCACCGCGCGCAGCTGCTCCTTGACCGCCTTCAGCGCCGCCCCGGCGTCGTCCCCCTCGGGGAGCTCCAGGACGACCGGGTACACGGTGGTGAACCACCCCACCGTGCGCGACAGGTCCACCCCGCCCACGACCTCTTCCTCGCGGCCGTGCCCCTCCAGCTCCACCCGCACGCGCCGCTCGCCGGTCCAGCGCCGCAGCGCGCCGGCCAGCGCCGTCAGCAGCACCTCGTCGATCTGCGTGCGGTACGCCGCGGGCACCTCGCGCAGCAGCGCCTCCGTCTCGTCCTGCGTCAGCCGCACCCCCACGCCCCGCCTGCGCGCCAGCGTGTTCTCGGCCCGCGGGTCGTCCACGGGCAGCGGCGCCACTTCCCGGGCGGCCTGCGCGGTCCAGAACGCGGCCTCGTCCGCCGGCACCCCGGAGCGGGCGTGCTCGGCCAGGCGCTCGGCCCACGCCTTCCACGACGTGGTCTTTGGCGGCAGCCGCACGGGCTCCCCGGCTGCGAGCCGTGTGCAGGCGGTCTCCAGGTCCTCCAGCAGCACGCGCCAGCTCACGCCGTCCACCACCAGGTGGTGCGCCACGGCCAGCAGCCGGCCGCGCTCCCCGCCGCCGAGCTCGAACCAGGCCATGCGCAGCAGCGGCCCGCGCGACAGATCCAGGCTGCGCTGCACCTGCTCGGCCGTCGCCTCGATCGCCGCCTTCTGCCGGTCCGCGGACAGCCCCGACAGGTCGAAGACGGTCAGCGGGCCGCGCGCGGAGGGCTCCGCGTGCGACTGCGTCCAGCTTCCGTCCTCCTCGCGGCGGAAGCGCAGCCGCAGCGCGTCGTGGTGCGATTCCAGCGCGGCGGCGGCCCGCGCCAGCAGCCCCGCGTCCAGCGCGTCGCGGGAGCGCAGCAGCAGGGCCTGGTTGAAGTGGTGCCGCGCCGGCTGCTCCGCCTCGAAGAAGCGCTGCTGCACCGGCGTCAGCGGCGCCTCGCCCGTGACCGGCCCCTGCGCCGCTTCGGCGGCGTCCCCGGCCACCCACTGGGCCACCGCAGCCAGCCCCGCGACCGTGGGACGCTCGAAGACCTGCCGCGGCGTCAGCCGGAGCCCCCGCTGCCGCGCGCGGGACACCATCTGGATGGAAAGGATGCTGTCGCCCCCCAGCTCGAAGAAGCTTTCCTCCACCCCCACCCGCTCGACCTTGAGCACGCCGGCCCAGACGTCGCACAGGATCGCCTCGGTCTCGGTGCGCGGCGCGGCGTACCGCTCCGCGGCGCCGCCGCGCTCCGGAGCGGGAAGGGCCCGGCGGTCCAGCTTGCCCGTGGCGCTCAGCGGCAGCCGCTCCAGCACCACGACGGCGCCCGGGACCATGTGCTCCGGCAGCCGCTCCACCAGGCGCGCCCGCAGCTCCGCCGCCCTGAGCTCCGCTCCGTCCCAGGGGACCACGTAGGCCACCAGGCGCTTCTGCTCCGGCACGTCCTCGCGCACCAGCACGACCGCCTCGTGCACCCCTTCCTGCTCCAGCAGCGCGGCCTCGATCTCGCCCGGCTCGATGCGGAAGCCGCGGATCTTGACCTGCGCGTCCATGCGCCCCATGAACTCCAGCTCGCCGCCCGGCCGCCGCCGCACGCGGTCCCCCGTGCGGTACAGCCGCGCGCCGGGCGCGCCGCCGAACGGGTCGGGGACGAACCTTTCGGCCGTGAGCTCCGGGCGCTCCAGGTAGCCGCGCGCCACCCCGCCTCCCCCCATCCACAGCTCCCCGGGCATCCCCGCGGCGAGCAGGGCGCCGCCGGCTCCGCACACGTACAGCCCCA
>JBEVLE010000367.1:0-4187 GCA_040509335.1 Longimicrobiaceae bacterium | reverse complement strand
GAGGGAGCCTCGCCAAACAGCCGGCGAGTCTCCCTCCGCAACGGATCATGGGGGTACTGCGGAACTGCGAACGGCGGGCACACGAAGACCCCAGTGCGGGCGCCGTTGCCGTGACGCTGCACGCTTTGCGTGCACCGGATGAAGCAGGCTGTTCCCTGTTCCCTGTTCCCTGTTCCCTGTTCCCTGTTCCCTATTCCCTGTTCCCTAGCAGTTCCAGCAGCAGCCGCGCGGCAAGCTTCGCCGTGCGGCCGTCCGCGTCGTGGGGGGGCGAGGTTTCCATGATGTCGGCGCCCACCAGCCGCGGGTCGGCGGCGACCGTCCTCACCAGCGCGATCATCTCGCGGGCGGAAAGCCCGCCGATGCCGGCGGCGCTGACGCCGGGGGCGAAGGCCGCGTCGGCCGCGTCCATGTCGATGCTCAGGTACAGGGCATCCGCGCCGGCCGCGACGGCGTCCAGGGCGGCGCGGGCTGCCTCCGCCGCGCCGCGGGACTCCACCTCGTCCACGGTGACCAGGCGGATCCCCTGCGCGGCGGCCCAGTCCAGGTAGTGGCGCGAGTTGGCGAAGGGGCGGATGCCGATCATCGCCACGCGGCCGCCGGCCAGGATCGGGGTCTCCAGGGCGCGGCGGAAGGGCGTTCCGCTGCTGAGCGAGGCCTCGTCGTCGTACTCGCGCACGTCCAGGTGCGCGTCCAGCGTCACCAGCGCCAGCGTGGCGCGCGGGCGCGCGGCGGCCAGGCCGCGGATCACCGAGCCGGTGCAGCCGTGGTCGCCGCCCAGGAACACGGGGCGCGCGCCGGCGGCGAAGACCCGCCGCGCGGCCTCCTCGATGCGCGCGTGCGCGGCGGCGCCGTTCATGGAGGGGAGCGCAAGGTCGCCCAGGTCGGCGGCGGGGCGCACCTCGCGCGCGCCGTCGTACGTGCCGAAGGCGGCGAGCGCCTCGCGGATGGCGCGCGGCCCGAAGCGCGCTCCCGGGCGCGAGGGGATCCCGCCGTCGTATGGGAGCCCCAGCACCACGCGGCCGCCGTCCAGCGGCGCGGCGGGGTCCGCGGGGCGGAGCAGGGACGGGGCCCGGGGGTCGCGCGGGTCGGGGGCGGCGCGCAGGCCGTGCAGCGGGTCGGGCGTGGGCTCGGTCATGGTCTGGGGCCGGGGGCTGGCGTTCGCTTGCTCCGCGTCTCGCGGCAGGGCTAACTTACCGCTTCCATTCCAGGCGAACGAGAGGGCCGCGCCCTCCTCCGATACGGGACCCAGAAAGCATGCTTCGAATCCTCACCGGCATCCAGCCGTCCGGCACGCTTCACGTCGGCAACTACTTCGGGGCCATGCGCCCGCTGATCGCCAACCAGGAGCGCGGGCAGGTGTTCGCCATCCTGGTGGACCTGCACGCCCTCACCAGCCTGCAGGACCCGGCCGCCCTGCGCGCCAACACCCGCAGCGCGGCGCTGGACTTCCTGGCCGCCGGGCTGGACCCGGAGCGCAGCATCTTCTTCAAGCAGTCGGACGTGCCGGAGCACTCCGAGCTGATGTGGATCCTGAGCACCGTGACCCCCATGGGGCTGCTGGAGCGCGCCCACGCCTACAAGGACAAGGTGGCCAAGGGGATCGCCGCCAACGCCGGGTTGTTCGTCTACCCCGTGCTCATGGCCGCCGACATCCTCCTGTACGACGCGGACCTGATCCCCGTGGGCAAGGACCAGAAGCAGCACCTGGAGATCGCCCGCGACCTCGCCGTCAAGATCAACGAGGCCTTCGGCGAGGGGACGGTGAAGCTCCCGGAACCGGAGATCGCCGAGGACGTGGCGGTGGTCCCCGGCACCGACGGGCAGAAGATGAGCAAGAGCTACGGCAACACCATCAACATGTTCGCCGGGGAAAAGGCGCTGCGGAAGAGCGTGATGTCCGTGGTCACCGACTCCACCCCGCTGGAGGCCCCCAAGCCGGTGGAGGGCTCCAACGTCCTCGCCCTGTACCGCCTGTTCGCGAGCCCGGGCGAGGTGCGCCGCATGGAGGACGAGTTCCGCGCCGGGGGGATGGGCTACGGCGACTTCAAGAAGCGCCTTTTCGAGTCGATCATGGACCACTTCGGCCCCATGCGCGCCCGCCGCGCCGAGCTGGAGCGCAGCCCGGACTACGTGGACCAGGTCCTCCGCGACGGCGCCGACCGCGCCCGCGAGGTCGCCACCGCCACCATGGACCGGGTGCGGCTGGCGATCGGGCTGCGGTGAGGAACTGAAGTGCGGGAGTGCGGGAGTGCGGGAGTGCGGAACGGCGACGGCGACCCCCTCCCCCGGCCCCTCCCCGCAAGGGGGAGGGGAGCACGACACGGCGGGAGGCAGGGATCGGAGCACCCGGCACCCCTCACCCCCCGGCCCCCTCTCCCACAAGGGGAGAGGGGGAGCACGACACGACGGTGAGGAACGTCAGCGCGGAGATTCCCCTCCCCCGGAACGGGGGAGGGTGGCGAGCCTAAAGCGAGCCGGGTGGGCGCCTCCAGCGGACGCCAGCGCCACCCCCGCGTGAGGGATTTCGGCCCGAAGGGGCGAGACCGCGCGGCTGTTTGCACGGGCTCGACTCCGTTGCAGACGGTTGTTTCGTCTGCTACGGAGCCGAAGCCCGACCCCGCGCCAGCGGGGGCACGCCCGAACCTGCCCCTAAAAGCCGTTCCATCTAAACTCGGTATGGGATGTGCTGGGAGGCGCCGGGTTCCTCCGGAGCGGCAAGACGAAAGCGCCGGAGCCGGGACGAGACCACATGGACAGCCGGGAGGCATGGATGCGCGAAGAACACCTGCACGGGGCCGAGGCCGCGGCGTCGGACGACACCACGATCGTGGGCGCCAGGGCCGCGACCGAGCAGCCGCGGGACAACCCCGCCGACCCGGACGCGCCGGGCGGGCGCGAGCCCGTGGCCTCGGTGCTGACGCTGATCTGCGAGACCTGCGGCAAGAGCTACTTCTTCGAGGACGAGGCCCCGGAGCCGGGGATGGCGTGCGAGAAGTGCGGGAGCACCGTGTTCCGCGCCTTCCAGGACAACGTGGGCGACGAGGCCACGGACGACTTCCGCGACTCCACCGAGCGCGACCTGGACCCCGACGACGCGGAGGGCGACACCCTCCCGGGGGACCTGATGGACCTCAACAACCTGTAGCCCGGTGCAGACTCCACTCTTCGTCGGCTCGGGCGTGGCGCTGGTCATGCCCTTCGCGGCGGACGGCATCCACGAGGGCGTGCTCCGCGAGCTGGTGCGCTTCCACCTGCGCGAGGGCACGGACGCGCTGGTGATCAACGGCAGCACCGGCGAGGCCACCACCATGTCGCCGGAGGAGCAGCGCCGCGCCCTGGAGATGGTGGTGGACGAGGCGGGGGGGCGCCTCCCGGTGATCGCGGGCGCCGGCGGGAGCGACACCGCGGCGGTGGCGCGCCTGGCAAGGGCGGCGCGGGAGGCGGGGGCGGACGGGCTCCTGCTGTCGCCGCCGCCGTACAACAAGCCCACCCAGCAGGGGATCGTCGCGCACTACCGCCGGGTGATGGACGAGGCGGACCTCCCCACGGTCGTGTACAACGTGCCGGGCCGCACGGCGTGCAACATCCTCCCGGCCACGGTGGAAACGCTGGCGGAGGACCCGCGCGTGGTGGGCGTCAAGGAGGCCAGCGGCGACATCTCGCAGGTGGCCGAGCTGGCGCGCCGCGTGGCCGACCGCGTCGCCATCTACAGCGGCAACGACGACCAGGTGGTCCCGCTCCTGGCGCTGGGCGGGATGGGCGTCATCTCCGTCCTCGCCAACGTGGCGCCGGCGCGGACGTCGCGGATGGTGCACGCCTTCCTCGAAGGAAGCGTCGCCGAGTCGCGCCGCATCCAGCTCCAGCTCCTTCCGCTCGTCGCCGCGCTCTTCCGCGAGCCCAACCCCATGCCGGTGAAGGCGGCGGTGGGGATGCTGGGCTTCGACGTGGGCCCGCTCCGCCTCCCGCTGGTCGAGCCCAGCGACGCCGTGATGGCCGAGGTTCGCGAGGCGATGACCGCCCTGGGTCTCCTGGCGTCACCCTGAGACACGGGCGCGTCGAGCTCCATCGGACGTCATCCTGAGGAAGCCGCCACGTCGAGCTTCCATCCGCGTCGAGACTTCGCGGCGACCGAAGGATCCATCACCGCGGCACGAGCGGCCGCCTCCGCCGAACGTGGAGGCGTCGGC
>JBEVLE010000366.1:0-17761 GCA_040509335.1 Longimicrobiaceae bacterium | reverse complement strand
CCCGCACCATTCCGGTGCGGGGCCGCTCCCGCCTGGTGCACCGCCCTCGGTCAGGGGCAGTAAGGACAGGGCTGCCCGGGAGACACGCAGGCGACGACCTGGACGCCGCAGGTGCACGCCACCGTGCCCGTGGGGCAGGTCCTGGGGCCGGCATCGTCCGCCTGCGGCTTCGCCACCGCCTGCGTGACGCCGAAGCCCATCGACGCGACCATCGCGGCCCCGAAGGCCAGCCGGATCCTGCTGCGCGAAGACTGACTCATGATTCCCTCTGGGATTGGGGAGTTCCCCTCCACGGCGGAGTTGCCGCGCAGGAATGTGACGCGAATTATGTGCCGGGATCTTCGCGCCGATCCGCGTGAGGGATTACGGCCCGAAGGGGCGAGACCCAACTGCAGTATCGTTGGGGCTCGACTCCGTTGCAGACGGTAGTTTCGTCTGCTACGGAGCCGAAGCCCGACCCCGGCGCCAGCCGGGGGCACGCCCAAACCTGCCCTTCAGAGCTGTTTGTGCTGTAGAACTACGGCACCACGGAATGCGTCCGCGTGTTGTAGCGCTTGCCCGTGGTGGCGGACTCGGCGAGCACGTGCACCGTGAGGTTGGTGAGCGCCGCCGCCCTGAGCGTCCCCTTGCTGGTGGCCTGGTACGACTTGTACGGCGACAGCCCCCGGCTCGCCACCGTCTTGCCGTCCACGACGATGGTCCCCGCGCCGGCAAACGAGAGCACGTCCGGGCTCGCGGCCACGCGCGACGCTGTGCCGCCGGAAAAGAGCAGGAACCCGCTGTACGCCGGCACGTCGTACAGGGCGCGGAACAGCGTTTCCTGCTTGAAGCCGCGGTTGCTGGAGTTGCCCGCGTCCGTGAAGCCCACGCCGCTGCGCACGAACACGCTCGCCGAGGTGTTCGCCAGCGAGTAGTCCTTGCTGGAGTAGGTTGCCACCTTCTCGAACTTGGAGTTGTCCCGCTCCGTCGCGCCCGCGATGCTGAGTGCCCCGGAGTTGGCCGCGCCGTCACCCGCGTAGCTCACCGCCAGCACTCCCGGCGCCGCCGTGCCCGGCAGCCTGGTGCCCAGGTCGTACGTCCACCCGTGCGTGAGCCGGTCCACCCGCAGGTGCGTGTACACCAGCGGCTTGCCGGGCGTGCGGATGCGCGTCGTGGCCGGCGTCTGCTGCACGAACGACACCTCGCCGTTGCCGATCACCTCGGCCACCCCGCCGCGGATGGCGAGCCCCGTCTGCCGCTCGATGCCGATGCCCAGGATCCCGGGGGCGGCGTTGTCCTCGGCGGCCTTGGCCATGGTCCCCAGCAGCCGGCCGAAGCGCCCGCGCTCGGTGAAGTGCGTGTCCACCACGGCGCCGCCCAGGAAGTTCAGGAAGTCGGTGTGGATGCCGGTGCCGCCGTCGCTCACGTCGTTCAGGTAGGAGGTGTGCGAGTTGGTCATCACGTCGGCGGAAACCAGGTCGGCGCTGCCGCACAGGCAGAACTGCGACTGGCTCATCGCCCCCGCGCTGGTGCCGCCCACGGCCCCGCCGCGCGTTTCCACCACCGTGCGCACGTGGGTTTCCAGCAGGGTGCCGTTCCACTGGTCGTAGTACACGCCCTGGTCGCCGCCCTTGAGGAAGACCGCGTCGGCGCTGGCGACCGCGCCCACCCGCGCCGGGTCGTTGGCCTCCGCCCGCGTGGTCACCTGGTAGATCGTGGCGTCCACGGGCACGCCCAGCGTGGTCCCGATCCACTCGAAGTAGTCGGTGATGAACGTGGTGGACGCGTCCACCGTCAGCACCGCCACGCGGACCACGCCGTCGCCGTCCACGTCGCCGTTCTCCACCACCTCCTTGTACAGCTGGTAGCTCCACGACGAGGTGTCGCCGACGTCGCCCTCCGCGCCGCCGCCCGCCAGCACGATGGTCCCCGTCACCGCGGCCGCCGTGACGTCGGCGCGGGGCGTGGGGGCGGGGGCGAGCGGCGATTCGGCGCGCTCGGCGCATGCGGCAAGCGCCGCCGCGAGGAGGAGCGGGGCCGCGGTGCGGCGGGGGGGAAGCCAGGAAGTCATGTCGGTCGGTCCTTGGGGCGGGTGGGACGACGGCCGCCGCGGATCCGTGTGATTCGCGGCGGAAAACATGCGCAGCGCCCCCAGCTTAATCGGCGAAGCGGGGCGGGGCCAGGAAAAACGTTCGAGCCGTGCATCCGGGTAAAAGGATGAACGGCTCCCTTGCGCGCCCCGCGCCCGCCGTGTAGCTTGGTCCTGTCGCCGCGAGGCGACGGTGGATGGATTTGAGCGCGACCGCTTGCGACCACCTTAAAAAAACGCTAAAGAGTCGGGATTTGGATTACCGGCAGGATCGTGATCCGGTAGCAACGCCCCGCACTCCTACAGTCGCGGGGCCTTTTTCGTTTTCCAGGCGCACATGTCCACGACCCAGTCTCCGTACCTCCAGGCTCTCGGGCAGCGCGTCGTCGTCTTCGACGGCGCCATGGGGACCTCCATCCAGCGCTACGACCTGTCCGCGTCGGACTTCGGCGGGGAGCGCCTGGAGGGGTGCAACGACTACCTGGTGATCTCCAAGCCGGAGGTCATCGAGGAGATCCACGCCTCGTACCTGGAGGCGGGGGCCGACGTGCTGGAGACGGACACCTTCCGCTCCAACCGCATCACCCTGGCCGAGTACGGCCTGGGCGACCGGGTGCGCGAGATCAACGTGGCCGCCGCCCGCCTGGCGCGCGGCGTGGCGGACCGCTTCGCCACGCCGGAAAAGCCGCGCTTCGTCGCCGGCTCCATCGGGCCCTCGGGGTTCCTCCCCTCGGCGAGCGACCCCACGCTGGGCAACGTCACCTTCGACGAGCTGGTCCCCGTGTTCGCCGAGCAGGCGGCGGCGCTGGTGGAGGGTGGCGTGGACGTGCTGCTCATCGAGACCTCGCAGGACATCCTGGAGGTCAAGGCGGCGGTCTTCGGGTGCCGCCGGGCCATCGCGGAGGCGGGGCGTCCCGTGGCGCTCCAGGTGCAGGTGACGCTGGACACCTCCGGCCGCATGCTCCTGGGCACCGACATCGGCGCGGCGATGGTGACGCTGGAGGCGCTGCGGGTGGACGTGCTTGGGCTCAACTGCTCCACCGGCCCCGAGCACATGCGCCAGCCCATCCGCTGGCTCGCCGAGAACACCCGGCTCCCCATCTCCGTCATCCCCAACGCCGGCATCCCCCACAACGAGGGCGGCGTCGCGGTGTACCCCATGACGCCGGAGCCCTTCGCCGCGCAGCTGGAGGAGTTCGTCAGGGAGCTGGGCGTGGGCGTGGTGGGCGGGTGCTGCGGCACCACCCCGGACCACATCCGCGAGCTGGTGGCGCGCGTGGGCGGCACGGCGCCGCTGCGGCGCGAGGTGGAGTACGTCCCCCGCCTGAGCTCCGGGATCCGCGCCACCGACCTGGTGCAGGTGCCCGCGCCCACCATGATCGGCGAGCGCGTCAACGCGCAGGGGTCGCGCAAGGTCAAGCGCTTCCTCCTGGCCGACGACTACGACGGCGTGCTGGAGGTGGCCCGCGAGCAGACGGAGAGCGGCGCGCACGTGCTGGACGTGTGCGTGGCGCTCACCGAGCGGCCGGACGAGGACGAGCAGATGCGCACGGTGGTGAAGCTGCTTTCCCAGGGGGTGGAGGCGCCGCTGTGCATCGACTCCACCGAGGCGGGGACCATCGACGCGGCGCTCAAGCAGTCGCCGGGGCGCGCCGTGGTCAACTCCATCAACCTGGAGAACGGGCGCGAGCGCATCGACGCGGTGCTCCCGGCGGTGGCCGCGCACGGGGCCGCGGTGATCGCGCTGACCATCGACCGGGACCTGGGCGGGATGTGCAAGACGGCGGAGGACAAGCTCGCCGCCGCCCGCAAGATCTTCGACATCGCCACGGGCGAGTTCGGCCTGCAGCCGGACGCGCTGATCTTCGACGCGCTCACCTTCACGCTGGCCACCGGCGACGAGGAGTTCCGCCGCTCGGCGACGGAGACCATCGAGGGGATCCGCGCGATCAAGAGCGAGCTGCCGGGGGTGCTCACCACGCTGGGCGTGTCCAACGTCAGCTTCGGGCTGGCGCCGCACGCGCGCGCCGTGCTCAACTCCGTGTTCCTTCACCACTGCGTGGAGGCCGGGCTGGACACCGCCATCATCAACCCGGCGCACGTCAAGCCGTACTTCGAGATCGCCGAGGAGGAGCGCCGCCTCGCCGACGACCTGATCTGGGACCGCCGCACCGAGTCGCACGACCCGCTCGCCGCCTTCATCGCCTTCTACGAGGGCAAGTCGGCCGACACCGATTCGGCGGTGGACCCCACGGCCGAGATGGAGCCCGAGGCCGCGCTGCACTGGAAGATCCTGCACCGCAAGAAGGAGGGGATCGAGGAGCTCATCGACCTGGCCGTGGAGCGGCAGGGCGCCGTGCCGGTGCTCAACGACGTGCTGCTGCCTGCCATGAAGGAGGTGGGCGACAAGTTCGGGGCCGGCGAGCTGATCCTCCCCTTCGTGCTGCAGAGCGCCGAGGTGATGAAGAAGGCGGTGGCGCGGCTGGAAAACTACCTGGAAAAGGCCGAGGGGCAGACCAAGGGCAAGGTGGTGCTGGCGACCGTGTACGGCGACGTGCACGACATCGGCAAGTCGCTGGTGAACACCATCCTCACCAACAACGGCTACACGGTGTTCGACCTGGGCAAGCAGGTCCCCGTGAACACCATCCTGGAAAAGGCCGAGGAGGTGGGCGCCGACGCCATCGGCCTCAGCGCGCTGCTGGTGTCCACCTCCAAGCAGATGCCGCTGTGCGCGCAGGAGCTGCACCGCCGCGGGATGAAGTACCCGCTGCTGGTGGGCGGCGCGGCCATCAACCCCAGCTTCGTGCGCGGCGCCGCCATGGTGGCCGAGGGCACCCCGTACGGGTCGGGGATGTTCTACTGCAAGGACGCCTTCGAGGGGCTGTCCACCATGGACCGCCTGACGGCGGGCGACGCGGACGACTTCATCCGCGCGCACAACCAGGAGATGCTGCGCCGCAGCGAGGAGTACGCGGCCAACAAGGCAAAGGCCGCGGGGATGCGCCCCGCCTCGCGCCAGAACCCCACGGTGCCGGTGATCGACGCGCCCGCGCCGCCCTTCTGGGGGTGGAAGGTGCTGGACCGCATCCCGGTGGACGACGTGGTGGAGTGCATCGACCGCAACACGCTGTACCGCATGCAGTGGGGCGCCCGCAACCTCAAGGGCGAGGAGTGGGACCGCATCGTCCGCGAGGACTTCGAGCCGCGCCTGGCCCGCTACACCCGCGAGGCCCGCACGCAGGGGTGGCTGCGCCCGCGCGCCGTGTACGGCTACTTCCCCGCGGGGCGCGACGGCGACGCGGTGGTGGTGTTCGACCCGGCGGACCGCACGCGCGAGATCGGGCGCTTCGAGTTCCCGCGCCAGGAGGACCGCGAGCAGCTGTGCCTTGCCGACTACTTCCGCCCGCTGGACGGCCGGGGCCCGGAGGACGTGCTCCCGCTCCAGGTGGTGACCAGCGGCGACCGCGCCGCGGAGTTCGTGGCCGGGCGCAACCAGGGCGGCGACTACAGCGAGGGGTACTTCCTGCACGGGTTCTCGGTGCAGACGGCCGAGGGCACCGCCGAGCTGGTCAACCGCCGGGTGCGCGAGGAGCTGGGGATCGAGGAGCCGCGCGGGCTTCGCTACTCGTGGGGGTACCCGGCGTGCCCGGACGTGGAGCAGCACGAGACGCTGTTCCGCATCCTGCCGGTGCAGGAGACCATCGGGGTGGGGCTGACGAGCGCGTTCCAGCTGGACCCGGAGCAATCGACCGCGGCGCTGGTGGTTCACCACCCGGCGGCGAAGTACTTCTCCACGAGCTGAGTTTCTGGACGGCTGGACGGCTGAGGGTTTGGGCGTGCCCCCCGCGGGGCGCGGGGGTCGGGCTTCGGCTCCGTAGGGCTGCAAACAACGCAGCCCAACGGAGTCGAGCCCGCGCAAACAGCCGCGCGGTCTCGCCCCTTCGGGCCGAAATCCCTCACGCGGGGGTGGTGCTGGCGTCCGCGGGGGCCCCCACCCGGCTCGCTTAGGTTCGCCACCCTCCCCCAATTCTGGGGGAGGGCTGGCCGAAGGTCCGGGGCCGTTGCAGTTGCCGGCTGTTCCCTGTTCCCTGTTCCCTGTTCCCTGTTCCCTCGCCGTTCCTCTGGCGAAGATCGTGCGAGCGTAGCATGGTATGATGTCGCGCGCCCGGCGGGTGCCGGGGGGGCGAAACGAACACTCCGCGCGGAGGCAGCCATCGCTACGCGAGATCGAAGGGTCGACCAGGCGCTGAGGACGCGGCACCGGGGGGTGTGGCGGGTGACGGCGCTCATCCTCGTGGCGGGGCTCGCGGTGGTCGCGTACGTGCTGCTGAGCCCCGAGCGGCGGCGCGAGCGGCGGATCGCGGACCTGCAGCTCATGGCGGACTCGGCCGACGTGCGCGCGCTCCTGGGAGCGCCGGGGGCCACCTGCATCACCGGCGGGCTGGAGCACCTGGGCCGCCGCTTCCCCACGGGGACGCCGCCGGCCGCGGTGGAGGACGCCGTCGCGCGGCTGCAGCGGGAAACGGCGCAGCGCTGGGTGTATCCGCACGACGAGGACGACCCGGTGGGGTGCTTGCCCCCGGGCGGGGCCACCGAGGTGGGGCTCGACCGGCGGGGAAGGGTGCTCTGGTACGTGCCGAAGACCAACCAGGTCGCCATCGTGGTGCCGGAGGGCTACCTCCCATCGGCCGCGGCAAACGATTAACGAAGCAGGATCCGGATGGCCGACTTTCGAGAGCTCCTGGACGACGGACGCCCGCACCTGTTCGACGGTGCGATGGGGACCATGCTGTACTCGCGGGGCGTCTACATCAACCGCTCCTACGACGAGCTGAACCTGGTCCAGCCCGACCTGGTGGGCGACGTCCACCGCTCCTACGTCCGGGCCGGGGCGGAGATCCTGGAAACCAACTCCTACGGGGCCAACCGGCTCAAGCTGGCCAAGTACGGGCTGGAGGACCGGCTCCGCGACATCAACGTGCGCGCCGCGCAGATCGCGCGCGCCGCCGCCGGCGACCGGGTGTGCGTGGCCGGCGCCATGGGGCCGCTGGGGCTGCGGATCGAGCCGTTCGGGCCCACCTCCGCCGCCGAGGCGCGCGCGCTCTTCGCCGAGCAGGCCGAGGCGCTGCTGGAGGGCGGGGTGGACCTGTTCGTCCTGGAAACCTTCGCCGACCTGGACGAGGTGCGCCAGGCGGTGCTCGCCGTGCGCGCCCTGTGCGACCTCCCCGTCGTCGCGCAGATGGTGATCCGCGAGGACGGCCGCACCCCCTTCGGCACCGAGGCCGCCACGCTTGCCGAGCGCCTGGCCGAGTGGGGCGCCGACGTGGTGGGGCTCAACTGCAGCGTGGGCCCCAGCGCAATGCTGCAGGCGGTGGAGAGCATGCACGCCGCCACGGCCCACCCGCTTTCCACGCAGCCCAACGCCGGGCTCCCCCGCGAGGTGGACGGGCGCACCATCTACATGGCGTCGCCCGAGTACATGGCGACCTACGCCGCGCGGCTCATCCGCAAGGGGGTGCGCTTCGTGGGCGGGTGCTGCGGCACCACGCCGGAGCACATCTCCCGCATGTCGGGGGCGGTGCGCATGCTGGCGCCCGGCCGCGCGGTGCGGGTGAGCGCCGCGCAGCCGGAGCAGCCCGCGGATGCGGGGCTGGAGCCCACTCCGCTCGCGGAGCGCTCGGCCTGGGGCGGCAAGCTGGCGCGCGGCGAGTTCGTGACCACGGTGGAGATCGTCCCGCCGCGCGGCTCCAGCCCGGAAGCCATGCTCGAGGGCGTCCGCCTCCTCCGCGAGGCCGGCGTGGACGGCGTCAACGTCCCGGACGGCCCGCGCGCGCAGAGCCGCATGGGCGCCCTGGCGACGGCGGTGCTCATCCAGCAGCAGGTGGGGATCGAGGCGGTGGTGCACTACTGCTGCCGCGACCGCAACCTGCTGGGGATGCTCTCGGACCTGCTGGGCGCGCAGGCGCTGGGGCTCCGCAACCTGCTCCTCATCACCGGCGACCCGCCCAAGATGGGGCCGTACCCGGACGCCACGGCGGTCTTCGACATCGATTCCATCGGCCTCACCAACCTGGTGTCGCGCCTGAACCGCGGGCTGGACCCCGGCGGCAACGCCCTGGGGGCGCCCACGCAGTTCACCATCGGCGTGGGGGTGAACCCCGGCGCCGAGGACCTGGAGCACGAGCTGAAGCGCTTCTACTGGAAGGTGGAGGCGGGGGCGGAGTACGCCATCACCCAGCCGGTGTTCGACGTGGCGCAGCTCTTCCGCTTCCTGGAGCGGATGGACCGGGAGGGGATCCGCATCCCGGTGGTGGCGGGGATCTGGCCGCTGGTCAGCGCCCGCAACGCCGAGTTCCTGGCCAACGAGGTGCCGGGGGTCATCGTCCCGGAGCGGGTGATCGAGCGGATGCGCCACGCCAGCGAGGTGGGCAAGGAGGCCGCGGTGGACGAGGGGATCGCCATCGCCCAGGAGATGCTGGGCGAGGCGCTCCCGCGGATCGCCGGCGTTCAGGTGAGCGCTCCCTTCGGCAAGGTGCCGCTGGCGCTGCGGGTGTTCGACGCCATCCCCGGCTGGACCGGCACCGCCGGCCCCAGGGTCGCCGCGCTGTAGGCTGCGGGCGGGCGGCCGGCGGGAAGGACGGAGGGGGCGCCGGCCGCGGCGCCCCCTTTTCTTCGCCACACCCGGTGGACCGCGCTGTGCTGTGACGGGTACTCGGACGTATCCTGTCACCGTGGAGCGGGGCGCCCGCCGTCCCGCCGAACCCTTTCACCCGCGGAGGACCCCATGCGCAGGACCCTGGTGCTGGCGCTCGCCCTCGCGGCCGGCCTGGCCGGCTGCGCCGCCTCCTCGCTGACCGGCGGCGACGCGGCGGCGGACCGGCAGGGGCAGGGCGCGCCCGTCCCCGTGACCCGCTTCGGAGCCGGCGGGCGCGCGCTTGAGTTCTACAGCGGCTTCACCGCCCCCGCGCGCCTGGTGGTGCGCAGCGAGGGCGAGTGGCGCGAGGCGTGGGCGAGGATCCACCAGACCCGCACGCCGCAGCCGCCGCTCCCCGCCGTGGACTTCGCGCGCGAGACGGTGCTGCTCGCCGCGCTCGGCGAGCGGTCGAGCGGCGGGCACGGCATCGTGGTGGACTCCGTGTACGACACCGGCGCCGAGCTCCTCGCCGTGGTCCGCAGGAGCTCGCCCGGCGCGGGGTGCATCGTCGCCGGCTCGCTGACCCAGCCCGTGGACGCCGTCCGCGTCCCCGCCACCGGGAAGCCCGTGAAGTTCGTGGACAGGGACGAGGTGCACGACTGCCGCTGAGGTTCCCCGGGCGCAGGTCGGGAACGGCTGTCCGCTGCGGCGAGATCTCGGTATGGGGTCGGCCGGGGGCGGCTGCTCCGTCGGTGCGATACCCGAAGGGACTCGCCAGAGCACTCGCCCTCGCTCCGTGCGAGGGCGGGATCACGCTGGCTTCGAACAACGCACCTCCTGCGCAGCCTCCCCCGACCTCCCGGCGCAGATCGCAACGGCAACAACCCGACCTTCGACCAGCCCTCCCCCAGAATTGGGGGAGGGTGGCGAGCCTGAGCGAGCCGGGTGGGGGCCCTTGCAGACGCCAGCGCGAGCCCCGCGTGAGGGATTTCGGCCCGGAGGGGCGAGACCGCGCGGCTGTTTGCGCGGGCTCGACTCCGTTGCAGACGGTTGTTTCGTCTGCTACGGAGCCGAAGCCCGACCCCGGCGCCAGCCGGGGACACGCCCAAACCCGCAGTTCCTCTCTTCCGTTCCGTGTCTACCCAGGGTTGTCGCAAACGCGCCGCTGGCCTATATTAGACGGCTCCACATCGGCGCCTCCGGGCTGAGACACCCGGCGGGCGCCGACTTTGGCGTATGCGCCATCCCGCGTACCCGACGGCACCGTGTTCGACCAGCTCAGCGAAAAGCTCGAAGGCGTGCTCAGCGGCCTCCGCCAGCGGGGGGTGCTCACCGAGCCCATGATCCGCGAGGGTCTCCGGGAGATCCGGCGCGTCCTCCTGGAAGCCGACGTCAACTACCAGATCACGCGCGACTTCATGAAGCGCGTGGAGGAGAAGGCGCTCGGCGAGCGGGTGCTCAAGTCGGTGAGCCCGGGGCAGCAGCTCGTCAAGGTGGTGCACGAGGAGCTCACGGCCATGCTGGGGGAGAAGCGCGCGGCGCTCGCCATCGCCCCCACGCCGCCCACCATCATCATGATGGTGGGGCTCCAGGGCTCCGGGAAGACCACCACCGCCGGCAAGATCGCGCGCAAGATGAAGCGCGAGATGCGGCAGACGCGCCTGGTGGCCGCCGACGTGTACCGCCCCGCCGCCGTGGAGCAGCTCCAGACGCTGGGCGAGCAGGTGGGCGTTCCCGTGTACGCGGAGCCGGGCTCCACGGACGTGCTGGGGATCGCGCGCCGCGCGCTGGAAACGGCGATCCGCGAGCGCGACCGGGTGGTGATCTTCGACACCGCGGGGCGCCTGCAGATCGACGAGGAGATGATGGACGAGCTGAAGCGCCTCAAGGAGGTGCTGAAGCCCGCCGAGATCCTGTTCGTCGCGGACGGCATGACGGGGCAGGACGCGGTGACCATCGCGCAGGGCTTCAACGACGCCCTGGACGTCACCGGCGTGGTGCTCACCAAGATGGACGGCGATGCCCGCGGCGGCGCGGCGCTCTCCATCTACGGGGTCACCGGCAAGCCCATCAAGTTCCTGGGCGTGGGCGAGAAGCTGGACGGGCTGGAGGACTTCCACCCCGAGCGCATGGCGGGCCGCATCCTCCAGATGGGGGACGTGCTGTCGCTGGTGGAAAAGGCGCAGGCCAGCTTCGACGCGGACCAGGCGGCCAAGCTGGAGCGCAAGATGATGGGCTCGGGCCGCTTCGACCTGGACGACTTCCTGGTCGCCATGCGGCAGATCCAGAGCCTGGGCCCGCTGGAGAACCTGCTGAAGATGATCCCCGGCGTGAACACCAAGATGCTCAAGAACGTCAAGGTGGACCCGCAGCGGATGAAGCACCTGGAGGCGATCATCCTGTCCATGACGGCCCAGGAGCGCAAGCGCCCGGAGATGCTGAACGGCTCGCGCCGCGCCCGCATCTCCCGCGGCTCCGGCCGGCCGGTGGTGGAGATCAACCGCCTGCTGGCGCAGTTCAAGGACATGCAGAAGCTGATGAAGCAGATGAAGGCCCTCCAGGGGATGATGCCCAAGGGAGGGATGCCGAAGATGCCGTTTGGCGGCGGAATGCCCTTCGGCCGGTAGTCGGCTCGATAAATCGCGCAGCTCTGCGTTGCCCTGCGGGCGTCTCCCTGCGACGTACATGAAGTACGTCTCGGTCGCCGTCCTCGGGCGCCTTGATCTGCACGATTTCTCTTCGCCTCGGATCTCGATGGGGCAAAGAGAAACGGCAGCAAAAGAAGTTGGGGGCGATGTCCCCCGCACCGGAGCGCTTCGCGCTCCGCCGATCGTCCGCGCGACCCGGGCCGGCCATGGAGCCGGCGGCGCTGGACGCCACCCGTTCAACACCAGGAGTCAGGAATGGCGCTGAAGATCCGTCTTCGCCGCATGGGCCGTAAGAAGGCCCCGCACTACCGCATCGTGGTCGCGGAGAGCAGCTTCCCGCGCGACGGCCGCTTCGTGGCCAACGTGGGGCACTACAATCCCACCACCAACCCCGCCACCCTGGTCGTGGACCGGGACAAGGCGCTCGCGTGGATCGGCAAGGGCGCCATGCCCACCGACACCGTGCAGTCGCTGTTCAAGCAGGCGGGCGTCTACAAGGAGCCTTCGGCGGTCGGCGAGGCCGTGGCCGCCGCAGGCGGGGTGGCCTCCAAGGCCGCCGGCGCCGTGAAGGGCGCGGCCGGCAAGGTGGCGGAGACGGCCACCGCGGCGGTCGCCGCCGTCGCCGAGACCGCTTCCAGCGTGGCCTCCACGGTCGCGGAGACCGCCACCAGCGCGGCTTCCTCGGTGGTCGAGGCGGTGCGTGACGCCGCCGGCGCGGTCGCCGAGCGCGTGACGGGCGGCGACGAGGGCGAGGCCGAGGCTGAGGCCGCCCCCGCCGCGACCGAGACCGAGGATGCCCCCGAGGCCGAGGCCGCTCCGGCGCCCGAGGCCGCCGCCGAGCCCGCCGAGGGCGAGGCCGCCCCGGCCGAGGCCGAGGGCGAGCAGCCGCAGGGCTGAGCCCCGCGTCCGGGCAGCGCCCCATGTCGGGGAGCGAGACGGAGTTCCTCGCGGTCGGCACGATCCTGAAGCCGCACGGGATCCGGGGGGAGCTGTCCGTACGGGTGGAGACCGACCGTCCGGACGCGGTATTCACCCCCGGGCGCGTCCTCCTGCTGGGGGACGCGGCCGGACGGCCGGACGGGAACTCGCTGACGGTGGAGCGGGCCCGCCCCTTCAAGGGCGGGTTCCTGCTCCGGGCGGCGGGGGTCACCTCGCTGACGCCGGAGGTGGAGGCCCTGCGCGGCCGGCCGCTGCTGATCCCGGCCTCGGAGGCCGCACCGCTGGACGAGGGGGAGGTGTTCTTCCACCACCTCGTCGGGATGCGGGTGCTCGCCGGGGGCGAGGAGGTGGGCCGGGTGCGGGACGTCTACGAGACGCCCTCCGGGCACATGCTGGCGGTGGAGCGCCGCGGCAAGCGGGAGCTGATGCTCCCCTTCGTCGCGGAGATGATCCGCCGCATGGACGTGGAGGGGCGCGAGCTGGAGATCGACCCGCCGGCCGGCCTGCTGGATCTGTGATGCGGATCCACCTGGTCACGCTCTTCCCGGAGTTCTTCCGGGGGCCGCTGGGGCTCAGCATCCCCGCGCGGGCCGCTGCGGCGGGGCTGGTGGAGTACGACTTCGTGGACCTGCGGGACTTCACCCACGACCGGCACCGCACCACGGACGACTACCCGTTCGGCGGCGGCTCGGGGATGGTGATGAAGCCCGCCCCCTTCTTCGAGGCGGTGGAGTCGCTCGCCGCCCCGGGGGCGGACCGGCCCGGGGGGAAGGTGCTCCTGATGTCGGCGCGGGGGAAGCGGTTCACGCACGACGACGCGGTGCGCCTGTCGCTGGAGCCGGAGCTCACGCTCCTGTGCGGGCACTACAAGGACGTGGACCAGCGCGTCCCGGAGGGGCTGGGCGCGGAGGAAGTTTCCCTGGGGGACTTCGTCCTGTCCGGCGGCGAGTTCGCGGCGCTCGCCATCGTGGACGCCGTGGTCCGCCTCCTCCCCGGCGCGATGTCGGACCACGAGTCCGCGTCCACCGATTCCTTCTACGAGGGGCTGCTCAGCCCGCCCTCGTACACGAGGCCCGCGGAGTTTCGCGGGACCAGGGTTCCCGAGGTGCTGCTCTCGGGGGACCACGCCAGGATCATGGCCTGGAAGCGCGAGCAGGCCGAGCGCCTCACGCGCGAGCGGCGCCCCGACCTGTGGGAGCGCCACGAGCACAGTTGACGTTGGGCGTCGCGCCCCCGCGGACTCCGCGGCCGGCCGGCTCAACCTCTCCACTTTTCAGAACACCGAGGGCGACACTATGCACCCGTTCATCGAGACCCAGCAGGAGTACATGCGGACCGACCTCCCCCAGTTCCGTCCGGGGGACACGCTCCGCGTCAACGTCCGCGTCCGCGAGGGCGAAAAGGAGCGGATCCAGGCCTTCGAGGGGGTCTGCATCGCCCGCAAGCACGGCGGGATCTCGGAGACCTTCAAGGTCCGCAAGATCTCCAACGGCATCGGCGTGGAGCGCACCTTTCCGCTGCACTCCCCCATGATCGCCACCATCGACGTGGTCCGTCAGGGCCGCGTGCGCCGGGCGAAGCTGTACTACCTCCGCGCCCTGCGCGGCAAGGCGGCACGCATCAAGGAGCGCCGCACCCGCTAGTGTAAGCGGCTCGGCAAATCGCGTGACTCTGCGTTGGGCTCCGGGCGGCTCCCTGCGACGTACATGAAGTACGTCTCGGTCGCCGTCCTCGCCCGCCTTGATTCACGCGATTTTCCTTCGCCGTGGCATCCTGCTGGGGGCCTGAACGTCAACGGCTGAATGGCGAAGAAAGCTCCTGTCGGCGACGACGAACGGCTCCGGGACCGGCTCTCCATCGAGCGCGGGTTCTGGAGCCGCGGCGTTTCGGTGCTGGCGGGCGTGGACGAGGTGGGGCGGGGGCCGCTCGCCGGGCCGGTGGTGGCCGCGGCGGTGATCCTGCCGGAGGGGAGGTGCGTGGACGGGGCGGACGACAGCAAGCGCCTGGCGGCGGAGCGGCGCGTGGAGCTGGTGGAGGAGATCTGCGCGTGCGCCGTGGCCTTCGGGGTGGGCGCGGCCTCGGCGCGCGAGATCGACGCCATCAACATCCGCCGCGCGACGGCACTCGCCATGCAGCGTGCGGTGGCGCGGCTCCCGGTGCGCCCGGACCACCTGCTGGTGGACGGCCTCCCGGTGAAGGAGCTGGGCGCGGACTCGCACACGGCGGTGGTGGAGGGCGACCGGCTGGTGCACTGCATCTCCTGCGCGTCCATCCTCGCCAAGGTGGTGCGCGACCGGCTGATGTCCCGCCTGGCGGCCCGCTACCCCGGCTACGGGTGGGAGCGCAACAAGGGGTACGGCACCCCGGAGCACCTGGACGCGCTGGCGCGCCTGGGCCCCACGCCGCACCACCGGCGCTCCTTCGCGCCGGTGCAGCTCACCCTGAACGGACGCTGACCCATGCAGACCGAGCACCTCCAGAACGTCCGCCCGTCGTGGGTCGCCTTCGGCTGGTTCGCCGCCGCCGCGGTCACGGGGCTTGCGCTGGTGGGGCTGTCCGTCGTGGGGCTCGTCCACCCCACCGCCGACTCGGGGAGCGGATGGGTGCTCCTGGCGGTGCTGGTGGGTTTCTTCTGCGGGGGGTGGCTGGTGGGGTGGCGCACGGGGGAGGCCCCGGTGCTGCACGGGGTGGGGATCGGCCTGTTCACACTGGTGGTGTGGTTCCTCGCCAACCTGCTCGCCGGCGTCCTGGATGCCGCGGAGTGGACGGGCCTCAACCCCACCGTCGCCGCGGCGACCCTCCTCCTCCAGATCGCGGCCGCGGTCTTCGGGGCGTGGTACGGGACGCACCACCACGCGCTGAACACGGCCGCGGAGGACTGAGCCGTCCTCCGCTGCCGTGGCAACTTACCCGCCGCCCCTCGATTTCTTGAATTCTTCGGTCGTCGGATCCAAGTGCCGCGTTCGATTCTTGATGTTGTCCTGACCCTCCTTGTGCTCCTCGTTCAATCCGCGCGACCGCTTGTCCAGCCGCTCCTGGCTCGTATCTGCTTGGCTCCCGTCTTCCGGACTGCCCATGGTCCCCCTCCAGGGTTTAGATTCTCAACCTGAGTCACCGGCGCCATGGCCCTGCATGGCGTGCGCCAGGTGATGTTTTCTGACTGATCATCCCGACTCCGAACGCCCGTTCATGCCGTACGTAGAAAAGATCGCCGCCGAGCTTGGACTCCGTGTCAGCCAGGTGCGGGCCGCGCTGGAGCTGCTCCTGGAGGGGAACACCATCCCCTTCGTCGCGCGCTACCGCAAGGAAGCCACGGGGGAGCTGGACGAGGTGCAGATCCGCGACGTCCGCGACCGCCACGAGTACCTGAGCGAGCTGGACGAGCGGCGCCGCGCCATCCTCCAGTCGGTGGAGGAGCAGGGGAAGCTGACGCCGGAGCTGCGCGCCGCCCTGGAGCGCGCGGACACCAAGTCGGCGCTGGAGGACCTGTACCGCCCCTACAAGCCCAAGCGCCGCACGCGGGCCACCATCGCCGCGGAGCGCGGGCTGGAGCCGCTGGCGGAGCTGCTCTGGGCGGGCGCGACGACCGACGTGGAGCTGGCGGCGGCCGCGGCGAATTTCGTGGACCCGGCGAGGGAAGTGGCGTCCGTCGAGGACGCGCTGGCGGGGGCGCGCGACATCGTGGCGGAGCGCGTGGCGGACGACGCGGCGGCGCGGGCGTTCGTGCGGGAGCGCACCCGCGAGCGCGGCGTGCTGGAAAGCAGGGCGGCGCGCGGCAAGGAGGGAGAGACCTCCAAGTTCCAGGACTACTACGACTTCGCGCAGCCAATCCGGGACCTCCCCGGGCACCGCGTGCTGGCGATCCGCCGCGGCGAGGCGGAGGAGTTCCTGGTGGCCCGCGTGGTGGCGCCGGAGGAGGAGATCGCCGCGGGGCTGGCGCAGCGCTTCGTGGCCCCGTCGCGCGCGCCGGAGCAGATGCGCGCCGCCGTGGAGGACGCGTACCGCCGGCTGATCGCCTCCTCGGTGGAGGTGGAGCTGCGCATGGAGCTCAAGACGCGCGCGGACGAGGAGGCCATCCTCATCTTCGGGCAGAACCTGGAGGCGCTGCTGCTGTCCTCGCCGGCGGGGGAAAAGACGGTGCTGGGGGTGGACCCGGGGTACCGGACGGGGTGCAAGCTCGCGGTGGTGAGCCGCACGGGGGCGCTTCTCGCGACCGGGCACGTCTACCTGCACCAGGAGGACCGGGCACGCAAGGACCTCGCCCGCGTGATCCGCGAGCACGCGGTGGAGCTGGTGGCGGTGGGCAACGGCACGGCCAGCCGCGAAACGGACGCGCTGCTGCGCGAGGTGGTGCGCGAGCTGCCCGCCGGGCAGCGGCCGACGGTGGTGATGGTCAACGAGGCGGGCGCCTCCGTGTACTCGGCGTCCGACCTGGCGCGCGAGGAGTTCCCGGAGCTGGACCTCACCCTGCGCTCGGCGGTGTCCATCGCGCGGCGGCTCCAGGACCCGCTTGCGGAGCTGGTCAAGATCGACCCCAAGTCCATCGGGGTGGGGCAGTACCAGCACGACGTGTCGCAGACGCGGCTCAAGCGGCGCCTGGACGAGACGGTGGAAAGCTGCGTGAACCGGGTGGGGGTGGAGGTCAACACCGCATCGCCCTCGCTCCTGGCCTACGTGGCGGGGATCGGGCCCTCGGTGGCGCAGCGCATCGGCGAGACGCGCGACCGGGACGGGGCCTTCCGCTCGCGCAAGCAGATCCTCAAGGTGCCGGGGCTGGGGCCGCGGACCTTCGAGCAGGCGGGCGGCTTCCTACGCGTGCGCGGCGGCGAGCACCCACTGGACGGCTCCGCGGTGCACCCGGAGCGCTACGCGCTGGTGGAGGCCATGGCCCGCGACATCGGGGTGGGGCTGGACTCGCTGGTGGGGAACGAGGAGGCCATCCGCCGCATCGAGCCGCGCAGGTACGTGGGCGAGGGGGTGGGGCTCCCCACGCTGGAGGACATCGTCGCCGAGCTGAAGAAGCCGGGCCGCGACCCGCGCAGCGCCTTCGAGGCGCCTGCCTTCCGCGACGACGTGCAGACGGTGGCCGACCTCAGGGAAGGGATGACGCTCCAGGGGACGATCACCAACGTGGTCGCCTTCGGGGCGTTCGTGGACGTGGGCGTCCACCAGGACGGGCTGGTGCACGTGTCCGAGATGTCGGACCGCTTCGTCCGCGACCCCAACGAGGTGGCGAAGGTGGGCGACCGGGTGACGGTGCGGGTGCTCGCGGTGGACGTGCCGCGCAACCGCATCGCGCTGAGCATGAAGTCGGGGGCGGGGCGGGGGAGCGGCGGGGGAGGCGGAGGCGGGAGCACCTCCCGCCGCGAGGAGCGCCCCCGGGGCGGCGGCCGCGACGAGCGGCGCGCCGCGGCGCCCGCCGCCCGCGAGGCGCCGAAGCCGGCCGAGGTGAAGCCGGGCGTCGCCCCC
>JBEVLE010000365.1:0-5677 GCA_040509335.1 Longimicrobiaceae bacterium | reverse complement strand
GCCAACCTGCGCGTGCTGGGCGAGGCGCTGCTGCGCGGCGGCGACGGCGTGGCCGCCGCGGACGTGTTCGCGCGGGTGCGGGCGCTGGACCCGGCGGACCCCGCCACCCTCCGCTCGCTGGGGCGCGCCGAGGCGCTGGCCGGACGCCGCGCCGAGGCCGAGGGCGCGCTGCGCGAGGCGGTGCGCCTGGACCCCGAGTTCGTGGGCGCGCGGCTGGAGCTGGGCCGCCTGCTGCTGGACACCGACCGCCCCGCGGAGGCCGCCGACGAGGCGCGCGCCGCGCTGGACCTGCTCCCCACCTACCCGGACGCCCTGCAGCTCCTCGCGCGGGCGGAGTGGCGCGCCGGGCGCACGGGCGAGGCCGTCGGCGCGCTGGTGGAACTGCTGGCCGACGACCCGTACCACTTCGACGCGCTGATCCTGCTGGGCCGGGTGCTGCTGGACGAGGGGAGGCGCGACGACGCGCGGCAGGCCTTCCGCCGGGTGCTGCGCTTCGACCCGCGCCACGCGGGGGCCTCCTTCTACCTGGGCGTCGTCGCCGGGGAGGAGCGCCGCTTCCGCGACGCCATCGGCCACTGGCGCGACACCATCGACGCGGACCCGGACGGCGAGCTGGCGGCGCGCGCCCGGGAGAACGTGGCCGCGGCGATGGAGTTCGCGCGCATCTTCCGCACGGGCGACGCCGCCCTCCAGCCGGCCTGACGGCGCCATGGCGATCGAGGGACCGATCCGCGAGCTGGCGCTCAGCGACGTTTTCCAGCTCCTGGACCTGTCGCGCAAGACGGGGCTGCTCACCGTCAGCGGCGACGCCGCCGGGCGCCGGGCCGCGATCCGCTTCGAGCGGGGCGCCGTGGTGGGCGCCGAGCTGGCGGGGAGCACCGGGCGCATCGACCGCCTGCTGCTCATGGCCGGCAAGGTCACCGAGGCGCAGGTGAACCGCGCCGTGCAGCTGCAGCGGCAGGATCCCAGCCGGCGCATCGGCACCATCCTGGTGGAGATGGGCGCCGTTTCCGAGGCGGACCTCAAGCGGCAGCTCCGCTTCCAGATCGAGGAGATCGTCTTCGACCTGATCCAGTGGAAGGACGGCTACTTCCGCTTCGAGGAGTCGGCGCCCGCGGAGCCCGGCGGCGTGGCGGTGCGCGTCCCCACCGAGTCGCTGCTGATGGAGGCGGCGCGCCGCATCGACGAGTGGAGCACGCTGGAAGCGAAGATCCCGCACATGGCGGTGGTCCCCGCGCTCACCGGCGAGGGCGCGGACGAGGGGGTGCTCGACCTGCACCCCAGCGAGTGGGAGGTGCTGGCCGAGATCGACGGGGTGCGCCCGCTCAAGGAGATCGCCTCCGACCTGGGGCGCAGCGACTTCGACGTCGCCAAGATCGTCTACGGGCTGGTGTCCACCGGTGTGGTGGACATCGCGGAGGAGCCGGCCGGCGTGGCCGTGGCGGAAGCGCCCGGCGACGCCACCCTGTTCGAGGGGCTGGCCGCCGGCCACGCCGCGCTGCGCGAGGGGAACCCCTCGCGCGCCCTGCGCGTGCTGGGCGACCTGGCGCGCGGCTACCCCGACCGTCCCGAGGTGCACGCGCTGCTGGCGCGGGCGCACGCGGCCGCCGGGCGCTGGACCGAGGCGTGCCTGGCGCTGGACCGGGTGATCTCGCTGGACCCGCTCCTCCCCGCGGCGCACTTCCACCTGGGCTTCGCGGCGGCGCGCACCGGCAACCTGGAGCGCGCCGGGGAGGCGTGGGGCACCTACCTGCGCCTCGCCGAGGCGGACCCCGCGCGCCGCTCCACCGCGGAGCGGGCGCGCGCCGCGGCCGCCGCGCTGCGCGCCGTGCTGGACGAGGAGGGCGGATGAGCGCCACCCCCGCGCAGATCCGCGGCTGGAGCGAGGAGGTCGCCCGCGACCCGGGGACGCTCGCCTTCCTCCCGCTCGCCGAGGCGTACCGCCAGGCCGGGCGCCGCGACGCAGCGCTGCGGCTGTGCCTGCGGGGACTGGAGCGCAACCCCACCAACGTGGAGGCGCACTACCTCCTGGGGCTGCTGTACCGCGAGGGCGGCGAGCCGGTGAAGGCGTTCGACGAGTGGGACATGGCGCTCAGCCTGGACCCCGAGCACGCCGGCGCCCGCCGCGAGATCGGGCTGATCTCCGCCGAGCGCGGCGAGTGGGGGAGCGCCCTGCGCCACCTGGAGCGCACCGCCGCCGCGAACCCCGCCGACGAGGACGTGCGGGACGCGCTCGCCCGCGCCCGGGCGCAGGCCGGAGAGCCCGCCGCGGCTCCGGCGCCCAGCCCGCCGCCGCGGCCCGCCGCTCCGTCCGCGCCGTCGCCGTGGGACGCCGCGCAGGCGGAGTTCCGCTCGCTCACCGCGGAGCGCGGCATCCTGGGCGCGCTGCTGATGGACGCGCAGGGCTTCGTGGTCGCGGGGGAGATGGTCGCGGAGGGCGCCGACCGCGCGCCGGAGGTGGCGGCGGCGCTGCACGGCGCCTCCGCCGAGGCGGAGCGGGCGCTGCGCCACCTGGGGCTGGGTGCGTGGCGGGGGATGCTGGTGGAAACGCCGGAAACCACCGTCCGCATCGCGCCCGCGGCCGACGACGCCATGCTTGCGGTGGCCGCCAGCCGCGAGGTGCCCACCGGCTGGGCGCTGCGGATCGCGGCGCGCGCCGAAACCGTCGCGGCGCGGCTCCTGGGGACCGGGGACGGGGGAGGCGAGGGGTGAGCGCGTTCACGGAGCAATTGTCCGTCATCAACCGCATCCCGGGGGTGCGCGGCTCCATGGTGGTCGCCGCCGAGGACGGGCTGGTGGTGGAGGCCGACCTGATGATCGGCGTCCCCGGGCCCGCGGTGGCGGCGCTGGTGGCGTCGCTGTTCCGGCGGGCGCGCCGGTCGGTGCGGGCGGCGGCGTTCGGGAGCGCGTCGTTCATCCAGGTGGAGGGCGACGACGGCTTCCTGTTCGCCGCGGCGCCCCCGGAGATGGGCGACCTGCTGCTGGTGGTGGTGGCGGAGCGCTGGGTCAACGTGGGGCTCGTCCGCCTGGAGGCCGCCCGCGCCGCCGGTGCGCTGGAATGAGGGCGAGAACGGCGACCCCCCTCCCCCCGGCCCCCTCCCCCGCAAGGGGGGAGGGGGAGAACGACACGGCGGAGTGGAGGGCACGGCGCGGGGCCCCGCGGACGCCAGCGCGGGCCCGACCCCGCGCCAGCGGGGGCACGCCCGAACCCGGCAGTTCAAATCCGTTCGGACAGGACCCCGCATGAGGCGCGGCGACCTGGAAAAGTTCGTCGGCGACCTGGCGGGGCCGGTCGAGCGCTTCACCCGCGAGGCGGGGACGCGGCTGGTGCTGCTCATCAACGAGAGCGGCCAGGTGCTGGCGCAGCGGGGATTCGCGCGCGCGCTGGACGTGATGGGGGTGGCGGCGCTGGGGGCGGGGATCCACGCCTCGTCGCGCGCCATCGCCGCCCTGCTGGGACAGCGCGGCTTCCACCACCTGCACCAGGGCGGCGGGCGGGACCAGGTGTTCATCGGGTCGTTCGCCACCCCGGCCGAGGAGCTGGTCCTGGTCGCGGTCTTCGGCGAGGACTCGTCCATCGGGCTGGTGCGCGTCTTCTTCGACACGCTGATGCAGGAGGTGGCCGCCCTCCCCGGCTGGCGGGAGACGCGCCCCACGGCGGACGCCGCGGCCTTCGAAAAGGACCTGGAGGCCGGGCTGGACCACTTCTTCGGATCCCGGTGAGGCGATAGCCATGTCGCTGGTCAACTACTCGACCCGAGAGATCACCTGCAAGATCGTCTACTACGGCCCCGGGCGGTCGGGGAAGACGACCAACCTGCAGTACATCCACTCGCAGGTCCCGGACGACCGCAAGGGGCGGATGATCTCCCTGGCGACCGAAACGGACCGCACGCTGTTCTTCGACTTCCTCCCGCTGGAGCTGGGGGCGATCTCGGGGTTCCAGACGCGCTTCCAGCTGTACACCGTCCCCGGGCAGGTGTACTACGACGCCACCCGCAAGCTGGTGCTGCAGGGCGCCGACGGCGTGGTGTTCGTGGCCGACTCGCAGCGCATGCAGCAGGACGAGAACCTGGAAAGCTTCCGGAACCTGCAGGTCAACCTGCTGGAGCAGGGCACCGACCCGCGCACCATCCCCCTGGTGCTGCAGTACAACAAGCGCGACCTGCCGGACGTGCTGTCCATGGAGGAGATGGACGACCTCCTCAACTACCGCGACCTGCCGCGCTACGAGGCACGCGCCCTCGCCGGGGCGGGGGTGTTCGACACCCTTCGCGGGATCAGCGAGCAGGTGCTCCGCCGCCTGTCGCAGCGCTTCAACCGTCCGCTCGCGGCCGACGCGGGCTAGCCGCATGACCTCCCCGCTGGACCCCCGCCTCACCTTCGAGGGCTTCGTCGTCGGGCCGAGCAACCGCCTGGCCGCGGCCGCCGCGCGCCGCGCCGCGGAGTCGCCCGGGACGAGCTACAACCCGCTCGTGGTGTACGGCGGCCCGGGGATGGGGAAGACGCACCTGCTGACGGCGGTGGGGCACCTGGCGAGCGCGGTGCGCCCCGAGCTGCGCGTGGCGTACCGCACCGTGGAGGAGGTGGTGGACGGGGTGAGCGCCGCGCTGGCCGCGGGGACGCTGGACGCCTTCCGCGACGAGTACCGCCGCGTCAACCTGCTGCTGCTGGACGACGTGCAGTTCCTGGGCGGCAAGGGGCGCACCCAGGACGAGCTGCTGCGCGTGTGGGACGACATGTCGCGCGCCGGGGCGCAGGTGGTGCTCGCCTCCGACCGCCCGCCGGGCGAGATCGAGGGCCTGGACCCGCGCCTGGTGTCCCGCCTGGCCGCCGGGCTGCTGGTGGACGTGACCCCGCCCGAAAGCGAGACGCGCGTCGCGATCGCGCGGCGCATGGCCGCCGAGCGCGGCGCCGAGCTGGCGCCGGGCGTGGCCGAGGCGCTGGGCGGGCTGGGGTGGACGAGCGTGCGCGAGCTCCAGGGCGGGCTCAACCGCGTGCTCGCCGCGCAGGAGGCGGAGGGACGCCCCATCGCCGCGGAGGAGGTGGGGCCGCTGCTGGGGATGAGCGCCGAGCGCGCCCTGGCCGCCGACGAGTTCGGCGCCTTCCTGTCGGACATCACCCTCACCGTGGCCGAGATGGTGGAGGCCGCGCCGTGGCGCCGGGCGCTGGGCGCTGCGATCCTGCGCTGGGAGGGGGAGGGGATGCGGACCCGCCGGCTGGAGGACGCGCTGGAGGCCGACTCCGCCCCTGACGTGGACGCGCTGGTGGCCGCCTTCGCCGCGGACGTGGAGCGCCTGCGCGCCGCCGAGGCGGAGCTGCGCGCGCTGGACCCCGCCGCCGCGTCCCCGACCCTGCGCGACCCCGACCGCGCGGCCGAGGCCGAGGCGCTGGTGGAATTGGCCCGCGTGACGTCGGCGCCGCTCGCCGCGCCGCCGGAGGGGCCCGGGCTGGACGAGCTGGCCGGGCGGCTGGGCGCGGAGTCGCTGGCGGTGCGCTCGGCGCGGCGGGCGCTTGGGCCCCCGGCCGCCGGCTACAACCCCCTGTTCCTGCACGGCCCCGGCGCGGCCGAACTGCTGGCCGCCGTGGGGCGCGCGGCGCTCGCGGAGCGGCCGGACTCGCGGGTGGCGTGGCTGCGCGCGGGCGACGTGGCCCGGGAGCTGGCGCCCGCGCTGCG
>JBEVLE010000364.1:0-8697 GCA_040509335.1 Longimicrobiaceae bacterium | reverse complement strand
CGGGTGCTGCGGCCAGGCGCGCGTCCCACTCGCCGGGCTCCGGGAAGCCGGACTCCGCCACCACGGCGATGCGCGCGCCGGGCGCGCCGGCGAGGTGCTCGGCGAGCGCGTCCGCGCCGCCGGCCATCCCGCCGGTGAACAGGTAGGCACCGCCCTCGCGCAGCCCCGGGCGATCCTCGCGGGGCCGGGTCGCCTCGTAGCCCAGCGTCCAGCGCCACGGGCCCCGCAGCGCCACGGCGTCGTCCCGGACGTCGGCCGCCGCTTCGGCGGCGAGCTGGTCCGCCAGGTGCTCGCCGGCGCCCGCGCCGGGACGCACGTCCACCGTGCGGCAGACGACGTGCGGGTGCTCCTGGGGGAGCGCCAGGCAGGCACCCAGCACCGTCGCCCGTTCGGGGCGCACCGCCTCGCCGCCGAACACGTCGCGCACCCCCTCGGTGACCACCACCAGCCGCAGCGGCCCCTCCGCGGCGTCGCGGGCGAAGACGGCGGCCACGGCCGCCACCGTCCCCCAGCCGCGCTCCTGCGCCCGCTCCCAGGCGTCCGCGCCGTCCTCGCCCTCCGGGTCGATCCCCCACAGCTGGACGACGCGGCGGGGGCGGACCCCCTCCGCGTGCAGCGCGTCGCGGAGGGCGGCCAGGTCGTCCGCGGAGCCGGGGCGCAGCGTGTAGCCGCCGCCGTCCGCCCGGCCCCAGGCGTCGCCCGCCTCCGCCAGCACCACGGTGTGCCCCAGCCGCTCCAGCCGCGCCGCCAGCCGCCGGCCGATCCCGGCCGCGTCCGCCAGCAGCAGCCACTCCGCGGGCTCCGCGGCGATCCGCCGCGGGAGCGCGGTGCGCGTCCAGGCGGGGAGGTAGAGCCAGTCCGCCGGGTCGGGCGCGCGCTCCAGCGGGTCGCCGGCGCGCGCCGCCGGGCCCCCGGCGCCCAGGGTGACGGCGCGCGGCTCCAGCCAGAAGCGGCTGCGCTCGAAGGGGTAGGTGGGAAGGGGGACGCGCCGCAGCCGCTCGTGGGCGTGCATCGCCTTCCAGTCCACCGCCGCGCCGGCCGCCCACAGGCGCCCGGCCGCGCCAAGCACGTGCGCGGCGTCCGGGCTGCGCTCGTAGGCGTGGCGCATGGACGCGACGAAGCCGGGCGTCTCGTCGCCCCACACGTGCAGCTGCCCGGCGAGCATCCGCAGCGCCAGCCCGGGGCCGTTCTCCAGGAAGAGCCGGTGGCCGTCCCGCGCCAGCGTCTCCACCCCCTCCGAGAAGCGCACCGGCTCGCACAGGTGGCGCGCCCAGTACGCCGGGTCGGTCGCCTCGGAGGCGCGGATCCAGGTGCCGGTGACGTTGGACACGAAGGGGATGGACGGCGCGCTCAGCTTCACCCGCCGCAGCAGCGCCATCAGCCGCTCCGCCACCGGCTCCATCAGCGGGGTGTGGAAGGCGTGGCGCATGGGGAGCCGCCGCCACACCAGCCCGCGCGCCTCCACCTCGCCGCGCAGCGCGTCCAGCTCCTCGCCCGGGCCGGAGATCACCGTGATGGAGGGCCCGTGCAGCGCGCCCACGTACAGGTTGCCGGTGAGCAGGGGGCGGGCCTCCTCCTCGGGGAGGCTGATCCCCATCATCCCGCCCTCGGGGAGCGACTCGATCAGCCGCGCCCGCTCGGCCACCAGCATCAGCGCGTCCTCCAGCGACCACACCCCGGCCACCGTGGCCGCCACCCACTCGCCCAGCGAGTGGCCGAGCATGGCCGCCGGGCGGACGCCCCACTCCCGCCAGAGCGCCTGCAGCGCGTACTCGGTGACGAACAGCGCCGGCTGCGCCAGGCGCGTGCGGTTCAGCCGCTCCTGGGCGTCGTCCTGCGTCTCCGCGGCGGCGCGGCCCAGCATGGCCCGCAGGTCGATCCCGCCGATCCCTCCCTCCTCCTGCGCGTCGCCCGGGTACAGGACCTCGCGCAGGTCCAGCCCCAGGTGCGGGCGCAGGATCTCCGCGCAGCGGTCCACCGCCGCGCGGAAGACGGGCTCGCCCTCGTACAGGCCGCGCCCCATCCCGGCGTAGTGGCTCCCCAGCCCGGGGAACATGAAGACCACGGGACGCGCCGTTTCCGGCGCCGCCGCCGAAAAGAGCCGGTCCGCGCCGCGCGCTTCCAGCGCGCGGACGGCCTCGTCGTGGTCGCGGGCGACCAGGGCGCGGCGGTGCCCGAAGGCGCGCCTCCCCGCCTGGAGCGTCCAGGCCACGTCGGCCAGCTCCTGCTCCGGGTGGGCGCGCAGGTGCGCGGCCAGCCGGTCGGTGGCCGCCTCCAGCGCGGAGGGCGTCCGCGCCGACAGCGTCAGCAGCTGCCAGGCGCGCGCGGGCTGGGAGGGGAGCGGCGCGGGCGCCTCTTCCAGCACCACGTGCGCGTTGGTCCCCCCGATCCCGAACGACGACACCCCGGCGCGCCGCGGGTGGCCGTTGGCCGGCCAGGGGTGCAGCTCACTGTTGACGAAGAAGGGGGACGCCGCGAAGTCGATGCGGGGGTTGGGCTCCGTGAAGTGCAGCGTGGGGGGGATCTCGCCGTGCTCCACGGCCAGGACGGCCTTGATCAGCCCCGTGGCCCCGGCCGCGCCGTCCAGGTGGCCCACGTTGCTCTTCACCGCCCCCAGGGCGCACCCCTGCCGGCGCGGCCCGGCGCCGAACGCCTGCGTCAGCGCGGCCACCTCCACCGGGTCGCCCAGCTCGGTGCCGGTGCCGTGCGCCTCCACGTACCCCACCGTGGCGGGGTCCACGCCGGCCAGCTCCAGCGCTTCGCGGATCACCGCCGCCTGCCCGTCCACGCTGGGGGCGGTGTAGCCCACCTTCTGCGAGCCGTCGTTGTTGATGGCGGTGCCGCGGATGACCGCGTGGATGGTGTCCCCGTCGGCGAGCGCGTCGGCCAGGCGCTTGAGCACCACCAGCCCGATCCCGCTCCCGGTCACCGTCCCGGCCGAGCGCGCGTCGAAGGCGCGGCAGAAGCCGTCCGGCGACATGATCCCGCCCGGCGCGTACATGTAGCCCCCGCGCCGCCGCGCGCCCACGCCCCCCGCGACCGCCACGTCGCACTCGCCGGCGGCGAGCGCCCGGCAGGCCACATGCACGGCCACCAGCCCGGTGGAGCACGCGGTCTGCACGCTGAGCGCGGGGCCGCGCAGGTTCAGCTTGTACGCGGCGCGCGAGGCCAGGAAGTCCTTGCCGTTGCCCATCTCCACCTGCAGCGCGCCCACCGCGGCGACCACCTCCGGGTTGGTCAGCACGTGCCGGGTGAGGTAGTCGCTCGCCGAGGAGCCGGCGTAGACCCCCACCGCCTCCTCCGTGCCCCCGGGGACGTAGCCGGCGTTCTCCAGCGCCTCCCAGGCGGTTTCCAGGAAGATGCGGTGCTGCGGGTCCAGGATCTCCGCCTCGCGCGGGTTGAAGCCGAAGAAGCCGGCGTCGAACATCTCCATCCCCTCCAGCACCCCCGCCGCCGCCACGAACGCCGGGTCGCGGAGCAGCGCCGGGTCCATCCCCGCCTCCTCCAGCTCGCGCTCGCCGAAGCGGGTGATGCAGTCCACACCGCCGCGCAGGTTGCTCCAGAACGCTTCCACGTCCGGCGCGCCCGGGAAGCGTCCCGCCATCCCCACCACCGCGACCGCCCCGTCCGGCACGCCCTCCTCCCCGCCCGCCGCCCTGCGCGCGCGCCGCCGCGGCTCCGGCGCCGGGGTGCTCCCCGCGCCCAGGTGCTCCGCCAGCGACGCCACCGTGGGGAAGCGGAACAGGTCCACGATGGGGACCTCCCTCCCCAGCGCCTCGCGGAGGCGCGCCTGCACCCGCGCCAGGAGCAGCGAGTGCCCGCCCAGGTCGAAGAAATTGAGGTTGATGCCCACCCGCTCCAGCAGCAGAACCTCGCCCCAGATCCCCGCCACCACCTCCTCCAGCGGGAGCCGCGGCGCCACGTACGCCTCGCCGGCGCCGTCGCGCTCGGGCGCGGGGAGCGCCCGGCGCGCCACCTTGCCGCTTGGGGTGAGCGGAAGCGCCTCCATCGCCACGAACGCCGAGGGGACCATGTACTCCGGGAGCCGCCCCGCGAGCTGCGCCCGGAGCGCCGCGGCGTCCACGGCCGCGCCGTCCTCGGGGACCACGTACGCCACCAGGCGCCGCTCGCCCGGCACGTCCTCGCGCACGACGACCACCGCCTCGCGCACCCGCGGCCCGGCTTCAAGCGCCGCCTCCACCTCGCCGGGCTCGATGCGGAAGCCGCGCAGCTTCACCTGCTCGTCGGCGCGCCCCAGGAACTCCAGCGCGCCGCCGGGGAGCCACCGCGCCCGGTCTCCGGTGCGGTACAGCCGCCCGCCCTCCGCCGAGAAGGGATCGGGGAGGAAGCGCTCGGCCGTCAGCTCCGGCCGGCCCAGGTAGCCGCGCGCCAGGCACACGCCGCCCAGGTACAGCTCGCCCGGGACGCCCACGGGCGCCGGGCGCAGCGCGCCGTCCAGCACGTAGCAGCGCGTGTTGGCGATGGGCGCGCCGATGGCCGGCAGCAGCGGCCACGCGGCCGGGTCCCCCTCCAGCACCAGCGCCGTGGCGACGTGCGTCTCGGAGGGGCCGTACTGGTTGTGGAGCGGCGCCCCCACGGCGCCCAGCCAGCGCCGCAGCGGCTCGGTCACCCGCAGCTGCTCGCCGGCCGTCACCACCTCCCGCAGGCGCGAGGGCACCAGCCCGCGCGCGTCCGCCGTTTCCGCCAGGTGCTGCAGCGCCACCGACGGCATGAAGAGCCGCTCCACCCCCGCGCGCTCCAGGGTGTCCAGCAGCCCCGCCGGGTCGTAGCGCAGCCCGTCCGGAATCAGCACCACCCGCCCGCCCGCCGCCCAGCAGGAAAAGATCTCCTGGAAGGAAACGTCGAAGCTCGCGGGGGCGAACTGGAGCGTCGCCGCGGCCGCCGGGGCGCGCCAGCCGCGCTGCTGCCAGGCGAGCAGGTTGACCAGCGGCCGGTGCGGCATCGCCACGCCCTTGGGGCGCCCGGTGGAGCCCGAGGTGAAGACGACGTAGGCCAGGTTGTCGGGAGATGGGGAACGGCCTGCGACGGGAGCGGAATCCTCCGTGCTGTCCGCGTCGTCGAGCAGAACCACGCGGAGGCCGTCCGACGGGAGCCGGTCGGCCAGGCTCCGCTCGGTGAGCAGCACGCGCGGGGCGGCGTCCTCCAGCATGTACGCCAGGCGCTCGGCGGGATAGGACGGGTCCAGGGGGACGTACGCTCCGCCGGCCTTGAGGATCCCCAGCAGCGCGACCATGGCGCCCTGGCCGCGCTCCAGCGACAGCGCCACGCGATCGTCGGGGCCCACGCCCAGGGCGGCCAGGCGGCGCGCCAGGGCGTCGGCGCGCCGGTCCAGCTCGCGGTAGGTCAGCTCCGCCTCGCCGGAGACCACCGCCACGGCGTCCGGCGTCCGCTCCGCCTGCGCCTCGACGAGGTGGTGCACGCACAGGCCGGCCGGGTACCCGGCGTCCGTCCGGTTCCACTCCTCCACCACCGTGCGCCGCTCCGCGCCGTCCAGCAGCTCCAACGCGGAAACGGGCGCGTCCGCGTCGGCGGCGACCTGCTCCAGCACCCGCGCGAAGTGGGCGAGCATGCGCCGGGCGGTGGCGCGGTCGAACAGGTCGGTGGCGTACTCCAGCGAGCCGGCGAGCCCGCCCGGGTGCCGGGCCAGCGCAAGCGTCAGGTCGAACTTGCTGGTCGTGCCGGCGGCGGACACCCTGCGCAGTTCCAGCCCCGGCAGGCCGCCCCCCGCGCCCGCGGGCTCCTGCAGGACGAACATGGCCTGGAAGAGCGGCGCGTGGCTGAGGCTGCGCTCCGGCTGCAGCTCCTCCACCAGCCGCTCGAAGGGCACCTCCTGGTGCTCGTAGGCGCCCAGCGTGGCCTCGCGCACCCGGCGCAGCGCCTCGCGGAAGGTGGGCTCCCCGGCCAGCTCCACCCGCAGCACCAGGGTGTTCAGGAACAGGCCGATCAGCCCCTCCACCTCGCCGCGCGTGCGCCCCGCGATGGGGCTGCCGACGACCACGTCCTCGCTCCCGGCGTACTTCGCGAGCAGCACCTGGAAGGCGCCCAGGAGCACCATGAAGAGCGTCGCTCCCTCGCTCCGGCCCAGCGCCTGGAGGCGCTCCAGCAGGTCGGCCGGCAGGTCGATGCGCTCGCTCGCCCCGCGGTACGTCTGCAGCGCCGGGCGCGGGCGGTCCGTGGGGAGCTCCAGGAGCGCCGGGGCATCGGCCATCCGCTCCCTCCACCAGGCGAGCTGTTGCTCCAGCGCTTCGCCGTGGAGCACCCGCCGCTGCCAGGCCGCGTGGTCGGCGTACTGCACCGGCAGCTCCGGGAGCGGCGACTCCGCGCCCTCGCGGAAGGCGCCGTACAGCGCGGACAGCTCGCGGAAGAGCACGTCCAGGCTCCACGCGTCGCCGACCGCGTGGTGCATGCACAGCAGCAGCACGTGGTCGTCCTCCGCCAGGCGCAGCAGTTCCGCGCGGAAGAGCGGGCCCGCGGCCAGGTCGAAGGGGCGCGCCGCGTCCGCCGCCGCGCGCCGCGCCGCCTCGGCGTCGCGCTCCGCCTCGCCCAGGTGCGACAGGTCCTCCACCGGCAGGACCCAGGCGCCGGGGGGCGCCACCGTCTGCACGGGGGAGCCCTGGGCCTCCGTGAACACGGTGCGCAGCACCTCGTGCCGGCGCACGATCTCGCCCAGGGCGCGCTCCATCGCCGGGCCGTCCAGCGCCCCGCCCAGCCGCAGCGCCGCGGGGATGTTGTAGAAGGCGCTCCCCGGCTCCAGCCGGTCCAGGAACCACAGGCGCTCCTGCGCGAACGACAGCGGCAGCGGGCCACCGCGCTCCACGGGGACCACCGGGGGGAGCGCCGGGAGGCCGGCGCGGCGCAGCGCCTCCACCCGCCCGGCCAGCTCGGCCACGGTGGGCGCCTCGAAGAGCACACGCAGCGGCAGCTCCACCCCCAGCGCCTCGCGAAGGCGCGACACCACGCGGATCGCCAGCAGCGAGTGCCCGCCCAGCGCGAAGAAGCTGTCCCCCACCCCCACACGCTCCAGGCGCAGGATCTCCGCCCACGTCCCCGCGAGCACCTCCTCCGTGGGCGTGCGCGGCGCCACGTAGCGCTCCACCGCCGCGTATTCCGGCGCGGGGAGCGCGCGCCGGTCCAGCTTGCCGCTGGGGGTGAGCGGAAGCTCGTCCAGCACCACGACCGCGGCCGGCACCATGTACTCCGGCAGGCTCCCCCGCAGGTGCTCGCGCAGCGCGTCCGCCTCCGCCTCCCCCACCACGTACGCCGCCAGCCGCCGCTCCCCGGGCGCGTCCTCCCGCACCACGACCGCAGCCGTTCGCACGTCCGGGTGCCGCAGCAGCGCGCTCTCGATCTCGCCCAGCTCGATGCGGAAGCCCCGCACCTTGACCTGCGCGTCGGTGCGGCCCAGGTAGTCCAGCTCGCCGTCCGCGGTCCAGCGCACCCGGTCCATCACCCGGTACATGCGGCTCCCCGGCGGGCCGAACGGGTCGGGGAGGAAGCGCTCCGCCGTCAGGTCGGGGCGCCCCGCGTAGCCGCGCGCCGTGCCGTCCCCGGCCAGGTACAGCTCGCCGGGGACGCCCGCCGGCACGGGGGCGAGCCGCGCGTCCAGCACGTGGGCGCGCGTGTTCGCGACCGGCCGGCCCACCGTGATGCGGCCGCCGCTGCGGGGGACGCGCGCGCAGGTGGAAAAGGTGGTGTCCTCGGTGGGGCCGTACAGGTTGCGGATCGTTTCCACCGTGCCCAGCTCGTACAGCGCCCGGGCCAGCGGCTCGGGGAGCGATTCGCCGGCCAGGTTCAGCGTCCGCACGCTCGCGGGGATCCCGCCCGCGCGCAGCAGCTCGGCCGCGGCGGTGGGGACCATCCCCGCGGCAGCGATCCCGGCGCTCCCCATCTCCGCCAGAGACAGCGCGTTCTCCACCAGGTGCAGCGTGCCGCCCCAGCACAGCGTGCCGAAGATCTCGGCGACGCTTACGTCGAAGCTGATGGAGGTCGCGCCCAGCGCCGACGCGCGCTCCCCGTCCGTGAACGCGTCCCGCAGCCAGCGCAGGAGCACCACCACGGACGTGTGGCGGATCATCACGCCCTTGGGGCGGCCGGTGGAGCCGGAGGTGAAGATCACGTAGGCCAGATCGCCGGGCAGGGGCATGGCGGGTGGACCTGGGTCGGTGCAACCGTCGTCTGCTTCTTCGGCCACGACGGTGAGCGTGGTGGCGTGCAGCCCGTCCAGCCGCTCGCGGTGCTGCGGTTGCACCAGCAGCGCAAGCGCCCCGCTCTCCTTCAGGATCAAGTCCAGGCGCGGCACGGGCGCATCCACGTCCAGTGCCAGGAAGGCCGCGCCCGCCTTGGCGGTGGCCAACAGCGCAATCACCATCTCGGGTGAACGCTCGAGCACCAGGGCCACGATGCGGTCGCGTCCCGCACCCAGCGCGGTGAGGCGCCGCGCCAGCTGGTTGGCCCGGCGGTCCAGGGTGCTGTAGTCCATGGTGCCGCCGTCCCACACCAGCGCTGTCGCATCCGGGCGGAGTGCGGCCTGCCGCTCGAACAGCGTCACGAAGGGTTGGGTCACGTCGTGGCAGGCCACGTCCTTGTGCAGGCCGCTCACCACGGCCCATTGCTCTTCTGGCGGCAAGAGGTCGACCTCGTCCACGCTCGCCTCGGGCGTGGCGATCAAGGCTTCGA
>JBEVLE010000363.1:0-12262 GCA_040509335.1 Longimicrobiaceae bacterium | reverse complement strand
ACAACGCACCTCCCGCGCAGCCTTCCCCGACCTCCCCGCGCAGATCGCAACGGCAACAGACCCGACTTGCAGGAAGCCCTCCCCCAGAATTGGGGGAGGGTGGCGAGCCTAAGCGAGCCGGGTGGGGGCCCCGCGGACGCCAGCACCAGCCCCGCGTGAGGGATTTCGGCCCGGAGGGGCGAGACCCGGCGGCAGTTTGCCGGGGCTCGACTCCGTTGGGCTGCGTTGTTTGCAGCCCTACGGAGCCGAAGCCCGACCCCGGCGCCAGCCGGGGGCACGCCCAACCCCGTCGTCAAAACGCAGTTCAGCCGTCGTGAGAATGCGCCGGACACCCGCAGCTGCGGCACGACACCTCGTGGCGGAGGCGCGCGTTCCAGGCCATGCCGCCGGCCAGCAGCACGCTGCCGAGCACGCTGGTGGCCTGCTCGGGGATACGCCCGCCCACGTGAGCGATGCCGGCGGCCCAGACGGCGGTGCCCAGCACGACGGGGACCCACGCGGCGCGGCGGCCGTGCGCGCGCACCCCGCCGCGCGTGAGGACGGCCGCCAGCAGGACGGAGGCCCCCATGAACACCACCTCCAGCGAGTGGGCGGGGGCGAGCAGGGGGACGAAGAGCGCCACCAGCGGCATCAGGAGGCAGTGGACGGCGCACGCCAGCGGCAGCGCGGCGGTCCAGAGCGCCGGCCGGCGCAGGGAGGAATCGTTCATGGAGCCAGGTCGTTCCGGGTACGTGCGGCGAACCTCGCGGCCCGCTCGAGCGCACGGAAGCTAACCAGGCTCCCTTCTACCTGCAAGTGATTTGCAAAAGAGCTAGGAAGCTGCTTCGCCGCGGGCGCCGGAGCACTCCGCGCAGCGGCCGTGGAAGACCAGCTGGTGGTGGTCCACCTGGAAGCCGTGCTCGCGCTCGATGCGCTCGGCGATGGTGCGGTCCAGCCCGCACACCGACACCGTGCGCACGGCGCCGCAGCCGTCGCACACCAGGTGGTGGGTGTGGCGCTCGGCGGGGACCAGCTCCACCCGCTCCATCCCCTCGCCGGTGAGCACCGGGCGCGCCAGCCCGATCTGCTTCAGCCAGTCGAGCGTGCGGTACACCGTCACCAGGTCGATGCGGCCCGTTCCCACCGCCTCGTGCAGCGCGCGGGCGCTGAGCGGCTCCGCCGCCCCGGCGAGCGCCTCGATCACCAGCCGCCGGGGCCGGGTGAGCCGGTGGCCGCGCTGGGCGGCCGTGCGCAGGACCTGTGCTGCGTCTGCCATCGCCGTGATGCTCGGGGTGGGGGAGCCCTGCCGTGTGCGGTTGATACGCCGCTCCCCGCGGAGCGGTCCCCGGCGTGTGTTTTCCGGGTCCGCCGGAGGCCCCGCCGGGGGGCCCGGAATCCTTGACCCTCCCCGGGGGGCCGGTTATACTTACCCCCGTCAGACGCGCCGGGAAGCTACATTTTTGAGCCAACGCTTTTGAAGCCGGGGCCGACTCCAGCGGCCGACGCCACGCCCCTCGCGGGAAGGCGGAAGGTCGCGGGGACGCTTCCACTCTGTTCCATACAGGCTTCAAAAATCCTTCCCGGCGCGCCCCGACACGGGCTGGTCTCGCGAGCGAGGCTGGCCCGTCGTTCTTTTGGGCGAGCACTCCAGGGAGGATCCGTGCCCAGCGTCCGCGTCACGCGCCGCGTCCACTTCAGCGCCGCGCACCGGCTTCACAACCCCGCGCTCTCCGACGAGGAGAACCGGCGCATCTTCGGGCTGTGCAACAGCCCCAACTGGCACGGCCACAACTACGAGCTGGACGTGACCGTGCAGGGCGAGCCCGACCCGGCGACCGGCTACGTGGTGGACTTAGGCGTCCTGCGGGACCGCGCCGAGGAGGTCGTCGGCGACCTGGACCACCGCAACCTCAACCTGGACGTGCCGTGGCTGGAGGGGGTCCTCCCCTCCACCGAGAACCTGGTGGTGGCGATCTGGAACCGGCTGGCTCCCCGGGTCCCCTCCGGGCGCCTGGTGCGCCTGGTGCTGTGGGAGACGCCGCGAAACTACGTAGAGTACACGGGGGAGTAGATACCGATGTCGATCACGGAGCGGGAGGTCCCGCGGGCGGAGAGGGGGGAGGTGGAGGCCACGCCGTTCCAGGAGCGGGTGCGCGAGCTGCTGGGCGAGTTGGGGGAGGATCCCGGGCGGCAGGGGCTGCTGAAGACGCCGGAGCGGGTGGAAAAGAGCCTGCGCTGGCTGACGCGCGGCTACCAGCTGTCGGTGGAGGACGTCATCGGCGACGCGGTGTTCGAGGAGGAGCACCACAACATGGTGCTGGTGCGCGACATCGAGATGTATTCCATGTGCGAGCACCACATGCTCCCCTTCTTCGGAAAGGTGCACATCGCCTACATCCCCGACGGCAAGATCGTGGGATTGTCCAAGCTGCCGCGCATCGTGGAGGTGTTCGCGCGGCGGCTCCAGGTGCAGGAGCGCCTCACCGAGCAGATCGCCACCGCCATCCAGGACGTGCTCCAGCCCGCCGGCGTGGGCGTGGTGATCGAGGCGGCGCACCTGTGCATGATGATGCGCGGGGTGGAGAAGCAGAACTCCCGCACCATCACCAGCGCGGTCAAGGGCGTGTTCCTGGACGACCTGCGCACCCGCGAGGAGTTCCTGCGGCTCTGCATGGTCGGGTGACCGGTGCCAACCAGTGACGGGGGAACGATGGACGGGGAGCTGAAGGGGAGAACGGCGCTGGTGACCGGCGCCTCGCGGGGGATCGGGCTCGCCGTGGCGCGGGAGCTGTCGCGCGCCGGCGCCTGGGTGGGGATGGTCGCGCGCAGCGACGGCGAGCTCGCGCGCGCGGCCGAGGAGGCGGGCGGCCACGCCATCCCCGCCGACGTGACCTCGCCCGCGTCGGTGCACGGCCTGGTGGGGTACGTCACCGAGCTGCTGGGCGACACCCCGGACATCCTGGTGAACTCCGCCGGGTCGTTCGCGCTTGCGCCGCTCGCCGCCACCGACCCGGACACCTTCGACCGGCAGATCGCCGTCAACCTGCGCGGCCCGTTCCTGCTCATCCGCGCGCTCCTCCCGCTGATGCTGGCGCGCCGCTCGGGTACGGTGGTCAACATCGGCTCCGTGGCGGGGCGCACGGCTTTCCCGGAGAACGGCGCGTACTCCGCCTCCAAGTTCGGGCTGCGGGGACTGCACGAGGTGCTGGTGGCGGAGACCCGCGGCACCGGCGTCCGCGCCACCCTGGTGGAGCCCGGCGCCACCGACACCGCGCTGTGGGACCCCGTCGACCCCGATGCGCGGCACGACCTCCCCTCCCGGTCGCAGATGCTCGCCCCGGAGGACGTGGCGCGCGCGGTGCTGTTCGCCGCAACGCAGCCCGCCGGGGTGGAGATCCCGGTCATCGCCGTGCAGTCCGCGGGGTAGCGCCATGTACATCCTCAACGTCCGGGCGCACTACGACTCCGCGCACTTCCTGCGCAGCTACAAGGGCAAGTGCGAGAAGCTGCACGGGCACCGCTACGAGGTGGAGGCGGGGCTCGCCTTCGAGCAGCTGGGGGAGGGCGGCATGGCCTACGACTTCACCGACGCCAAGCTTCACCTGCGCGCCATCGCCGACTCGCTGGACCACGAGAACCTCAACGACCTGCCGCCGTTCGCGGAGATGGAGACCAGCGCCGAGAACCAGGCGCGCTACATCTTCGAGGAACTGCGCCGGCGGATGGGGGCGCAGGGCGAGCACGTGCTGTACGTGCGCGTGTGGGAGACGCCCAACCAGTGGGCGCAGTATTCCGAGAAGACGCTGTTCTTCTGATTGGCGGAACGGCTTTGAACTGCGGGGTTGGGCGTGAACCCGGCTGGCGCCGGGGTCGGGCTTCGGCTCCGTAGCAGACGAAACGACCGTCTGCAACGGAGTCGAGCCCCGGCGGAAACAGCCCCGCCGGGTCTCGCCCCTCCGGGCCGAAATCCCTCACGCGGTGCTGGCGCTGGCGTCCGCGGGGAACCCCGCTTCGACCTCGCCATCGCCGTGTCGTTCTCCCCTCCCCCTTGCGGGGAGGGGTCGGGGGAGGGGGTCCGCCGTTGCAGGCTGTTCCCTGTTCCCTGTTCCCTGTTCCCTGTTCCCTCGCAGTTCATGCACATCCTCCTCACCGACATCCTGCGCTGCCCGCGCTGCGGGCCGGAGTTCGGGCTGGTGCTGCTCGCGGAGCGGGTGGAGGAGCGCCGGGTTCGGGCGGGGCGGCTGGGGTGCGCAAACTGCCGCGAGATGTACCCGGTCGTCGGCGGGGAGGTGGACCTGCGCGTTCCCGGGGTGGCGGAGCTGCCCGAGGGCGGCGCGCCGGCGGGCCCGGACGGGGCCGTGCGGCTGGCGGCGCTGCTGGGGCTCGCCGAGGCGTGGGGCTCGGTGCTGCTGGCGGGGGCCGGAGCGGAACTTGCGGACGGGCTCGCCGCCCTGGTGCCCGGCGTGGAGGTGGTGCACGCCGTCGGGCGGCCGGGGGGCGGGGAGGGGGAGGGGCGGCTGAGCCGCGTGGCCGCCGGGGCGCCGCTGCCGCTCGCGCCGGGGTCTGTGCGCGGCGTCGCGCTGGGGCCGAGTGCGGCGCGGCTCGTGGACGAGGGGGTGCGGGTGCTCGCGCCGGGCGGGCGGCTGGTGGTGGAGGGCGCGCCCGCGGGGGCGGCGGAGGGGCTGGAGGCGGCGGGGCTGCGGGTGCTGCTGGACCAGGAGGGGTGGCTGGTCGCCGAGCGCTCCGGGGGCGCGGCGCGGGCCGCGCGGGAGCGGGCCTGAGCCGCGCCGTCCGTTCCGTTGCGTGCCCCCCGCGCCGCCGGTAACTTGGTCCGGAGGCGTCCCGCCCGGGTGCGCGGCGAGCGCGCCCGCCGCCCGGACGCTCCGCCCTGAGTCCGTCCATCGAATTCCCGTCCATAGAGCCTATGTCCTGGTGGCGCAACCTGATCTCCGGAGCGTCCGGGCCCGACCACAGGGGTCCCGACTACTACGACGAGGGGATCAACCTGCTCCGGGAAGAGAAGTACCACGAGGCGCTGACCTCCTTCCGCCTGGCGCTGCGCGACAGCCCCAACGACACCGACGTGCTCCAGCAGATCGCGGTGACGTACACGCACATCGGCATGACGGACGAGGCGGTCCGCACCTACCGGCGCGTGCTGGAGCTCAAGCCGCACGCCTCCGGCGCCCACTACGGGCTGGCCTTCCTCCAGCTCCAGCGCGGGCAGGCCGACGAGGCCGTGGCGCACCTGCGCGCCTTCCTGGCGCGCCCGCCCCGCGTCGCCGGGGCCGAGCGGCACGTGGCCCACGCCCGCTTCACCCTGGCCGAGCTCACCGGCGAGGGCGAGGCCCTGGCCGAACTGCCCGGCGAGGAGCCTTGAGGGGAGGATGCAGGTGAGCGGACCGGCCGCGGAGGTGTCGCTGGTCGTGTCCACCGCCCCCGACCCGGCCACCGCCGAGCGCATCGTCCGGCAGCTGGTGGAGGAGCGGCTGATCGCCTGCGGCAACGTGGTCCCCGGCGTGGCATCGCTCTTCCGTTGGGGGGGCGGGGTGCAGCGCGAGGAAGAGGTGCTGGTGCTGATGAAGACGCGCACGGAATCGCTCGACCGCCTGTTCGGGCGGGTGGCCGAGCTGCACCCGTACGAGGTCCCCGAGTTGCTCAGCTTTCCCGTTGGGAAGGGCTCCCCCGCGTACTGCGGGTGGGTCGTGGAGGAAACCGCCGAGGTGGGTGCATGATCGGACGCAGCAGGGAGCAGGAGGCGCCCGTGGACGCGGGGCGCGGGGTGGCCGGGAGCCCGGCCGGGCCGGACGCGGACGCGGCGGAGGCGCCGGACGGCGCGGCGGGCGCCGCCGTGTCGCCGTACGCCGGGGCCGAGGCGCTGATGGAGCAGGGGAGCCACGCCGCCGCGGCCGACGCGTACGCGGCGCTGCTGGGCACGTCGCCGGACGACGTGCGCGCGCTGCTGGGCGCCGGCGCGGCGCTCACGGCCATGAGCCGCTACGACGCCGCCGAAAAGGAGCTGCGCCGCGCGCTGCGGCTGGCCCCCGAGATGGCGGACGTGCACCACCAGCTGGGCGTGGTGCTGTTCAAGCGCGGCGTGTACGCGGCCGCGGCGGTCGAGCTGCGGCGCGCCGTGGAGCTGGACCCGGGGTGCGGGCCGGCGTACCTGGTGCTGGGCGAGGCGCTCAACCAGATGGCCGAGTCCGACCAGGCGCTGGAGGCGCTGGAGACCGCCACGCGCATCCAGCCGGAGAACTCGCGGGCGTACTGGGCCATGGGCATCGCCTACGACCGCAAGGGCAAGCCGGACCGTGCGGCCGAGATGTACCGGATGTCGCGCGAGGTGGGCGGGCGCTGAGCTTTTTCGTCCGAGTGGTTTCGAACCGGTCCGGGTCGTGGAGATCCGGGCCGGTTCGCGTTCCGGGGCACCGGGTGTGCGGTGTCGCCTCCGGTTTTGGCGGGCCGCTCCGGAGCCGGACGATACTGCCGTCCGTCTCCTGCGCGGGCTCCGGGAACCAGCCGAAACTGCCCGGCTGTTTCCCTCCGCCGGGGTGAGCCTCGCCAAACTGCCGGCGAGTCTCCCCCCGAACATCTTTTGGGAACTATGGGAACTGCAACCACGAACTGCTCCCGTCCTCTGCTCTCGCGATGAACCTGCACGACCTCCGCGCCGACCTCGACCTCGCGATCCGCGCGGCGCGTGCCGCCGGGCGCGAGGTGATGCGCCACTTCCGCGGCGGGGGCGAGGTGCGCTACAAGAGCGCCGACCAGCCGGTCACCGAGGCCGACCTCGCCGCCGACCGCCTGCTGCGCGACGCGCTGCTCGGCGAGCGGCCGGGGTACGGGTGGCTCTCCGAGGAGACCGCCGATTCGCCGGAGCGGCTGGGGCGGGAGCGCGTGTGGGTGGTGGATCCCATCGACGGGACGCGCTCCTTCGTGGACGGGGTGGCGGAGTTCGCGGTGAGCGTGGGGCTGGCGGTGGATGGGCGGGCCGTGGTGGGCGTGGTGTACAACCCGGCCACGGACGAGCTGTACCACGCCTCGCTGGGCGGCGGCGCCTTCCGGAACGGCGCGCCGGTGCGGGTGTCGGGGAGCCCGGCGGGGCTGCCTGTGGCGCTGGCGTCGCGCTCCGAGATCCGCCGCGGCCACTTCGACACACTGCGCGGGGAGTGGGAGCTGCGTCCGTACGGGAGCACCACCTGCAAGATGGTGAGGGTGGCGGACGGGAGCGCGCACCTGTTCCTGTCGCGCGGCCCAAAGAGCGAGTGGGACGTGTGCGCGGCGGACCTGGTGGTGAGGGAGGCGGGCGGCGGCGTCACCGACGCCGAGGGGTGCGAGCTGCGCTACAACCGGCCGGAGCCGTTCGTCCGCGGCGTGCTCGCCACCGGGGGCGTGGACCACGGCGCCGTGCTGGCGCGGGTCGCCGCGCTGCCGCCCGTCCGTCCCCCCGGCGACGGGGCGGAATAGCCACCCGCGCCGCCGTCCGGCTCGACGGGTCGGGCAGCGGTCATCCGGGCCTCCGTTCTTGATCGGAAACGGCCCGGTGTATCGCTCGCGCCGGGCTGCCCGCCTGCTGCGTACCTGCCTCACGATATCGTTGCTTGTCGGCGGAATGGCGCTTAACGTGCTTCCTCCCCTCTCACGCCCGCACCGCGCGGGGCCACTGCTTCACCGGAGGAAAGCATGAGCCTTTCGTTCGTCCACCTGCGCCGAATCCTGTTCGGCGCCTCCTGCGCTCTCGTGTTCGGCTTCGGAGCCACGCAGGCCCTCGCCTCGCCCGCGCAGACAGCGTTTTACGGCTGCACGACATGGGATAAGCAGAGATGCAACAACTACTGTGCGGCTAACTATCCGGGCTCAGTGGGGCGCTGCACCGATTTCGGAGGGTATCAATGCCAGTGCGAGTACGGGCCGTACATACCTAACGATCCGTGATACCGGCGGCCAACTGAACCCATCCAAGGTGCCGCTGCGCGAAAAGGTTGTAGCGCAGGGAAACCCTACGGCCGCCCAAGGGGTGCTGCTCCGCGCCGGAGCAGCACCCCTTTGCTGTTACAATCAAACTGACCCAACTACCCCCGCCCGCGCCAAGTTGAACCGCCGGGAAATCGGAGTTATATTCGGGGCTTTCCGGTTTCCGCCCCCACACGCGACGACCCACGGAGCAACCCGATGGCCGGGCATAGCAAGTGGAAGCAGATCAAGCACAAGAAGGCGCTCACCGACAGCCGGCGCGCCGCCAACTGGACCAAGATCATCCGTGAGATCACGGTGGCGGCCAAGGCGGGCGGCGGCGATCCGGCGGGGAACCCGCGCCTGCGGCTCGCCATGGACACGGCCCGCGCCGCGAACATGCCCAACGAGAACATCGACCGCGCCATCAAGAAGGGCACGGGCGAGCTCGAGGGCGTGAATTACGAGGAGATCACGTACGAGGCGTACGGCCCGGCCGGCGTCGCCATCATGATCGAGTCGCTCACCGACAACGGCAACCGCACCGTCGCCGACATCCGCCGCTGGCTGTCGCGCAACGGCGGCAACCTGGGCACCACCGGCTCGGTGGCCTGGATGTTCGACCGCCGCGGCCAGATCGCCATCGACGCGGAGCGCTTCGGCGAGGAGCAGGTGATGGAGGCCGCGCTGGAGGCCGGCGCCCTGGACGTGGAAAGCGAGGAGGGCGGCTACACGGTGCTCACCGAGGTCGCCGACTTCGCCGCCGTGCAGGACGCGCTCCGCGCGAAGGGGATCGAGTGGGAGGAGGCCGAGCTGGCCATGATCCCCAAGACCGAGGTGCGCGTGGAGGGCGGCGACGCCGCGATGCTGGTCAAGCTGATCGACCTGCTGGAGGAGCTGGACGACGTCCAGAAGGTCTACACCAACGCCGACATCGACGAGGACTCGCTGGCCTCCGTTTCCTGACGGAGCGGAGCACCGACGACGACGAGCCCCTCCCCCGTCCCCGGGGGAGGGGTTACGTTTAGGCGGGACAGGGAACAGGGAACAGGGAACAGGGAATAGGGAACAGCCTGCAACGGCGGCCCCCGCCCTGGCTCTCTCCGGCACCCTGCGACGAGTATCCCGCGGACGCCAGCGCGAAGCCGCGTGAGGGATGCGCGCCCGGAGGGGCGAGACCCCGCGGGGCAGTTTCCGCGGGGGCTCGCCGCGGTTAGCCAGCGTTGTTTGCTGGCTTACCGCGCGCGCAGCCCGACCCCGGCGTCAGTCAGCCGGGGGCACGCCCAAACCCGCTTTTTTCTTTTTAGACACGCCTCCACTCCCACCCGCCACCCGATGGTACTCGCCGCCGACGCCACGGCCTCCGGCACCCGCTCCACGCAGAACCCCGCGCGCGACGTGATCGTGCTGGGGGTGGACCCGGGCACGGCAATCACCGGCTACGGCGTGGTCGCCCGGGACCGGGCGGGAACGGTGACGCTGCGCGAGTGCGGCGTCATCCGCACGGCGGCGCGCGCCACGCTCCCGGAGCGGCTGCGCGACATCTACGAGGGGATCGTGGAGGTGATGGAGCGCCACGCCCCCGACGCGGTCGCCGTGGAGGGCGTGTTCTACGGCAAGAACCCGCGCACGGCGGTGGTGCTGGGGCACGCGCGCGGCGCCATCCTGCTGGCGGCGGCGCTGCGGCAGCTGGACGTGGCCGAGTACCCGCCCGCCGAGGTCAAGAGCGCGGTGGTGGGCACCGGCCGCGCCACCAAGGACCAGGTGGGCTTCATGGTGGCGAAGCTGCTCAAGCTGCGCGAGGCCCCCAGGCCCGCGGACGCGGCGGACGGCGTCGCGGTGGCGCTCTGCCACTGCTACCGCGGGGTGGGCGCGGCCGCGAAGCCGCCCATGCGCTTCTCGCTGCGCGTGCTCGCCGAGGCAAAGGGGGCGCTGTGATCTCGCGCATCCGCGGCACCCTGCTGGTCCGGGAGATCAACCGCGCGGAGGTGATGACCCCCGGCGGCGTCGCCTACGAGATGGAGATCCCCACCACCGTGTACGAGCGCCTCCCGCGCCCCGGCGAGGAGGTGGAGCTGCGCACGATGCTGGTGATCCGCGAGGACGCGCAGCTGCTCTTCGGCTTCCTGGAGGACAACGAGCGCGCGCTCTTCACCCGGCTGATCGGCGCCACCGGCGTGGGGCCCAAGCTGGCGATCTCGCTGCTTTCCGCGCTCCCCGGGGCGGCGCTGGTGCGCGCCATCCGCGACCGCAACCTGGCCGTGCTCACCGGGGTGAGCGGGGTGGGGAAGAAGACCGCCGAGCGCCTGTCCGTGGAGCTGGCCGGCAAGCTGGACGACCTGGCCTTCGCCTCGTCCGGGCTGGCGCAGCAGGCCCCGGGGGTGGAGGAGGCGCTGCGCGCGCTGGTGGTGCTGGGGATGAACGCGCTGGAGGCGGAGAACGCGGTGCGCGCGGTGATCCAGGACCGCGGGCCGCTCCCCGCGCAGGACCTGATCCGCGCCGCGCTGGCGCGTCCCCGCTAGCTTTTTCCGCCGCGCCGGGACGCCCCGGACGGCGGACCGGTTTTCCGGTGCCGGTGTATCAGCCGCGTCCGAAGAAAACCCGTAGACACCCGGAGCGGCCCCCGTCATGTCCAAGCCCCAGCGGTCCGAGATCACCACGCCCGAAGCCCTTTCCGCCGAGGAGGAGGGCACCGAGCTGAGCCTGCGCCCCCAGCGGCTCGCGGAGTTCATCGGCCAGCCCAAGGTCAAGGAATCCCTCAAGATCGCGGTGGATGCCGCGGTGAGCCGGCGGGAGCCGCTGGACCACGTCCTCCTCTTTGGCCCGCCGGGGCTGGGGAAGACCACGCTGGCCATGCTCCTGGCGCGGGAGATGGGGGTGAGCATCAAGATCACCTCCGGCCCGGTGCTGGAAAAGCCCAGCGACCTGGTGCGGGAGCTGACCTCGCTGAACCAGGGCGACATCCTGTTCATCGACGAGATCCACCGGCTGCGCCCCATCATCGAGGAGTTCCTGTACCCGGCCATGGAGGACTGCCGCATCGACGTGCGCCTGTCCGACGGGCCGCACGCGCAGATGATCTCCATGCCGGTGGAGCGCTTCACCCTGATCGGCGCCACCACGCGCTACGGGCTGCTCACCCCGCCCATGCGGGCCCGCTTCGGCATCATCCAGCGCCTTCACTACTACCCGGTGGACCAGCTGGCCTTCATCGTCGCCCGCACCGCCGACGTGCTGGGGGTCAAGTGCACCGTGGAGGGCGCGGAGGAGATCGCAAAGCGCTCGCGCGGCACCCCCCGCGTGGCCAACCGGCTGATGCGCCGGGTGCGCGACTACGCCGAGGTGCGCGCCGACGGCGTCATCACCACCGAGGTGGCCGACGCCGCGCTGCAGATGCTGGACGTGGACGAGTACGGGCTGGACGAGATGGACACCCGCATCCTGCGCTCGCTGATCGAGCAGTTCGACGGCGGGCCCGTGGGGCTCAACACCCTGGCGGTCGCAATCGGCGAGGACTCGGGGACGCTGGAGGAGGTGTACGAGCCCTTCCTGATCCAGAACGGCTTCCTCATGCGCACGCCGCGCGGCCGCGTCGCCACCGCGCTGGCGTACCGCCGCTTCGGCTACGCCCCGCCCATCGGGGCGGAGCACGCGGGCGAGAAGGGACCGCAGGCCAGCCTGTTCGAGGCGTGAGCGAGCCGCCGCTGCGCACCTCCGACTTCGACTTCCACCTCCCCCCGGAGCAGGTCGCGCAGCTCCCCGCCGAGCGGCGCGACCGCAGCCGCCTGCTGGTGCTGGACCGCGCCTCCGGCGGGACCCGCCACCTGCACTTCGCCGACCTGGCGGAGCTGGTGCCGCCGGGGGACGCGCTGGTCCTCAACGAGACCCGCGTCTTCCCCGCGCGCCTGCTGGGCACGCGCGCGGGCGGCGCCCCGGCGGAGGTGTTCCTGCTGCACCCCGCGGCCGAGGACCCGAGCCTGTGGACCGCCCTGGTCCGCCCCGGCGCGAAGCTCAAGCCCGGCCGCCGGGTGCGGGTGGGGCCGGAGCTGGAGGTGGAGGTGGTGGAGTCCACCCCCTCCGGCGAGCGCGTCGTCCGCCTGCACACCCCCCTGTCCCCCGACGAGGCGCTGGAGCGCTACGGCCACGTGCCGCTCCCGCCGTACGTGCAGCGCGCCGACGGCGCGAGCGACCGCGAGCGCTACCAGACGGTGTACGCCCGCGAGCCGGGCAGCGTGGCCGCACCCACCGCGGGCCTGCACTTCACAGAGGCGCTCCTCGCGCGCCTGGAGGCTCGCGGGGTGCGCACGGCCGACATCGTCTTGCACGTGGG
>JBEVLE010000362.1:0-7390 GCA_040509335.1 Longimicrobiaceae bacterium | reverse complement strand
TCGCCGTGAGCCCGCCCCGCCGGTCCGTCGGTCCCGCCGGCCGTCAGCCGGTCAGGGCACCACCTTCACCGGGGCGGCGCCGCCCACCTGGAGGCAGCCGTCCTTGAGGCCGGCCTGGAGCACCAGCTGCGTGGTGGCCGAGTTGACGTCGCCATTGGCGATCATCTTCTGCCGCTCGAAGTGGAGCACCAGGTCGGCGCGGCCGTCGCGGTCCACGTCCGTCAGGTCGGCGTACGGGGTGCCGTTGTTGCGGCGCGCCAGCGGGGTCTCCGCGCCGCTGCCGTTGCCCAGGGTAGCCGTGGCGGGGTTCACCGAGGCGGCGTCGAAGCCGCCGCGGCTGAACACCGTCACCGGGACGAGCGCCGCGCCCGTGGGCCCCTCGTTGATCGCGTCCGGCGCGGCGACCACCACCGGGTTGCGGCCCACCGTCAGCACCGCGGCGGCGGAGCCCGTCCCGCCGTCCTTGTCCGTGACGCTCAGGCGCACGGTGTAGCTCCCGGCCGCGCAGAAGCGCCGCGTCTCGGCCACCTGCTGCGACTGCGCGTTCAGCGTCCCGCCGGTGGTGCCGTTCCCCCAGGCGATGGAGTACGTCCAGGGAGCGTCGGCCAGCCCCGCGTCCGAGAACGAGCCGGCCAGCGAGGCCGTCCCGCCCGAGGGGATGGAGGCCGCGCCCAGCGCCGCCGAGACCGCCGGGGCGGCGTTGCCGATGGCCGCCGTGGACGACACGGCGCGGGCGAGCCCGCTCTGGTCCGTCACCGTCAGCGTCACCGCGTAGCTGCCGTTGTCCACGAACGTGTGGCTGGGGTTCGCCTCGGTGCTCGTGGTCCCGTCGCCGAAGCTCCAGGCGTAGGTCACCGGCTTGCCGTTGGGGTCGGCCGAGCCCGCGCTGCTGAACTGCACCGGCGAGCCCTCGGCCGCCGCGTAGGGTCCGCCCACCACCGCCACCGGGGGCGCGTCGGGATCGACCCCCGTGACCGCGCGGTACGCGTTGATGCGCCCGGCGCCGAACTGCGGGTCCCACCCGGCCGGGCCCAGGTCGTCCACGGTGGACTTGATGCGGGCGAGCACCTCGTCGGCGCTCGTCATCCCCGTCGCGAACAGGAGCGCGGCCAGCCCGGCGGCCTGCGGGGACGCCATGGAGGTCCCGGCCTTCCAGCCGTAGATGGTGTTGCTGGTGGGGCTGGTGCTGCTCCAGATGGGCGAAAGGATCAGGCTGTACGACGACCCGGTGGGGTTGCCGTCGCCGCCCGGCGCCGCCAGGTCGATCTGCGGCCCGTAGTTGGAGTAGCTGGCGCGGGTGTCGGTCCAGCTGGTGGCGCCCACCGAGATGCACTCCTCGAAGCGGCCCGGGAAGGAGATGGCGCCGTAGTTGTCGTTGCCGGTGGAGCAGAAGGGGAGCACGTTCTTGGAGCGCGCGTAGCGGAGGGCGGCCAGCTGCGCGGCCGAGCCGCTGGTCGCCAGCGGGCTCCCGCCCAGGCTCATGTTGAGCACGTTGGCGCCCTGGTCCACCGCCCACACGATGGCGTCGGCCGTGGAGGAGGCGGGGCAGCTGGTGCTCACCGTGCCGTCGGCGGCGCGGTACAGCTCGCACGCCTTGGCGTTGATGATCTTGATGTTGGCGCCGTACGCCACGCCGGAGACCCCCAGCCCGTTGCCGGCGCGCGCGGCGGCGATCCCCGCCACGTGGGTGCCGTGGCTGTTGCGGTCGTCCGTGAAGTCGGACGCGTAGCCGGTGGCGAAGTTGCGCTCCGCGACCACCCGGCCCGCCAGGTCCTGGTGCGTCTTGCGGATGCCGGTGTCGATGATGCCGATGACCGCCGACCCCGCGAAGTCCTTGCCCAGGTAGTCGTACGTCTCCTGCCAGTCGATGTCCGCATCCACCTTGCCGGTGGTGCCCAGCACCGCGCCCGTGTTGGTGCGGATGGCCCCGTCGTTGTGCAGGTCCCACTTGTACCCGATGAACGGGTCGGTGGGGGTCTCGCACAGCCCCGTCTCGCAGGGGGACACGGCGAACATGTAGTCCGGCTCCGCGAACTCCACGTCCGGGTCGGCCGCGAAGGAGTCGGCGAGCGCCAGCTCCTCGCCCGGGGCGACGTCCAGGACGAAGGTGCGCTCCAGGCGCATGTTGCGCTTCACCTGGCCGCGGTGCCGGCCGGAAACCTCTTCCGCCTGCGCGCCGTCGCGGAAGCGGACGATGAGCTGCCCCGCGGCGTAGGGGGTGTGCACGTCCCTCCCGCCGCGGTTCAGCGCGGGCGCGGAGGCGGGGGCCGCCGCGCCCGCGGGGTTGCGGTCGGAGCAGGCGGACAGGAGCGCGGCGCCGGCGAGGGCGAGTGCCGCGAAGGGGCGGAGCGAACGGGTCATGGATGGTTCCCGCGGGGGGTGGTGCCGGGAATGCCCCGGCGATCCCCTCTTCGGCGGCCGGACGATCTCGGACGCGCCGAGACTCCTGGCTTTGCGGACCGGCCTCGCGGCCGGGGTGCGGTGTCGGAGGGCCTGGACGACAGGCGACAGCGGCCCGTCCGCGGGGCGGAGGGGCGCTGGAAGCGACGGTCACTGGGTCGGAACGGGCGTCCGCCCGGGAGGGGCGGCGAGACGGAACCGGTCTGGCGGGTAAAGTCCTCGGAAAGAACGACAAAGGATAGCCATGAACGGTTGTTCCGTCAACCGGTCGCCCGAAGGTAAGCAGCTGGTGGAGAAGGGGTTGTCCACGACGTGGATTTCCGGGGAGCCGGAAACAGGCTGCGCCCCCGCGCGCCGCCCGGCGGTGCGGAGCCGTCCCCGCCTCCCTTGTGCTCCGCCGCGCCGCGCCCGACGTTGTGTCCGTCGCCAGGCTCCCGTCCACCCGGTCCGCCCGCTCCCGGAGAAACCCCCACATGACCCGTCGCTCCCGCACGGCCGCGCCGGCGGCCGCGCTCGCCGCCCTGCTCGCCTGCGCCGCCGCGTCCGCGCCGCTCGCCTCCCAGGCCCGCGTCCCCGGCCCCTCCTTCGAGGACGTCATCGGGCTGCGCAGCGCCGGCTCGCCCGCCATCTCCCCGGACGGCCGCGCCGTCGCCTTCACCGTGCGCACCACGGACTGGCAGGAGAACCGCTTCGACACCGAGATCTGGCTGGCGCGGCAGGGCGAGGAGCCCTTCCAGCTCACCCGCACCGAGAAGGGGAGCAGCACCGGGCCGCGCTGGTCGCCGGACGGCCGCTGGATCGCCTTCACCGCCGACCGCGGCGACCGCTCGCAGGTGTACCTGGTGCGCGCCGCCGGGGGCGAGGCGCGCAAGCTGACCTCGTGGAAGGAGGGCGTGGGCGCATTCCGCTGGTCGCCCGACGGGCGCCGCATCGCCTTCGCCGCGCAGGAGCCGGAGGACGAGGCCCTGCGCAAGCGGCGCGAGCGCTACGGCGACTTCGCGGTGGAGGACGCCGAGTTCCGCCAGTCGCACCTGTGGGTGGTGGACGTGGCCCCGGACGTCCTCCCCGGGGGCGACGCCTGCCCGGCCCGCCCGGACAGCGTCCGCGCGGACTCCACCCGCGCCGTCGCCCCGCGGGCCGACTCCGCCGCCTCCCCCGGGGGCACCGCGCGCGTGGGCCCCGGCTGCTCCGCCATCCCCGAGCCGCGCCGCCTCACCGGCGGGCGCGACTTCACCGTGAGCGGCTTCGCCTGGGCGCCGGACGGGGGCAGCATCGCCTACGAGCGCCGCTCCGACCCGGGGATCAACGCCACCGGCAGCGCCGACGTGTGGATCGTCCCGTCCGCCGGCGGCCCCGGGCGCGCCCTGGTGGCGGGGCCGGGGTACGAGGGCGGCCCCGTGTGGTCGCCCGACTCGCGCTGGGTGCTGTTCTCCACCTCGGCCGGGGACACCGCGTCCAACTTCTACACCAACGGGCAGCTGGCCCGCGTCCCCGCCGCCGGCGGCACTCCCGAGCGCCTGGCCGCCGACCTGGACGAGCAGGTGGGGAGCTACGCCTGGACCCCCGCCGGCATCTACCTGCTCGCCTGGAGCGGGACCGAGCGCGCCCTGTACGCCGTGGACGGCCGCACCGGGCGCACCCGGCGCGTCTCCCGCGCGCCGGAGGTGGTGTCCGCCGTGGACTTCGCGGCGGACGGGCGCACGCTGGCGCTGGTGGGGCAGACGCCCACCACCCTCCCCGAGGTGTACCGCGCCACGCTGGCCTCGTACCGCCCCGTCGCGGTCACCGACATGTCGCGGCAGATCGCTTCGTGGGGGCTGGGCACCAGCGAGACGGTGAGCTGGACCAGCACCGACGGCGCGCGCGTGGAAGGGGTGCTCCACCGGCCGCCCGGCTTCGACCCGTCGCGCAGGTACCCGCTGATGGTGGTGATCCACGGCGGGCCCACCTCCATCGACTACCCGCAGCCGGTGACCGGCTACGTGTACCCCGTGCTCCAGTGGCTGGCCAAGGGCGCGCTGGTGCTGCGCCCCAACTACCGCGGCTCCGCCGGCTACGGCGAGCGCTTCCGCGCGCTCAACGTGCGCAACCTGGGCGTGGGCGACGCGTGGGACGTGCTTTCCGGCGTGGACCACCTGGTGAAGCAGGGTGTGGTGGACACCACCCGCATGGCGGCCATGGGGTGGAGCCAGGGCGGCTACATCTCCGCCTTCCTCGCCACCACCTCCACCCGCTTCCGGGCCCTTTCCGTGGGCGCCGGGATCTCGGACTGGATGACCTACTACGTCAACACCGACATCCACCCCTTCACCCGGCAGTACCTCAAGGGCACCCCCTGGAGCGACCCGGAGATCTACGCGCGCACCTCGCCCATCACCTACATCCGGCAGGCGCGCACGCCCACGCTCATCCAGCACGGCGAGCGCGATCCGCGCGTTCCCATCGCGAACGCGTACGAGCTGTTCCAGGGGCTCCAGGACCAGGGGGTGGAGACCCGGCTGGTGGTGTACCGCGGCTTCGGGCACGGGATCGACAAGCCCAGGGAGCAGCTGGCGGCCACCTGGCACAACTGGCAGTGGTTCGGGCGGCACCTGTGGGGGGAGGACGTCCAGCTTCCGCTCTGAGGGCGGCTGTTTACGGCTGAGGATTTGGGCGTGCCCCCGGCTGGCGCCGGGGTCGGGCTTCGGCTCCGTAACGCACGAAACGACCGTGCGTAACGGAGTCGAGCCCGCGCAAACAGCCGCGCGGTCTCGCCCCTTCAGGCCGAAATCCCTCACGCAACTTCCGGCCGGGTGGCCTTGTACCACCTTGAGCGTGGCGGGGCGGGCGCGGCGGTCGTCATCCCCTGCGGATCGATCCGTCCACGCACACCACGGAGGAATGCCATGACCACACACCCTCGTTCGCTGCTCGTCCTGCTGTCCGCGCTGTTCGCGCTCGGCGGGTGCGCCGTCCTCACCGGGCCCGACGAGCCGGATCCCGTCGCCGGCGAGGTCGCCGAGCAGATGCGGAAGTGGGAGGCGCAGGGGCTGGACGACTACCGCTTCACGCTGGCGCGCACGTGCTTCTGCACCGAGGAGGCCACGCAGCCGGCCCGCGTGGAGGTGCGCGACGACCGCGTGGTCAGGGTGACCAGCATCCGCACCGGGCGCGCGCTGAGCCTGGAGCTGGGCGTCACCGTGGAGGCGATGTTCGAGCAGATCGCCGTGGCGGCGCGCGACGGCACCTACCTGGAGGCGGCGTACCATCCCGAGCGCGGGTACCCGGCGCAGGTGGTCATCGGCACGCTGGCGAACGACGCGGGGGTCGGGTATTCGCTGTCCGACCTGGAGGCGGTGCGCTGAGGCGGGTCTCTGAACGGAAGGGTTCGGGCGTGCCCCCGGCTGGCGCCGGGCGTTCCGTGGGCTTCGCGCGGAGTAGCGCCACAAACAACGTGGCGTAACTCCGGCGAGACCCGGCAAACTGCCGCCGGGTCTCGCCCCTCCGGGCGCGAATCCCTCACGCGGGTTGGAGCTGCGTCCTCGTTTTTTTCTCCGGAGGAGCCATGTCGCAGGAGCAGTGGACGGCGGTGGACCGGTACATCAACGAGCTGCTGGTGCCGGCGGATGCGGCGCTGGAAGCGGCGCTGGAGGACAGCGAGGCGGCGGGGCTGCCGGCGATCGGCGTGGCGCCCAACCAGGGCAAGCTGCTCATGCTGCTGGCGAAGCTACAGGGCGCGCGGCGCATCCTGGAGATCGGGACGCTGGGCGGGTACAGCACCATCTGGCTGGCGCGGGCGCTCCCCGCGGACGGGCGGCTGGTGACGCTGGAGGCGAGCCCGGAGTACGCCGAGGTGGCGCGCGGCAACCTGGCGCGCGCGGGGCTCGCCGGGGTGGTGGAGGTGCGGGTGGGGCCGGCGCTGGAAACGCTGCCGCGGCTTGCGGAGGAAGGGCTGGCGCCGTTCGACGTGGTGTTCATCGACGCCGACAAGCCGAGCACCCCGGAGTACTTCCAGTGGGCGCTGCGGCTCGCGCGGCGCGGCACCCTCATCGTGGTCGACAACGTGGTGCGCGACGGCGCCGTCGCCGACGCCGCCAGCGAGGACGCCAGCGTGCAGGGGATCCGCCGCTTCAACGAGCTCGCCGCCGCCGAGCCGCGCGTGAGCGCCACCGCCATCCAGACCGTGGGGAGCAAGGGGTACGACGGCTTCGCCCTCGTCCTCGTGACCGCGGATCCGTAGGGCTTCACGCCTGGCTCCCGGCCGAACTTTCTCACAGCGTCTTCCTATGATGACCTACAGACTCGCCCTCTCGGGCGCCCTGGCCGTCCTGGTCGCCGGCTGCGCGTCCGCCGGCGCGGCAGGATCCGCCCCGGCGCCCACCGCGTCCGCAGCGTGTGCCCCCGCGCTCGACGACGCGCGACTCGCCGCGGCGTTCGACTCGCTGCACGCGCTGCGTCAGAGCCGCCGGCGCGCGAACGACCTGGTCCTCGTGCCCAGCGATCGCGAGCCGCAGCTCCAGAACGCCAGCGAGGTGCAGCGCCTTCTCGTAACGCTGTACCCCGCCGCGCTGCGCTCCACGGGCGTGACCGGCCGGACCGAGGTGGCGCTCCTGATCGACGAGTCGGGGACGGTGCGGGACGCGCGGCTGGTGGGCGGCTCCACCCATCCCGACTTCGACCAGCCCGCTCTCCTCGTGTCGCGGGGAATGCGCTTCCGCCCGGCGCGCAAGGGGAGATGTCCCGTGCCGTTCTTCGCGACCATTCCCATCAGTTGGGTGCTGATCAGGAACCCGTAGCCCGGCGCGGGCCCTCGCCCGGCTCGCCTGAGGCTTGCCACCCTCTCCCTTCATCCGGTTCACGCGCAGCGTGAAGCGCCAGTCCGGGAGAGGGGGCAACTGCTGGATCTTGAGAACGGGCAAGATGTTGCGTGAGGGATTTCGGCCCGGAGGGGCGAGACCCGGCGGGGCTGTTTCCGCCGGGGCTCGACTCCGTTACGCAGCGTTGTTTGCTG
>JBEVLE010000361.1:0-6446 GCA_040509335.1 Longimicrobiaceae bacterium | reverse complement strand
GGCCGCAGCCGCTCATCCAGCACGTACGCGAGCGTGTTTGCCACGGGCCGGCCCACGAGCACGCGGTCCGCGCCCCGCGCCACGAGCGAGTACGTGGAGTAGGTCGTATCCTCCGTGGGCCCGTAGAGGTTGCCCACCTTGACCACAATTCCCGTATCGTACAGCGCCTGCGCCAGGTCGTTCGGCAGGGGCTCGCCGCCGAGGTTGAGCGTGCGCACGCTGGCCGGGATTCCGCCCGCGCGCAGCAGCTCGGCCGCGGCCGTCGGGACCATGCTGGCGTAGCGGATCTGTTGATCGGCCACGTCCGGCAGCGACAGCGCATTTTCCACCAGGACCAACGTGCCACCCCAGCAGAGCGTGCCGAAGATCTCCGCGACCGATACGTCGAAGTTGATGGAGGTGGAGCCCAGGACGGACGCGCGCTCCTCGTCCGTCACCGCCTCGCGCATCCAGTGCAGCAGGATGGCCGTGCTGGCGTGGCGGATCATCACGCCCTTGGGCCGGCCGGTGGAGCCGGAGGTGAAGATGACGTGCGACAGGTTGTCCGGGAGCACGCCGCTCCCGGGCTCGTCCGCGGGCAGTTCCCGCAGCGCGGCCGCGAGGTCGTCCAGGCGGACGACCTCGGCCCCCTCCGGGAGGCGGCCGGCGAGGGCGCCGTCCGCGAGGACCAGGCGGGCGCCCGCGTCCTCCAGCATCCACCCCAGGCGCTCCCGGGGGTACTCCGGGTCCAGCGGCAGGTAGGCGCCGCCGGCCTTGAGCACGGCAAGGAGCGCGGCGACCATCCCGGGGGTGCGCGGCAGGCAGATCCCCACCCGCACCTCCGGGCCGACGCCCAGCGCGCGCAGGTGGTGGGCGAGGCGGTTGGCGCGCTCGTCCAGCTCGCGGTAGGTGATGCCGTTCCCGTCGTGGACCAGCGCCACGGCGTCCGGGGTCGCCGCCGCCTGCGCCGCGAAGAGCCGGTGGACGCAGTCGTCCGCCGGGTGCTCCGCCTCCGCGCGGCCCCACGTCTCCAGCACCCGGCGCTCGCCCTCCCCCAGGAGGTCCAGCTCCGACAGGCGGACGTCCGGGTCGGCCGCCACCTGCTCCAGCACCCGCCGGTAGTGGGCCAGCATCCGCTGGACGGTGCCGCGCTCGAACAGGTCCGTGCCGTACGCCAGCGAGGCGCGGAGGCCGCCCGCGGACAGGGTCAGCGACAGCGACAGGTCGAACTTGGAGGTGTGCAGCTCCGCCTCCACGCCCTCCATCCGCACCCCGGGCAGCACCTCCGGCGTCCCCTCGGTGTTCTGCAGCGAGAACATGACCTGGAAGAGCGGCGCGTGGCTCAGGCTGCGCTCCGGCTCCATCTCCGCCACCAGCCGCTCGAAGGGCACGTCCTGGTGCTCGTACGCTCCCAGCGTCACCTCGCGCACGCGCCGCAGCACCTCGCGGAACGTGGGGTCGCCGGACAGGTCGGTCCGCAGCACCAGCGTGTTGACGAAGAAGCCGATCAGCCCCTCCAGCTCGCTCCGGGTGCGTCCCGCGATGGGGCTCCCCACCACCACGTCCTCGCTCCCGGAGTACCTGGCGAGGAGCACCTGGAAGGCCGCGAGGAGCGCCATGAAGAGCGTGGCCCCCTCGCGCCGCGCGAGCGCCGTCAGCCGCTCCGGCAGCTCGGCCGGGAGCTCCCCCCGCTCGTGCGCGCCCCGGTACGTCTGCACCGCCGGGCGCGCGTGGTCCGTGGGCAGCTCCAGCAGCTCCGGCGCGCCGGCCAGGCGCTCCCTCCACCAGGCCAGCTCCCGCTCCAGCACCTCGCCCTGCAGCTCCTCGCGCTGCCACACGGCGAAGTCGCCGTACTGCACCTCCAGCTCGGGGAGCGGCGACTCCCGCCCGGCGCTGTACACGTCGTACAGCGCCGAAAGCTCGCGGATGAACACGCCCGTGCTCCACCCGTCGCCCACGATGTGGTGGATGGTGAGCAGGAGCACGTAGTCCTCCGGCTCCATCCGCAGCAGCGAGACGCGGAAGAGCGGGCCCGCGGCCAGGTCGAACGGGCCCTCCGCGTCCTCGGTGGCGCGGCGCCGCGCAGCCTCCGCGCGCCCCGCTTCGCCGAGCGCGGACAGGTCCTCCAACGGCATCGTGAAGGCGCCGGCGGGCGCGATCACCTGCACGGGCACGCCGTCGCGCTCGGCGAAGACCGTCCGCAGCGGCTCGTGCCGGCGGACGATCTCGCCCAGCGCGCGGTCCAGCGCCCGCACGTCCAGGTCGCCGCGGAGCCGCAGGACCGCGGGGATGTTGTACAGGGGGGTCCCCGGCATCAGCCGGTCCAGGAACCAGAGCCGCTCCTGCGCAAAGGAGAGCGGCAGCTCCACGGTCTGCTCCACGGACATGGTCACGGCTTCCCCCCTGGCATCGTCATCATGGTCTGCTCCACCGGCGGTCCGGGGCAGCTCGTCCGCGGGCATGGGGAGATCGCCCGGCCGGGGCGCGGGGGAAGGGGGTCGCCGGCGGGCCCGGCGGCGTTTCCGGCGATCTCGCGCGCGTCCGAACGTGTCTTGAAACGTGCGGCGCCAAGCTACTATAAAGACACCCCCGGGAGCGCGCAACCGTCCCCGTCCCCCCCGCGGCGGGGGCCGGGAAGGAGCCCGCGGGGGGGACTCCTTTCGGGCCTGCCGCGGACGGGCACGAGCCCCCCGGCCACCCTTGACCGTCCCGGCTGAAGCGGGTTACGTTCTCTGCGAATATTACCTGACCGCCCTTGCAGACAGTGGCCCATTTCGCCGGAAGCCGGGGCGACCGCCCGACGTCCGCGCGGCGCCGGGCGGCGGCTCCGTCCCCGGCGCCGGCCGGACCGTTTCCATCCCGGGCGTGCTCGAGGCCGGCGGCGCCCGTGTGCCGCTGGCCCGAAGTGTCTTGGCGCCCACCCCGCCCTCCGACAGCCCAGCACACCCGGATACCCCACATGAGCCGACACGCCGAAGCCGCCGCCGACCTCCTCCCCCTCCCCGAGGTCGCCATCCACGCCCCCGCGGGGGGACGGCGGCGCCACGTGCTGTCCATCCTGGACCTGCAGCCCGAGGAGGTCCTGTACCTCTGCCAGCGCGCCATCCTCCTCAAGAGGGCCCCCTCGGACGCGCCCACGCTGCGGGGCCGCACCGTGGGCGTGTACTTCCGGAAGACCTCCACGCGCACGCGCACGGGCTTCATGGTGGGCGCCGGCCGCCTGGGCGCCACGGTGGTCTACTTCGGCCCGGGCGACCTGCAGACCAACACCGGCGAGACGCTGGAGGACACCGCCCGCACGCTGGCCGGCTACCTGGACGTGCTCGTGATGCGCACCAACGAGAGCGTGGAGGAGATGCGGACCTTCGCCGCGCACCCGGGGATGTCGGTGGTCAACGCGCTCAGCTCCGACGAGCACCCCACCCAGGCGCTCACCGACCTGGCCACCATCCTGGAGCACTTCGGGCGGCTGGAGGGGATCACGGTGCTGTACTGCGGCGAGGGGAACAAGACCGCGGCCGCGCTCGCGCTGGCGATGAGCCGCATCCCCGGGATGCGGCTCATCCTGGCCACTCCCGCGGGCTACGGGGTGGACCCCGAGAAGCTGGCCACCGCCCGCGCGCTGGCGGCGGAGCACGGCGCGACCGTCGAGGAGACCCACGACATCGACTCGGTGGAGGCCGGCGTGGACGTGGTGTACACCAGCCGCTGGCAGGAGATGGGGGTGAGCAAGGCCGACCCGGAGTGGAAGACGCTGTTCGCCCCGTTCCGCGTGTCGCAGGCGCTCATGGACCGCGTGTCCGGACCGGGGACGGTGTTCATGCACGACCTCCCCGCCGTGCGGGGCGAGGACGTGGACGACGAGGTGCTGGACGGGCCGCGCAGCCTGGCCTGGGTGCAGGCCCAGCACAAGATGTTCAGCGCCATGGCGGTGATGGAGTGGTGCGGGGTGGGCGTCGTCGAGGACGACCGCTGAGGCGGGGCGCGCCATGGTGAAGCCAGCCGCACGGCACCTGGACATCCACGTGGACCCCGCCGAGCCCTCCCGCGCGGCCACCGCCCCGGCGGGGCGCCCCGGCGTGGGCGAGACCCACGCGCACCACGGCGAGATCGTCCAGGGCGTCTTCTACTCCAGCGACGGCAAGCTGGAGCACGGCCTGGTCACGCTGCCGTGCAGCCTGTTCGCCACGCGGGTCCGCTTCCGCCCGGTGCGCTCGGGGCCGCTCACGGTGGAGCCCGGCGACCGCTCGCGGGCGCGGACCGCGGCGCGCATGACGCTCGACGCCCTGGGGCGGACGGGGTGGGGAGGCTCCATCCGCATCGACAGCAACGTCCCGCTCCGCTGGGGGTGCGGCTCCTCCACCACCGACGTGCTCGCCACCATCCGGGCCGTCGCCGACGCCTTCGGCGAGGTCCTGGACCCCGAGTGGATCGCCCGCATCTCCGTGGTGGCCGAGACCGCGTCCGACTCGCTGATGTACGGCCCCGGACGCGCGGTGCTCTTCGCGCAGCGCCGCGGCTGCGTGCTGCTGGACCTGGGCGGGCCTCTGCCCCGGGTGCAGGTGCTCGGCTTCAACACCGAGGAGACGCACGGCGTGGAGACGCTTTCCCTGCCGCCGTGCCAGTACTCCGCGTGGGAGGCCGAGGCCTTCCAGCCCGTCCTGGGGCTGCTGCGCCGCGCGGTGGCCCAGCAGGATCCCGATCTCCTGGGCCGGGTGGCGACCGCGAGCACCACGATCATGCAGCGCCACCGCCCCAAGCGCTTCATGCCGGAGCTGCTGCGGCTGGCGAAGGAAACGGGCGCGCTGGGGGTACAGGTGGCGCACAGCGGAACGGTGGCCGGCTTCCTGTTCGAGCCCGGGAGCGGCTCGGCCGACCGCATCGAGCACGCGCGGGAGGGGCTGCGCCGCATCGGCGTGCGCGCCAGCTGGGAGTTCTGCAACGACCTGTCCCCACAGCCGGAGCCCGTCTCGTGAGCGGTGCCGTGATCAACGCCAACTTCGTGGACGCAATCGCGCTCCCGCGCATCGTCTGGCTGCGCCCCAACCTGATCGGGATGGCGTTCCCGCTCATGAAGCTGCTCCCGGCGCGCCTGATCGTCCGCAAGGCGATCGAGGAGGGAGAGCTGCAGCCGGGCGGGCTGATCGCCGAGACCACCTCGGGGACCTTCGGGCTGGCGCTGGCGATGGTCGCGCGGCTGGCGGGCCACCCGCTCGCGCTGGTGAGCGACCCGGCCATCGACGCGCCGCTGCGCCGGCGGCTGGAGGACCTGGGCGCCACCGTGCACATCGTGGAAAAGCCGGGACCCACCGGCGGCTTCCAGCAGGCGCGGCTGGAGGTGCTGGAGCGGGTGCTGGCGGAAAACCCGGGGAGCTTCTGCCCCCGGCAGTACTCCAACCCCCACAACCCGGGGAGCTACGCCCCCTGCGCCGAGCAGCTGGTGCACGCCGCCGGGGCCGTGGACTGCCTGGTGGGCACGGTGGGGTCCGGGGGCTCGGTGTGCGGGATCTCGTCGTACCTGCGGCTGCTCTTCCCCGAGCTCACCGTGGTGGGCGTGGACACGCACCGCAGCGTCATCTTCGGCCAGTCCGACGCCGGCGGCGGGCGCAAGCTGCGCGGGCTGGGGAACAGCCTGATGCCCCCCAACGTGGACCACACCGCCTTCGACCTGGTGCACTGGGTGGGCGCCGCCGAGGCGTTCCGCGCCACCCGGCAGCTGCACCGCGACCACGCGATCTTCGCGGGCCCCACCAGCGGCGCCGCGTACCTGGTGGCGGACTGGTGGGCCCGCGAGAACCCCGACTCGCTCACCGCCGTGGTGCTCCCCGACGAGGGCTACCGCTACCAGGACACCGTGTACGACGACGCCTGGCTGGAGGAGCAGGGCATGCTCCTGGACGTCCTCCCGCGCGAGCCGGTGGAGTGGGACCACCCCCACGACGGCGACGACCCCTGGTCGTTTTTCCGCTGGGGCCGGCGAGAGTACGCGGAGGTGATGCGCCCGCACGCCCCGGGGGTGGAGCTGACGCTTTCATGAGCGGCGCCGAAAGCCGCGGGGTGGTGCTCTTCGTGGAGAGCAACACCAGCGGGACGGGGCGCATCTTCGTCCGGACCGCGCGCGCCATGGGCTTCCGCCCGGTGCTGGTCACGGCCAAGCCGGAAAAGTACGCGTACCTGTCGCAGGAGGGGGCGCCCGAGGTGGTCGTCGTCCCCCGGGTGGACGAGGACGAGCTGTACGCGCGGGTCCGCGAGCGCTTCGCGGGCGGCGCGGAGGTCGCGGGGATCACCTCCAGCTCGGAGTACTTCATCGCCGTCGCGGCGGCGCTCGCGGCGCGCTTCGGCCTGGCGGGCCCGGACGCGGCGAGCGTGCGCGCCGCGCGCGACAAGTCGCGCCAGCGCGAGGTGCTGGCCGCGGGCGGCGTCCCCACCCCCGCCTTCCGCGTGGCGGCGTCCGCGGCGGACGCCGC
>JBEVLE010000360.1:0-4551 GCA_040509335.1 Longimicrobiaceae bacterium | reverse complement strand
TAGCAGACGAAACAACCGTCTGCAACGGAGTCGAGCCCCGGCAAACTGCCGCCGGGTCTCGCCCCTTCGGGCCGAAATCCCTCACGCAAGCTCCGACGCAGCCGCAAGATCCAGCAGTTGCCCCCTCTTCCAGGATTGGGAGAGGGTGGCGGCTCTCAGGCCGCCGGGTGAGGGCCGGGCCGGGGGACGATCTTCGTCTCCCGGCCTTCGTCGTTTCTCGCAGTGCACCACGCCCACGGGCGCCTCCGCTCGTCCCATCCCGCCGCGCTTCGTCCCCGCGAGGTTGCGCGTCCGCTCCCCATCGGGCATCCATCCTCCCTCCGCCAGTCCCCGTTCACCCGCCATCCTCGCCCGCGCCATGCCGTTTCCCCTGCTCCGTGTCCGTTGCCGTTGGGCCGTGCCGGTCCTGCTGCTCGCCGTCCTCGCATGCGGCTGCGCGGCGGCGGGGATCGGCGCGCGAGACTCCGGCGGGTGGAGCGCGGCGCCGCCGCTGCGGAACGCGCGCTCGGCGCACGTGGTGGTGGCGCTCGGGGGGAGCATCTACGTGCTGGGCGGATCGGGGGCGGGGGGGCCGGTGCTGGAGGTGGAGCGCTTCGACGGGGAGCGCTGGCACGCGGAGACCGTGCTCCCGGAGGGATTGAACGCGCCGGCGGCGGCGGTGCTGGGCGGGCGCATCTACCTGGTGGGCGGGTTCGCGGGGGTGGGCAACGTGCCCACCGGCCGGGTGCGCGTCTACGACCCGGCGGCGCGCCGCTGGAGCGAGGCCGCGCGGCTCCCCGCGCCGCGCGGCGGGCACGCCGCAGCCGTGCTGGACGGCAGGATCCACGTGGTGGGCGGCGGCAACTCGGTGTCCACCCTCGCCGACCACTCCGTGTACGACCCGGCGGCGGACCGCTGGACGAGCCTGGCGCCCCTGCCGCGGGCCAAGGGGAGCCCGGCGGCCGTGGTGCTGGACGGGAGGCTGGTGGTGATCGGCGGGCGGAGCGGCCGCGCGGACTTCGGCGAGGTGCACGCGTACGACGCGGCGGCGGACCGCTGGACGGCGCTGCCGCCGCTGGAGCCGCGAGGCACGCACGGGGCGGTGGTCCTCGGCGGCAGGATCCACGTGTTCGGGGGCGAGTCGCAGGCGCGCGGCGCGAGCCTGGCGGAGGTGCTGCGCCTGGACGCGGACCGCGGCGCGTGGGAGGTCCTGCCGCCGCTGCCCACCGCGCGCACCTACGCCCGCGCGGTGCTGCTGGGCGGCGCCGTGTACGTGGTGGGCGGGAGCCCCACGCCGGGATCCAGCCACTCGGCGGCCGGCAGCGCGGTGGTGGAGCGGTACGTGGAGCGGTGACGTGGACACGTCTTGTCCCTCCCCGGCTCGCCTCGCCCTCACGTGGCGCGGCCCACGCCCGGCGAGTTGCCCCCCCGGGACGGATCGCGTAGCGTTCACGGGATCACGGCCGCGCCGCCCTCCGGCTCCGCGCGGCCACGGACGGACCCACACGACCCACTCCGCTGGATGACCGGATCGCCCGCTCTCCGCTTCCTTTCCGCTTCCACGCTTCTCCCCCTCGTCCTTGCCCTCCTCGCCGGCTGCGCGGCCAGCCGGCCGCCCGCGGAGGCCGTTCCGGCCGCGCCGGCGGGCGGCGCGCGGATCGCGGCCATCGAGAGCCGGGTGCGCGCGCGAATGGAGGAGCTGCGCGCCGCCGGGAGCTTTCCCGGCGCCACGGTGGGCTTCGTGCTGCCGGACGGGAGCGCGGGCGAGGTGGCGGTGGGGGTGGCGGACGTGGAAGCGGAAACGCCCATGCGCCCGGGCGACCGCATGCTGGCGGGGAGCATCGGCAAGACGTTCGCGGCGGCGCTGGCGATGCAGCTGGCCGCGGAGGGGCGGCTGGAGCTGGACGCGCCGGTGTCGCGCTGGCTGGGCGGCGAGCCCTGGTTCGCGCGCGTTCCCAACGCCGGCGGCATCACGGTGCGCATGCTCCTGAACCACACCTCGGGAATCGAGGAGCACGTGGAGAACACCGCCTTCCAGGCGGCGATCCGCGCCGACCCGGACCGCGTCTGGGAGCCGGCCGAGCTCGTGGCCTACGTTCTCGGCCGTCCGGCCCTCTTCCCGGCCGGCGAGGGATGGAGCTACGCGGACACCAACTACATCCTGCTGGGGATGGTGCTGGAGCGGATCACCGGCACTCCCTTCTACGCGGAGGCGGACCGCCGCTTCGTGAAGCCGCTGGGCCTCGCCGCCACCGGACCCTCCGACCGGCGCGTGCTCCCCGGACTGGTGCCGGGCTACATCGTGCCGGAGTTCAACCCCTTCGGCTTCGCGGCGAAGACGCTGGAGGGAGGGCGGTTCGTGGTGAACCCGCAGTTCGAGTGGACGGGCGGCGGCTACGCCGCCACCCCGCGCGACCTGGCCCGCTGGGCCCGCGCCCTGTACACGGGGCGCGCCTTCCCCGCGGCGTGGGTGGACACCATGCTGGTTGCCGTGCCCGCGGCCACGGGTCCGGGCGACCGCTACGGGCTGGGCGTGCAGGTGAAGCAGACGCCGCTGGGCGTGTCCTACGGGCACAGCGGCTGGTTCCCCGGATACCTCTCGGAGATGATGTACTTTCCCGCCCACGGGATCGCCGTTGCCGTGCAGGTCAACACGGACCACGGGCGGCGCCTGGGCCGGCCGCTGCCGCGCCTGGTGAGCGAGGTGGCGGCGGTGGTCGCCGCGGCCCTGCACCCGGAACGGGAGTGCGCGCCGCCCGCGGCGCGGGCGGCGGCGGACTGCCCGGCGGCCGCGGGCCCCTGATGCCCGGCCCGGTTTCCCGGCGCGGCCGGCTCCGCCGCCTCGCGCTCGCCGTGGGACTGGCGCTGCTGACGGCCGCCCCGGCCGGGGGGCAGGGGCGTCAGGGCGTCTCGCTCCCCGCGCCCGGGGGCCCGCACACCCTGGGCACCACGTTGCTCCACCTGGTGGATTCCACGCGGGCGGACCTGGTGGACGGCGCCCGGCGGCGCGAGGTGATGGTGCAGCTCTGGTATCCCGCGGCCCGCGGCGGCGGGGAGCGGGCGCCGTACATGGCCGGCGCGCTGGTGGACACGCTGCGCCGCGAGGGTTATTACGAGGTGGACTCCACGACGTTCGCGGCGTGGCGCCGGCTGCGGACCCACGCGCGCGAGGACGCCCCGCCGGCGGCGGGGCCGAGCTTTCCGGTGCTGCTGCTCTCGCACGGCTTCGGCGTGTCGCGCTCCAGCTACACGGCGCTCGCGGAGGAGCTCGCGAGCCACGGCTACGCGGTCGCCGCCGTGGACCACCCCTACGGCGGCATCACGCTGCTCCCGGACGGCCGCGTGCTGAGCGTGGCCGCGGACACCGGCGACGTGCGCAGCGAGGCGACGCTGGGGAGCCGGGTGCGGCAGTGGGCCGCCGACGCTTCCTTCGTGCTGGACCGGCTCCGCGCGATGGACGCCGCCCCGGCGGGGCGCTTCGCGGGACGATTGGACCTGGCGCGCGCCGGGATGCTGGGGCACTCGCTGGGCGGCGCGGCGGCGGTGGAGGCGTGCCGTACGGACCCGCGCTTCCGCGCCTGCGCGGACCTGGACGGCGCGCTCTACGGCCCGGCGGGCGAGCTGGGCCCCGGCGGCCCCACGCTGGTGGTCCGCAGCCGCCCGCTGTACTCGGACGCGGAGCTGGCGGCGCGCGGCCGCACCCGCGCCGGGTGGGACTCGCTGGGGGCGGAGATCGCGGGCCGCTTCCGGGTCCTGTTCGCGAAGCGGCCGGAGGTGCCCGCGTACCACCTCCAGCTTGCGGGGACGGGGCACATGAGCTTCAGCGACGCGCCGTTCACCTTTCCCGTGGCGGTGAACCGCTTCGGCGGGCGGATCATCGCCCCGGAGCGCGGGCACCGCGTCCTGTCCGCCTACCTGCGCGCCTTCTTCGCGCGGCACCTGGGCGGCGGGATTGGTGCGGATGGTGGGGACGGCGGGCTTCTCGACGCGCCCTCGCCCCGCTACCCTGAAGTGGTCTTCGTGAAGTAGCCCGCGCCGGCCCCCGGCCGCCCGCGCCCCTTTCCACCTCCCGACGGAGCACCGCATGACCCGACTTCCCGCTCTTCTCCTCGCCCTGGCGCTCGGCGCCTGCGGCAGCGCCATGGCCGGCGCCCCCGGCCCCGCGGCCGACCCCACGGCGGAGATCCTGGCCCTCCAGGACTCCACCGCCCGGGCCTGGAACCACGCCAACCTGGACGGCCACGTGGCGCCCTACGCCGACACGGCCACCTTCATGGCGCGCGGTCCGGTGCGCGGCCGCGACCGCATCCGCGCCTCGCTGGAGCGCAGCTTCTGGCGCGAGGGAAGGCCGCTCCAGCAGCTCCGCTACGACAGCCTGACCGTGCGCCCCATGGGCCCCGGCCACGCCCTGGTGACCGGCAAGTTCACCCTGTACGGCGGCGGCCGCGACGACCGCAGCGGCTGGTTCTCGCTGCTGTACGCCCGCACCGCCGAGGGCTGGAAGATCCTGCACGACCACTCGTCGTAGGCACCGGCCACACACGCACCAGCACGAGCGGCGCCCCCACGGTG
>JBEVLE010000359.1:0-18663 GCA_040509335.1 Longimicrobiaceae bacterium | reverse complement strand
CCCGCGCCCGCCAGCGCGCGGGCCAGCCGCTCCACCTGGCGCGCGGGGTCGCAGAGCTCCGCCGCGCGGGCGGGACCCGCCGCGCCCAGCGAGGCGCGCAGCGCGGGGTCGGCCACCAGGCGCCGGAGGGCGCCCGCCAGGACGTCCGCGTCGCCGGGCGGGGTCAGGATCCCGCAGCCCGGGTCCACGATCTCCGCCGCGCCGCCCATGTCGGTGCTGACCACGGGGAGGCCGGCGTACAGCGCCTCCACGTACGCGATCCCGAAGGGCTCCGGCCCCAGGTTGGGCTGGCAGTGCACGTCCGCCGCGGCCAGGATCCGGGGGACGTCCCGCCGCTGCCCCACCCAGCGCACCCGCTCCGCGATCCCCAGCCGCTCCGCCTGCGCCTGGAGCTCGCGCAGGTACGCGGCCTCGCTGTCCCGCTGCACCCCGCCCACCTGCCAGCACGTCCACCCCGGCACCTCGCGCAACCGGCCCAGCGCCTCCAGGTGCAGCCGGTGCCCCTTCCAGGGCTCCAGCCGGCACGACTGCACGATCACCACGTCGCCGGGCGCGGCGCCCAGCTCCGCCCGGGTCGCAGCGCGCTCGCCGCGCAGCGCGGCGTCCGGCGCCTCCACCGGGTACGCGACCCGCTCGGCGGGCGCGCCGGGATACAGGTTGGGGAGGGTGCCCAGGGTGTAGCGGCTGTTGCCCACCACCAGGCCGGGGCGGACGCGGCGCGCCAGGCGCTCCGTCCAGTGGCGCCCCCGCACGTCGCCGTGCAGGTAGAAGACCAGGGGGACGCCGGCGGCGCGCACCGTGGGGCCGAAGAGCGCCTGCGCCCACGCCGAGTGGCACACGGCGGCGTCGAAGCGCTCGCGGCTCAGCAGATCGCGGAGCACTCCACGCGCGCGGCGGACGGAAAGCGGGTTGCGGGCGCGGACCGCGCCCAGCGGGTGCACGGGCGCCCCGGCGGCGCGCAGCTCCTCGCTGAGCCGCCCCTCCGCGGACAGGGCGTACGACGCCTCCATCGCCGCCCCGGCGCCGCCGTGGCGCGCCAGGGTGACGAGGAAGGTCTCGACCCCCCCGTACAGGTTCCCGCTGGAAAGATGAAGCACCCGCATTCGGTCTACTGCTCCGCTGCCGTCTGGTAGATGGGGACCAGCTCCGCCGCCAGCCGCGCCCGGTCGAAGCGGCGCTCCGCGGTGGCGCGGCCCTCCGCCCCGAGCCGCGCCCGCAGCCCGGCGTCCCCCGCCAGCTCCGCGATGCGCCGCGCCAGTTCCGCGGCGTCGCCGGGCGGGTGGCCCAGCGCGTCCACGCCGGGGCGGAACAGCTCCGCCGCCCCGCCCGCCTCGCTCGCCACCACGGCCCGGCCGCACGCCATGGCCTCCACGATCACCAGCCCGAAGGGCTCCGGCTCGGTGCTGGCGTGCACCACCACGTCCAGGGCGCGCATCGCCGCGGCCGCGTCCTCCACGTAACCGGTGAATCCCACCCGCTCCGCCACCCCCAGCCGCGCGGCGAGGGCGCGCAGGTCGTCCAGCGAGCGCTGGCTGTCCGCCGTCTCGTACAGCGCCCCGCCCACCACGTACGCGCGCACCGGCAAGTCCGGGGGGAGCAGCGAAACGGCGCGGAGGAAGGTCTCGTGCCCCTTCCACCACGCCAGCGTCGCCACCAGCCCCACCCGCACGGTCCCCGCGGACGCCGGGTCCAGCCCCGCGCGCTCGTCCAGGTCCAGCCGGCTCCCCCCGGGCGAGAACGAGTCCAGGTCCACCGCGTTGTGCACCGCGTGCACCCCGCCGCGCACGCGCCCCCCGGCCAGGCCCCGCACGTCCTCCGCGACGGCGTGCGAGTTCGCCACCACGGCGGCGCAGGCGCGGGCGTGGGCGCGCAGCAGCCGCGACATCAGCGGCCGGCGGGCGACGAAGTCGTGGACGTGCCACACCACGGGCACCCCACGCGGCCGGGCCCACAGCCCCAGCACGTGCATCTTGAAGCCGTTGGTGTGCAGCACGTCGGGCCCCAGGGCGCGGACGGCGCGGCGCAGCCGGCGGACGTAGCCGAGCCCCGCCGGGAGCGCCCCGGCGAGCCGCGGCAGCGACGCCGAGCGGCTCGCCCCCCCGTCGCCCAGCCGGGCGATCGTCTCCGGCAGCGGGACCACCGCCACGCGCACCCCCAGCGCCCGCGCCGCGGGGACCAGCGGGCCGTCCGCGGTCGCCACCAGCCCCAGCGTCCAGTCGGGACGCGCGGCGCGCAGGCTCGCCATGATGTCGAGCAGGCTCCGCTCGGCGCCCCCGATCTGGCCGGACGGGTTCAGGAAAACGACGTTCACTCGGGTCCCGGAGCCGCGGCCGTGCGCCCGTGCGCGCTGCGGCTCCGCGGAGGAAGGGTCACGCCGGCCGGCGCTCGCCGGGTGCGGACGGAGCCGCCCGGAGAGCGCAAACGGATTCCGGCAAAAGAATCAACAGTAAACCCGCCCCGCGCCGGCAGTCAATGGACCGGCCGCGGCCCCGGGCTCACGCCATCGCCGGCACGTCGGCGCGCGGCGCGGCGCCGGCTTCCTCGTAGCGCGGCGCCGGAGCCTCGATCCCCACCAGGTCCAGAAGCCGCTCCAGCGCCGCCGGGTCCACGGTCATGTCGGCCGCGCTGTCGTGCGGGTTGACGTAGTCGGGCGCGCGCGGCCCCTCGCCCAGCAGGTAGGCGTAGTCCAGCCCCGCCTGGCTCGCCAGCGACCAGAAGCAGGGGTTCACGTACCCCGGCGCGAACATCTCCACCACCCGGGTCCCCGGCGCGCAGAAGGCCAGGTTCGCCATCCCGCTCCCGTGCGGCCCCGCCACCACCTCCGCCGAAGCGAACAGCGCCGCCTGCTCCGCCACCGGGAGCTCCCCCAGCACCACGGTGCGGAAGCCGCGCGCGCGCAGCACGCCCTCCACCTCCGCCTCGTTGGCCACCCGGCGCTCCGCCGCGTCCGCGCGGGACACGTACAGGCGCACCGGGGCCGCATCGCGCGCCTCCGGGAGCAGCGCGCGCCGCAGGAACTCGCACGCCCAGCGCGGCGGGTGCTCCGCGCGCCCGGGGTACGACGGCACCACCAGCCGCTCGGCGACCAGGTGCGGATGCTGCGCGGCGTCCAGCAGCCGCTCCGGGCCGATCCCCAGCGCGGCGAGCGTTTCCCGCTGGAAGGGGAGCGACCCGCCGGACACCAGGAAGCGCTCCGTCCCCTCGCCCCCGAAGCCGGCGCGGCGCGCGATCTCCACGCGCGGCAGCACGTCCAGCAGCCAGTGGTAGTACACGTGGCTCCCGGGGGCGGCGAGCACCACCACCGTCCCTTCCACGCGGCGCGCCGGCGGCAGCGGCCCGCGCAGCGCCGGGTGCGCGATCGCCGGCGTGCCGAACTCGCGCGACAGGTCGCCCAGCAGCCGCCCGTCCGGCGCGAACACCGCGCCCGTCGCGCCGACCGCGCGCCCCTCCGGGATCACCGCCGCGAACGACGAGGGGAGGTCCTGCGCCGCGTCCATCCCGAAGAACCAGTGCGGGCGCGGTTCCAGGGTGCGCGGGGGCCGCCGGCACACCGTCTCGGCGAAGTGCACCGGGCGGTAGTCCCCGCCGCGGGCGCGGAGCGCCGCCTCGTCCTGGGCGAACCAGCTCCAGGCGTGCGGCCAGAAGTCCCGGTCGCGGACTCCCGCCGGGCACCCGTACACGGTGAGCGGCGCGCGGCCGTGCCCGGCCAGCGCGCTGCGGATGAGGTGGCGGATACCCTGGAGCGGCGTGCGCATCGTGGTGGATCGGTGGGGTCCGCGGAAGGGCGGATGGGCGGGAGGTGGATCGTCGCCTCCGGCAACAGACGAGGCAGCGGCGGCGGGGTCACGCCGCGAGGCGGAAAGCCCGGCCCGGAGCGGATTCGCCGGAGAAGAGCGGTGGTGGCGGTGGAGCGGGACGAGGATGGTGGAAGTCGACGTCAGGAATGCTGGCGTTCGGCGCCCCCGAGCGCAATGCCGGCGTGCGCGGCGGCGCCCGGCGCCGCGTCCAGCGCCGCGCGCAATTCCCGGGCGACCGCCCCCGGGGCGATGTCCTGCACGCAGCGCATGGTCTCGTAGGGGCAGGCCCAGCCGCAGCCGTAGCACCCCATGGGGAGGTGGACGACGCGGTTGAGGGCGGGGTCGCCCCAGGGGTGGAAGCGCCCCCAGTGCCCCCCGCCCACGATGCTCGCCGTGGGCTTTCCCAGCGCGACGCCCACGTGCAGCGGCGCGGAGTCGGGGCCCAGCACCGCGTCGCAGCGGCGGATCGCCTCCACCATCTCCCGGATGGTGGAGCGCCCCGCCAGGTTCGCGACCCCGGCCACGTTGGGCGATTCCGCGAGCGCCGCCGCCACCTCCGCGCACGCCGCCGCGTCCGCGGCGCCGCCCAGCAGCACCACGCCGAAGCGGCGCTCCGGCACGCTGGCGAGCACCTCCGCGTAGCGCGCGGCCGGGTACGCCTTTCCCGCCGGCGCCGTCACCCCCGGCGCCAGCGCCAGCAGCGTGGTCCCCGCCTCGCGCCGGACGTGCGACTCCGCCCAGCCGCGGTCCGCGGCCGTGGTCCAGAACTCCGGCCGCACGTCCGCCAGCTCCACCTCCGCGCCCAGCATGCGCAGGAAGTCGCGGTTCACCTCCAGCTCGTGCTCCCAGGTGCGCTCCGGCCCCAGCGCCAGCCGGCGCGCGTAGATGCCGTCGGCCGATCGGTCCGCGTCCAGCGGCTGGTTCGCGTCCGACCCCGCCACGCCGAAGCGCAGCGCCCCCGGGATCGCCGCCAGCGTGGCGTGCATCTCCGGCGACGGGGAGCGCACCGGGAGGAGCGCCACGTCGGCGCGGTGCCGCAGCCGCAGCCCCATGCGCCGGGTCGCCAGCTCCAGGCGTGTCAGCCCGCGGATCCGCCGCGTCCACGCCGGCCAGTCCGCGTGCAGCTCCTCCCAGTGGACGATGCGGTCCACGTACGGGCACGCCTCCACCAGGTTGCGCACGTAGCGCTTGACGCAGAGGTCCACCTCCGCGTTGGGGTACAGCGTGCGGAGCTGGCGGAGCGCCCCCGAAAAGAGCACCACGTCGCCCAGGTTGTCCGGCCGCAGCACGAACACCCTGCGCACCGCCTCCGGAGCGGGGACGGGACCGCGCGCGGCCTCAGGCATCGAGCGCCGTCCGGTAGGCGGCCAGCGTTTCGCGGGTGCAGCGCTCCCAGCTGAACTCCCGCGCCCGCGCCAGCGAGCGGCGCCCCAGCTCCGCCCGCAGCTCCGCGTCGCCGTACAGCTCGCCCAGCGCCGCCGCGAAGCCGTCCACGTCGTCCGGCGCCACCATCCGCCCCGCGCCGCCCACCACCTCCGGGAGCGCCGAGGTATCGGAGGTCACCACCGGCACCCCGCACTGCATCGCCTCCAGCGGCGGCAGCCCGAAGCCCTCGTACAGCGACGGGTACACGAAGGCCAGCGCGCCGCTGTACAGCGCCGCCAGGTCCCGGTCCGCCACGTAGCCGGGAAAGAGGACGCGGTCGCGCAGCGCCGGCGAGCGCTCCACCGCGTCGAACACCTCCGTGAAGTCCCACCCGCGAGCCCCCACCAGCACCAGGCGCAGGTCGCCGATCCGCTCCTGCTCCACCAGCCTGGCGAAGGCGCGCACCGCCGTCCCCAGGTTCTTGCGCGGCTCCAGCGTGTTCAGGCTCAGCAGGTACGGCGCGTCGGGGATCCCGTAGCGCGCGCGCACCGCCGCCAGCGCCGCCGGGTCGTCCACCGGGTGAAAGAGCTCGCGCGAGGCCGCCAGCGGCGTCACGAACACCCGCTCCGGGGCGATCCCGGTGTGCCCGCACAGGTCGCGGCGGGTCGCCTCCGAGATGCAGGCGACCCGGTCCTCCGGTCCGATGCTGTCCAGGATGGAGCGGACGTAGTCCTGCACGTGGGCTTCGAAGAGATCCGGCCGGAACACGGCGATCAGGTCGTACACGGTGATGAAGCGCCGCGTCCTCGCGCCCTTTGCACGCGGCGGCAGGGGGCCGTGCGGCGAGTGGTAGACGTCCGCCCCGCGCAGCTCGCGGGCCTCCACCGGGTGGGGGCGGTCCGCCACGGTGTTGAAGACCGAGATCGCCAGCTTGCGCATGGCGCGCCCGCCCACGCCCAGCGCCGTGCCCGCCTCCGGCTCACGGGTGTACGGCCAGAAGCCGTCCAGCAGCCGCCGCGCCGCGCGCTCCCGCGCCCCCGCCGACACGAACGGTGTCCCGGCCAGGCGCGGGTCCGCCTCCAGGTAGCGGAGCGCCCCGTACACCGGGTAGAAGCTCTCGCCCCCGGCGCAGAAGCTCAGCTCGCACTCCGGCGACGCCGCCAGCCCCGCGGCCAGGCTTTCCACGGTGCGGAACACCCCCGTCCTCGCGCGCGAGTCCAGGGCGCTCATCCCCAGCACCGACACGTCGTACAGGACCCTCACCGGGCCCTCCCGGCCGCGCGCGGCCCGGGACCATAGCGAAGCATGCTCACCCGCCGTGGAGGATGAGCATGCCGGGGCCCCAGCGGGCGTCCCATGGCGGAGCGCGCTCGCGCCCTGCGGATCAGCGACGCCCTCCCGGGCCGGCGGCGACGGGGTACAGCTCGTGCCACTCCAGCGGCGTGCGGATCAGCCCGGGCCGCTTGCCGCGGTCGGCGCCCAGGTGCTTGAGCTGGGTGATCGCGAAGGGGAGCAGCACCTCGGTGGGGAACAGGTACTTCACGTCCGGGACGTAGCCCCACAGCTTCACGTAGTACTGCCCGCTGTTCAGGAACATCCCCGGGATGCGGCAGCTCCAGTGGTACACCCCCGGCTCCTGCGTGCCCACGTCCTCCAGGTGGTCGCCCTGGTACGACTCCAGCACGATGGTGCCGTCCGCGGTGAGCACCTGGAAGCCCACCTGCGCGTTCCAGATCCGGTGCACCACCTCGTACTCGATCTCCACCAGGAGGTCCTCGTCGTCCGCCACCTCGCCGGTGATGCGGCCGTCGGCGTCGCGCAGGCGCAGCGCCCGCGCCCGCAGGTCGTCCGTCCCCGGCGCGCCCTCCAGCTCCGGCCACACCAGCTCCGCCGTGTCCGACTCGCCGCGCACCGCCAGGTACTCCGCGATGATGTCGTCCGGGTCGCCGAAGGCCACCGAGGTCCCCGCCTTGAGCAGCATCACCGAGTCGCAGAGCGCCCGCACCGCCCCCATGTGGTGGCTGACGAAGAGCACCGTGCGCCCCTCCTTGGCCACCTCGCCCATCTTCCCCAGGCACTTCTTCTGGAACTCCGCGTCGCCCACCGCCAGCACCTCGTCCACGATCAGCACCTCCGGCTCCAGGTGCGCCGCGACCGCGAAGGCCAGGCGGAGGTACATCCCGCTGGAGTAGCGCTTCACCGGGGTGTCCACGTACTTCTCCACCCCCGAGAACGCCACGATCTCGTCGAACTTGCGGTCGATGTACGCCCGGTCCATCCCCAGGATGGAGCCGTTCAGGTACACGTTCTCGCGCCCGGTCAATTCGGGGTGGAAGCCGGTCCCCACCTCCAGCAGCGAGCCCACCCGCCCGTGCACGATGGCGCGGCCGGTGCTCGGCTCGGTGATGCGCGACAGGATCTTGAGCAGCGTGCTCTTCCCCGCCCCGTTGCGCCCGATGACGCCCACCGCCTCGCCGTGCTTGACCTCGAAGGACACGTCGCGCAGCGCCCACACCACGTCGTCCGCCTCCGCGTCCGAGAAGCGGCCCAGGTCGCGCAGGCGGCCCAGGTTGCGGAACGGCGCCTTGGCGGCCTGCACCAGCGCCTCGCGGATGGAGTCGTGGCGCCCGGCCGCCGTGCCGATGCGGTAGCGCTTGCCCAGGTGCTCGACGCGGACTGCGATGTTGGACATGCTGCGGATCCCCGGCTCAGGCCACGTCGGCGAAGACGCGCTCCGTCCGCCGGAAGTAGAGGGAGCCGGTCAAAAAGAGCACGGCGCCGACGGCGAGCGACAGCCCGATGGTGGGCCAGGCCACGGCGCCCGTGCCCAGGAGCACGGCGCGGAAGCCCTCCACGATCCCCGCCATGGGGTTGAGCGCGTAGTACCCGCGGTACTTCTCCGGGACCAGCGACATGGGGTAGACGATGGGCGACGCGTACATCCACACCTGCACCAGGAAGGGCGTCACGTGCTTGACGTCGCGGTACTGGATGTTGAGCGCGGCGAGCCAGCACCCCACACCCGCCGCGGTGAGCATCATCCCCAGCAGGAGCAGCGGCACCACCACCAGCGCCAGCGGGCCGGGGACGATGCCGTAGAACAGCATCACCGCGCCCAGCACCACCAGCGCCACCGCGAAGTCCACCAGCCCCGCCAGCACCGGCGCGAAGGGGATCACCAGGCGCGGAAAGTACACCTTGGTGATCAGGTTGGTGCTGGACACCAGGCTGTTGCTCGCCCCGGAGAGCGCCGTGGAGAAGTACGTCCAGGGCACCAGCGCGGCCAGCGAGAACACCGCGTACGGCACCCCGTCGGAGGGGATGGCGGCGAAGCGCCCGAAGATGACGGTGAAGACCAGCATGGTCAGCACCGGCTGCAGGATCGCCCACCCGGCGCCGAGCACCGTCTGCGCGTAGCGGACCTTGACGTCGCGCCACACCAGGAAGAAGAACAGCCCGCGGTAGGCCCACAGCTCCCGCAGGTCGATCCGGGGCCAGCGCCCGGCCGGCTCGATCACCAGCGTCGGGGCGCTCGCGCGCTCCGCCTGGCGGGGCGGGACGAGGCCGGAGACCGGCGTGATGGTGGACTCTACGCGGGAAGCCATCTGCATGCCACTGCCGTGATCCTGGGCGGGAGGGCGACCGCGCCCGCCCGTGCCGCCCGGACGGCGGCGCGAACATCCCACAAAAAATTCTGCTGCCCCGGACGGGGCAGCAGGGGAATATACCGCTCGGACGAAAGCTTCTCAACCACCTGCACTTGAGCGCGCTCCGTGCGCCCCGGTCTACGCCCGCGGACGGACCAGTCCGAGCCGCGCCGGCTTGACCGCCTCCACCACCTCCAGCACGCGCTCCGCCTCCACCCGCTCGATCTCCAGCCCCGGCCCGAAGGCGCGCACCGCCGCCCGCTGCGGGCCGTAGCGCGCCATCCACTCCTCGATCACCGGCGCCAGGATCTGCGCCACCCGCTCGGCGCCGTAGGGGCGCGCCCCGTCGCGCGGGTTGCACCAGATGCGCAGCACGTAGTCGTCGCTTTCCACGAAGTCGTGCCAGGTCACCGGGTAGTCCAGCTTCCAGGCGCGGGCCGCGTGTCCGTCGAACAGCACCAGCGGGCGCGACCCGGTCGCGCTCTCGCGGCACACCTCCATGTGCAGGAAGCCGAAGGTGGTGGCGTTGTCCTCCAGCACCGCGTTGACCTCCTCGAAGGTCCCCGCGCTCCACACCACCTGACCCAGGTCCTGGGCGTAGATGCGGTCGCGGATGGTGCGCCGCACCCGGGCCAGCCCGGACGCCAGCACCGCCCCCGCCTCCACGAACTCGTGGTACTGCAGGCGGCGCAGCCCGTACACCAGCAGGAAGAGCGTCACCCCCGCGCCCGCCGCCGCCACCGACATCACCGCCGGGGGCGGCGCGAACACCAGCGACAGCCCCAGCATCGCCAGCACGCTGGCCGACACGTACAGCACGATCACCGCGTTGCGGTGCGTGAGCCCCAGCGCCAGGAGGCGGTGGTGGATGTGCCGCCCGTCCGCCTGCGAGATGGGGATGCCGCGCAGCCAGCGCCGCAGGATGGCGAGCCCCGTGTCCAGGAGCGGCACCGCCAGCGCGAACAGCGGCACCACGGCCAGGATCGCCGTGGCCGCCTTCTGCGAGCCGTACACCGACAGCACCGCCAGCATGAACCCCACGAACAGGCTCCCGGAATCGCCCAGGAAGATGCGCGCGGGGTTGAAGTTGTAGCGCAGGAAGCCGAAGAGCGCGCCCAGCAGCGCCACGGACAGCAGGCTGACCTCCACGTTGCCCAGCGCCAGCGACACCACCAGCGTGGTCACCAGGGCGACCAGCGCGATCCCGGTGGCCAGGCCGTCCAGCCCGTCGATCAGGTTGAAGGCGTTGGTGACGCCCACGATCCACAGGATGGTCACCGGGAGCGCGAGCCACCCCAGCATCAGCTCCGTGGAGCCCACCCCCACCACCTCCACGCGGAAGCCGTAGGCGTACACCACGAACGCCGCCACCAGCTGGGCGACCAGCTTGGCGCCCGGCCGCAGCCCCCGCACGTCGTCCACCAGCCCCGTGGCGAAGATGATCCCGCCGCCGAAGAGCACCCCGTAGAAGAAGCTGCGCGGCCCGGTGAGCAGCTCGAAGCCCACCAGCGAGGCCAGCGCCGTCACCAGCAGCCCGGCCCCCATGGCCATGAACACCGCGACGCCGCCGATGCGCGGAAGGGGCTCCGTGTGCACCCGCCGGTCCTCGTGGGGAGGATCGAACATCTCCCAGGCGACCGCCGTGCGGATGACCACCGGCGTCAGCACGAGCCCAGCAAGGAGTGCTACCGCGAAGATGACGGCGTGCGCAAGCATCAGGTGAATCGGAGCGTGAAAGTCAGAGTACCCGCGCCCCGGTGCGAGGCGAAGGCCATACGGCAGCACTCGGAGGTCACCGCGCCGCCCCGCAGGACGGGCCGCGGATCGAAGTCTCGGGAAGGGATGATACCGGTCTCCAGGGAGGTCGCCACGTCCATTGCCTCGAACGCCACACGTAACCCATCAACGGCTCCCGACGAGGCCCTTCACGCGTCCCCACGGAGCCCGACCGCCTGTAGACGACGGATCGGGGCCGAGGGTCACGCATGTCCCGTTCCCGCACCGTGAAGGCGCGGAAACGGGGAGTGTCCGCTACGCGACCCCGGCCGGGGCCGAGCGCGACGCGCGGAACCAGCGCACCGTTTCCTCCAGGCCGCGGCGGAAGTCCATGTGGGCACGAAACCCGAAATGCTGCAAAGCGCGGGAGGTGTCCAGGCAGCGGCGCGGCTGCCCGTCCGGCTTGGTGGGGTCCTGGACCAGCTTCCCCCGGTAGCCCACCACCTCCGCGATCAGGACGGCCAGCTCGCGGACGCGGATCTCGCTCCCGGTGCCCAGGTTGACGGGCTCCTCCCCCCCGTAGTGCTCGGCGGCCAGGAGCACCCCGCGCGCGCAGTCGTCCACGTACAGGAACTCGCGCGAGGCGGAGCCGGTTCCCCACAGCACCACCTCGTCCGCGCCCGACTCCTGCGCCTCCACCATCTTGCGCACCAGCGCCGGGATGACGTGGCTGCTCTGCGGGTCGAAGTTGTCCCGCGGGCCGTACAGGTTCACCGGGAGCAGGTAGATGCCGTCGAAGCCGTACTGGTCGCGGTACGCCTGGAGCTGCACCAGCAGCGCCTTCTTCGCGATCCCGTAGGGGGCGTTGGTCTCTTCCGGGTAGCCGTCCCAGAGGGCTTCTTCGCGGAAGGGGACGGGGGTGAACTTGGGGTAGGCGCAGATGGTTCCCAGCTGCACGAACTTGTCCACGCCGGCGCGGCGGGCCTCCTCGATGAGGTGGATGCCCATGGCCGCGTTGGCGTAGAAGAAGCGCCCCGGGTTGTCGCGGTTGGCGCCGATCCCCCCCACCTCCGCCGCGAGGTGCAGGACCAGGTCGGGTCTGGCCTCCCGGTACAGGCGGCGGACCTCGGCCTGCTCGGTGAGGTCGAAGTCGCGCCGCCGCGGCACGAACGGCCGCTCCACGCCCAGGGCTTCCAGGCGCTCCACGATGTGCGAGCCCAGGAACCCCGATCCCCCCGTCACCAGCACCCGCTTCCCGCGCCAGAACTCCGGCGTCAGCTCCCGCTCTTCCCCGCCGGCGCGGGAGCCACCAGTCTCATTCACCAATCAAGCTCCAGCATTTGCACGGTGGAGACCAAACTCGCCCGCGCGGCCGGCTCCGGCGCGGATGAAGCTGAAGATCATACATCGCGGGCGCGGCGCACGCAATCCTGTGCGCGGCGGCCGCGGCCACGGCGCATCGTGGACGCCCCCGGGTCAAGCCGCCCCTCCCACCAGCTCCAGGGGCTCCCGCGCCTCGCCCGAAAGACCCACCACCCGCGCCCCTCCCTCCACGCCGCGCATGGTCCCGCGGGTGTCCACCACCAGCCGGGCGCGCTCCGCGACCAGGCGGTAGTCCACGCCGGCGTGGTCGGTGACGACCACCACCGCGTCGGCATCCTCCAGCAGCTCGCCGGTGAGCTCCAGGCTGTGCATGGGCAGGTCGCGCAGCGGCGTGTGCCCGTCGTCGTGGATGACGGTGCAGTACGGGTCGTGGAACGACACCTCCGCCCCCTTGGCCTGCAGCAGCTCGATGATCTCCAGCGCCGGGCTCTCGCGCAGGTCGTCGATGTCCTTTTTGTACGAGACCCCCAGCACCAGCACGCGGCTCCCGCGCACCGCCTTGCTCTCGTCGTTGAGGGCGTCGGCCACCTTGCGCACCACGAAGGCGGGCATCTCGGAGTTGATCTCGCTGGCCAGCTCGATCATGCGCGTCTTGAAGGCCAGCGTCCTCATCTTCCACGACAGGTAGTGCGGGTCCAGCGGGATGCAGTGCCCGCCCAGTCCCGGCCCCGGCGTGAACTTCATGAAGCCGAACGGCTTGGTCGCCGCGGCCTCGATCACTCCCCACACGTCCACCCCCAGGCGGTCGCAGGCCTGCGCCAGCTCGTTGGCCAGGGCGATGTTGATCATGCGGAAGGTGTTCTCGTACACCTTGGTCAGCTCGGCCGCCTCGGCGCTCTCCACCGGGACCATGGTGTCGAAGACGCGGGCGTAGAAGGCGAGCCCCGCCTCCAGGCACGCCGGCGTCACGCCGCCGATGACCTTCGGGGTGTTGCGCGTGTGCCAGACGGGGTTGCCGGGGTCCACCCGCTCGGGCGAGAAGCACAGGAAGAACTCCTCCCCCACCGTGTGTCCCGACTCGCCCAGGAGCGGGAGCAGCACCTCGCGCGTGGTGCCCGGGTAGGTGGTGCTTTCCAGGATCACCAGCTGGCCGGGGCGCAGGCCGTGCAGCACCGCGTGCCCCGCCGCCACCACGTACGAGAGGTCGGGGTCCTTGGTCTTGTTGAGCGGGGTGGGGACGCACACCGACACCACGTCGCACTCCGCCAGGCGCGCCAGGTCGGAGGTGGCGGCGAGGAGCCCCAGGGCCACCAGGTCGCGGACGCTTTCTCCCTCCACGTCCAGGATGTGGCTCTCGCCACGGTTGATCCCCTCCACCACCGCCTCGGTGATGTCGAAGCCCAGCACCCGGTATCCGCTGCGCGCGATCTCCACCGCCAGCGGGAGACCCACGTACCCCAGCCCGATGACCCCGGCGGTCGCCGTGCCGTCCTCGATCCGCGCCAGCAGAGCGCCCTGTTCGTCCATCCTGTGCCGTTCCCCTGGTTGTATGCTCAGAGCCGCGCCCGCACTCCGAGCGTGGCGCTCAGGTTTGCCACGTCGGACACGAAGTTCCGGTTGAAGTCGTACACCCCCTCCAGCCCGCCCACCAGCTCCCACCGCCCGCGGAAAAGGAGCGCCTCGGCGCCCAGGCTCTGCATCACGTCGGGCGTTTCCACCACGCCGGTGGCGAGGAACCGGCCCTGCTCCTGGCGCACCGCGCGCTTCCAGAAGCCCGTCACCCGGCCGCCCGGGTGGTAGTAGTCCGCCGCGACGGTGGACGCCGCGCCCCCGTACGCCTCGGGCGAGCCCAGCAGCTGCCCGCGGCTGGTGTGCCCCTGCCGGGTGTGCGCGTGGATGTAGAACGGGTCCTGCCGGCGGGTTCGCGCCAGGTGCGACGCCTGCCCGTTGAGCAGCTCGCCGCGCAGCGACCAGAAGCGCCGCTCGTCCCGCACCCACACCTTGCGGAAGCCCAGGGTGTAGGTGGTGGCGTGGTCGGGCTCCAGGAGCCAGTCGCGCAGGTTGTGGCGGTGGTCCTCGCTCGCCAGCTCGCCGTACAGCTCCAGCCCGCTCTCCGGGAACACCCACCGTCCGAAGGCGGCCGCCAGCTGGTTGGCGACCACGGACTCGCTGGACTCGATGGTGTCGTTCCCCTGGATGACGCTGTACAGGTTGACCTTGAAGAAGGTCTCCAGCGGCTTGAAGATCTCCGTTCCCCCCGGGCCGCCCTCCGGCCACGGCATGTGGAAGAAGCGGCTGAAGCCGAACTCCAGCCCCGGCACCCCCCGCGGCGAAAAGGCCACCACCAGCCCCGTGCCGAAGCGCACCGCGGAGTCCGCCACCGTGGGGGAGTACGGCGACTCCTCCAGGCGGCCCCAGAACGCCCGCCCGTGCAGCTTGCCGATCCACAGGTCCACGGGCCGGGACGTGCCCAGGAAGGCGTGCACGAACCCGGGCGCGTTGGTCCCCTGCATGATGGGGTAGTCGAACGCCGGCCCCCACACCTGGTTGGCCGTGGAGATCCCCACCGCGGCGGGGCCCACGTCGGCGCGCAGGGTGCTCTGCCCCGGGTCAATCCGCGCGTACGCCCCGTCGCCGAAGCGCTGCGGCAGGTCGATCTGGTTGGGGTGCCGGGCGTCCACGAACGGCTCCAGCCCGGGCGCGTCCTCGCCCTCCAGCGCGAACCCGGCGTTCTCGGCGCGGAACGCCACCGGGGCGAGGGTCAGCGAGAGCCAGCGCCAGCGCGCCGTCACCCCCGCCTCCACCGCCGTGGTGAGCCCCTTCCCCGCCCACACCGCGCCGTCGTTGCCGCCGTACGGGAACGCCGAGTTGAACACCGCCCGCGTGCGCAACGGGTGCACGTGCACCCGCGGCTCGCCGGCCGGAGCGGAGTCCGCGAAGGTGTAGCGGCCGGCCCACGGGTGCGCCGAGTCGAGGGGCGCGAGCCGCTCCGCGTCGGCGGGCGAGAAGCCCCGGACGGACCACGGGTAGGCGCGCGTCTTCCCCGCAACCTGCAGGAGGCGGAGGTAGCTTTCCAGCTCGCCGCCGGGGAGCACCTCGCCCAGCGTCGCCGCGGACTCCGCGGTCTGCGCGGCGGCGGGGGCGGCGGCGGCGAGGAACAGCAGCAGCAGCGGGAGCACGGGCAGCGCCCCGCGGACCGCGGGGCGCCGGGACCGCGCCGAAAGGACCCATCGGAGGGAAAGCCGCGGCATTTTGTGACCGGGGCCCCCGTTCGACGGTCTGAAGATCATCTTTGGACCTGCTCGAGTGAGATGCGCCTGCGGAACGGGAGTGTGGACGCCCGTGCGGCGCGGCACGTCACATCCCCGCCCCCGTGTTCTCCACGGGGCGCTGGGCGGTGCGGCGGTTGGACTTATCTCGGGGAGAATGTTATCCTAGGCCGCTTGTCTTGTCTAGCAAGTGCTCTCAATTACGCAGGAAAGAATGACCGGCCCACGACGCTCCGCCCGGGCTCTCGCCCTCCTGGCGCTCCTCGTCCCGCCCGCTGCGCTGCACGCGCAGACGGGCGATTCGCTGTCCACGGAGGCCGTCTTCAGGCCGCTCCCCTCCATCGGCAGCGCGCAGGAGGACCTGGCCCGCGTGCGCCAGCTGCTGGGGCGCGGGTCCACCGACGGGTTCCTGGTGCGCTCGCCGTCGTCGCGCGACGGCGCTTCCGCGGGGCCGGGGGTGCGCTGGTCCGTGATCCCCGCGGAGGCGGAGCTGGCGTGGAACTCGGACATCCCCTTTTCGCTCAACGACGGCGCCCTGTGGGCCGGGCGGGGGCTCAGCGCGCAGGTGACCGCCGGTTTGCGCGTGGCGGCGGGGCCGGTGGCGCTGGTGCTCGCCCCGCAGTTCACCTGGTCGCAGAACCGCGAGTTCGAGCTGGTGTCGCAGGACTCGGCGGGGCGCAGCGTATTCTTTCCGCCGTGGTACGCCGGGGACCTCACGGTGGACCTCCCCATCCGCTTCGGCGACCGGCCGATCGCCATGGTGGGGCCCGGGCAGAGCTCGCTGACGGTGACGGCCGGCCCGGTGGCCGCCGGCGCGGCCACCGAGAACCAGTGGTGGGGCCCGGGGATGCACACCGCGGTGGTGATGAGCAACCACGCGGAGGGGTTCCCGCACGTGTTCCTGCGCACCGCCGCGCCGGTGCGGACGCGCATCGGCGCGTTCGAGGGGAAGTGGGTGGTGGGGGGGCTTTCCGAGTCGCTCTTCTTCGACGCGGACGAGGGCAACGACTTCCGCTCGCTGAGCGGGCTCGCGGCCACCTTCCGCCCCGCTCCCGTCCCCGACCTCACCCTGGGCGTCGCGCGCGTGGTGTACGTGAGCCTGAACGGCCGCTCCGAGCTGCCCAGGCGCGCCTTCGACGTGTTCCGCCACTGGGAGCGCCCGCGGGTGGTGACGGAGGCCATCCCCAGCTCCGGCTCGGCGGTGGCGGACAGCTTCCGGGTGAGCCTCGCCAACCCCGGCTTCGACCAGATCCTCTCGGTCTTCGGGCGCTGGGTCTTTCCGCAGAGCGGGCTGGAGGTGTACGGCGAGTGGGCCCGGCTGGAGCTCCCCGCGTCGGTGACGGAGATGCTCAACCAGCCCGGCCACTCGCAGGGGTACACGCTGGGGGCGCAGTGGGCGCGGCCGCTCCGCGGGGCCGCCATCCTCCGCCTGCAGACCGAGCTGTCGTACCTGGAGGAAAGCTCCACCTTCAACAACCGCCCGGTCCCGTCGTACTACGTGGGCAACTCGGTGCCGCAGGGCTACACCCACCGCGGGCAGGTGGTGGGCGCGGCGACGGGCCCCGGCTCGTCGTCGCAGTGGCTGGCGGGCGACTACCTGGCGGGAGGGTGGCGCCTGGGCGCGTTCGGCGGGCGCGTGCGCTGGGACAACGACGTGTACGGCACCTCCTTCGCCATCTTCAAGGAGGTGGGGCACGACGTGTCGGTGTTCGGCGGATTGCGCGGCGGGCTCCGGCTCCTGGGCGCGGACTTCTTCGCCGAGGTGTCGCGCGAGGTCCGCTACAACTACCTGTTCCAGGGGCCGCTGAACAACCCGTTCGGCAACGGGGCCACGGACGTCAACAACACCATCGTCCGCATCGGTGTGGTCCCGGGGCGCTGACGCGGCCGCAACGGCGACCCCCTCCCCCGACCCCTCCCCGCAAGGGGGAGGGGAGAACGGCAATGCGTGGGAGAGGGGGAGCACGACGATGCCGGGTCGGGGCCCTCGCGGACGCCAGCGCGAGCCCCGCGTGAGGGATTTCGGCCCGAAGGGGCGAGACCGCGCGGCACCTCAGTTCAGAGGTGCTGGCGCGGGCTCGACTCCGTTACGCACGGTTTTATCGTGCGTTACGGAGCCGAAGCCCGACCCCGGCGCAGCCGGGGGCACGCCCGAACCCGCCGTCCAGAGCCGTTCCACCCGCAGCCGACACGATGCGAATGCCTGACCGGCCGCGGGTGGCGCTGATCCAGCACCGCGACGCCCGGGACGTGCGCACGTGGTCGGGGACGGTGCACTTCGCCAAGGGCGCCGTGGAGCGCCACGTGGGCGACGTGGTGGACCTGTCGCCGGTGCCGGTGAAGATGCTCCCCTTCCGCGTGGCGCGCCGCCTGGTGCTGGAGGCCACCGGCAAGGAGTACAGCTACGACCACGAGCCCCTCCTGGCCCGCTACTACGGCCACCTGTTCTCGCGCCGCATCGCCCGCGCCCGGCCGGACCTGGTGTTCGCGCCGGCCGCGTCGTCCTCGGTGGCGTACCTGGAAACGGACGTCCCGGTGGTCTACTACGCCGACTCCACCTGGCGCGTCATCCGGGGCTACTACCCCAACTACACCAACGTCGTGGAGCGCAGCGACCGCGCCGCGGAGGAGATGGAGCGGCGCACCCTGGCGAAGGCGGCGGCGTCGCTCTTCGCCTCGGACTGGGCGGCGGACTCCGCGGTGCGCGACTACGGCGCCGACCCCGCGCGCGTCCACACCGTCTTCATCGGCGCCAACCTCCCCGACCCGCCGCGCCGGGAGGACGTCCTCCCCCGCAGGCTGGGGAATCGGGTGCGGCTGCTGTTCGTGGGCGTCCTGTGGGAAACCAAGGGCGGGGAGATCGCCTTCGCCGCGCTGCTCCACCTGCTGGCGCTGGGGATCGACGCGGAGCTCACGGTGGTGGGGTGCACCCCGCCGCCCCACGTCCGCCACCCCCGCCTGCGCGTGGTCCGCTTCCTCAACAAGCAGGTCCCGGAGCAGCGCCGCGAGTTCGAGCGCCTGTGGACCGGGGCCGACTTCTTCATCCTCCCCTCGCGCTGCGAGTGTGCCGGGGTGGTGTACTGCGAGGCCGCCGCCTACGGGCTCCCCTCGCTCGCCACCCGCACGGGCGGCGTCCCCTCGCTGGTGCGCGAGGGGAGGAACGGCTTCACCCTCCCCCCCGAGGCCGGAGGGGAGGCGTACGCCGAGCGCATCGCCCGCGTGGTGGAGGATCCGCGCGGCTACGAGGCCCTGTGCGAGTCCAGCCGCGACGAGTTCGAGGCGCGCCTGAACTGGGATGCGTGGGGCGAGCGGGTCCGCACGATCGTGGCGAAGCTGGGAATCGGCTGAGGGCCCTCACCCGGCGGCCTTATAGCCGCCACCCTCTCCCAATCCTGGGAGAGGGGACAACAACGTGTGCTCCGGCGAACTCCGGTGTTTGGGGTCGGCCGGGGGCGGCTGCTCCGTCGGTGCGAAACTCGCCCTCGCTCCGCGCGAGGGCGGGATCACGCTGGCTTCGAACAACGCACCTCCTGCGCAGCCTCCCCC
>JBEVLE010000358.1:0-11299 GCA_040509335.1 Longimicrobiaceae bacterium | reverse complement strand
ATCGACTCGCTCGGCTGGAGCGCCGAGATGCGCATCCCCTTCTCGCAGCTCCGCTTCCCCCGCACCACCAACCAGACGTGGGGGCTCCAGGTGGGGCGGCAGGTGAACCGGCTGAACGAGTTCTCGCACTGGTCGCCCTGGCGCCAGAACGAGAACGGCGGGCCCAACCGCTTCGGCCACCTCACCGGCATCGAGGTGGGGCGGAGCAGCGGCGCCACCGAGATCGTCCCCTACGTGCTCGCGCAGTCCACCAACCGCGCTCCGGGCGACGAGGGGAACCCCTTCTTCCGCTCCAACGAGCAGAACTACCGCGTGGGGCTGGACCTGAAGCACCGCCTCACCTCGAACCTCACCCTCTCCGCCACCGTCAACCCGGACTTCGGGCAGGTGGAGGTGGACCCCGCGGTGGTCAACCTGTCCGCCTTCGAGACGCTGCTCCCGGAGAACCGCCCCTTCTTCGTGGAGGGCGTGGACATCTTCCGCTTCGGCAACCTGCTCAGCTTCATCAGCCCCGGGTACGCGCCGTTCTTCTACACGCGGCGCATCGGGCGCACGCCGCAGCTGGGCGGGCAGCTCCCCGCCGGCGTGCCGGTGGAGTACCTGGACGTCCCCACCCAGTCCACCATCCTGGGCGCCGCAAAGGTCAGCGGGCGCACCCCCGGGGGGTGGTCCGTCGGCATCCTGGACGCCGTCACCGGCAAGGAGAACGGGCGCTACGCCGCCTTCGACTCCGCCACGGGGCGCTTCAACACCGTGGAAAGCCCGGTCGAGCCGCTCAGCAACTACTTCGTGGGACGCGCGCGGCGCGACTTCCGCGCCGGGAACACCCTGCTCGGCGGCATCGTCACGGCCACCCACCGCGACATGGGGGACGACGTCTTCGACGCGTTCCTCCGCTCCAGCGCGTACATCGGCGGCATCGACGCAGAGCACTCCTGGAGCAAGCGGACCTACGCGCTCAGCGGCTACGTGGCCGGCTCGCAGATCTACGGCTCCCGGGAGGCCATCGGGCTGACCCAGCGGTCCAGCGCGCGCTACTTCCGCCGCCCCGACGCCGACTACCTGACGTACGACTCCACCGCCACCTCCATGCAGGGGTACAGCGCGGCCATCGCCTTCCGCAAGACCGGCGACTGGCGGGGGTCGTTCTACTACCAGGAGATCAGCCCCGGCTTCGAGATCAACGACGCTGGCTACCAGATCCGGGTGGACCAGCGCGTCTTCAACGGCCTGTACGGCTACCGCCGCAGCAAGCCGGGGCCGGTCTTCCGCGACTGGTTCGCGCGCGTGTTCACGGCGCAGCAGTGGAACTTCGGCGGCGACCACATCAGCTCGTCGTACAGCGCGCGCGCCAACGCCACCCTCAACAACCTGTGGAACGCGACCTCCACGGTCACCTACGGGCCCCGCACCCTCAACGACCGGCTGACGCGCGGCGGCCCGCTGGGGCTCACCCCCAGCTTCTACGGCGCGGACCTCCTGGTGGGGTCCGACCCGCGCAAGCTGCTGGTGGGCGCCGTGCAGGGCGCCTGGGCCAAGGACGAGATCGGCGGGACCAACACGGTGCTGGCGGCGTCGCTGTCCGGCCGCCCCACCGAGACGCTCCGCTTCAGCGTGAACCCGCAGATCGTCTGGGACCACACCATGGACCAGTACATCGCGGCGGCGACCGATGCCACCGCGACCGCCACCTTCGGGCGGCGCTACGTGCTCGCCGAGCTGGACCAGACCACCGTGGCCCTGGGAATGCGGCTGGACTGGACCTTCACCCCCACGCTCAGCCTGCAGCTGTACGCCGAGCCGTTCGTGAGCGCCGCCGAGTTCTCCGACTACAAGGAGCTGGTGAAGCCGCGCTCCTTCGAGACCGCGACCTACGGAGTGGACCGCGGCACCATCGAGGAGATCGCCCCCAACCGGTTCCGCGTGGACCCGGACGGCACGGGGCCGGCGCGGGCCTTCGCCTTCGGGCAGGCGTTCGGGCAGAGCGACTTCAACCTGCGCTCGCTGCGGGGGAACGCGGTGCTCCGCTGGGAGTGGCGGCCGGGGTCCACGCTCTTCTTCGTGTGGCAGCAGGAGCGCGAGGGGCTGGAGTTCTTCGGCGACTTCGACGGGGGCCGGGAGTTCCGCGGCATCTTCGACTCGCCGCAGCGCAACGTGTTCCTGATCAAGGCCACGTACTGGCTGGCGCCGTGATCGATTCCTGATGCCGGTTCGTTGAATGCGAGAGAGGCCGCTCCGGGTTCGGGGCGGCCTCTTCTTTGGTGCGTGGGGCCGCTCCGGCTGCGGGAGCCTCACGCAAACCGCCGCGTGAGTCTCCCTCCGCAACATCATGTGGGAACGGCGGCGAACTGCACCGACAGAAAACCCTCCCCCAGAATCGGGGGAGGGTGGCGAGCCTCAAGCGAGCCGGGTGGGGGCCATCGTGCCGTGCCGTTGCAGGCTGTTCCCTGTTCCCTATTCCCTGTTCCCTTGCCGTTCTACCTCGGCTCCACCGCCAGCGTCACCGCGTCGCGGCCGGCGCGCGGCATGGCCTTGAGGTGCAGCGTCCCCGTGGCGGCGTCGAAGAAGAAGCGGTCGCCGGGGCCGGCGTCCAGCTCGGCGAGGGTGGCGGCGGCGGCCAGGGGGCGGGCGGCGTCGGAGTCGCGGATCACGGCGAAGCGGGCGGAAGGGTAGGGGAGGGCGAAGCGCACCCACTCGCCCTCCGCCATGCGCGACACGGTCACGCGCGGGCGGGGGAGCGCGCCGCCGGGGCGGAGCGCGTAGGCGCGGCCGGGGACCAGCGACAGCGCCACGGTCCTGGGGTTGCCGGGCACGCCCACCATGGCGGCGGCGGCGCCGTCGTCGCGGCGCACCTCCAGCGGCGCGGCGCTCTCGGCGCCGGTGCTCTGCACGCGCACCTCCACGAAGCGGCCGCGGCACACGTGGGCGTTCCACTCGGGCCGCCGCGCGCAGGCCGCGGTCACCAGCAGCGGGTTGTCCACGGCTACGAACGCGCCCGCGGCCCCCGTGACCGAGCCGTCCGTGTCCAGGATCACGGCGGCGCGGTCGCCGTCCCGGTCGGCGCGGGGGGGCTCCAGGTACACCGCGTTGGCGTTCTCCAGGCGGATCCCCTCCGCGAAGTTGCCGGTGCTCACCGGGAAGCCGTTGGCCCGGTTGAAGCCCAGGGCGCTCGCCTGGCGCTGGCCGCTGGGGGTGAAGTTGACGAACAGGCTCCCCCGCGCGCCCACGCGGCCGTCGTAGAACTCGTAGCCGCGGATGGGGAAGGCGGCGCTGGGGAGCGGCGAGCGGTTGTCGCTCTCGCCCACCACCACCGCGTCGTCCAGGAACGTTTCCGAGGCGGCGAAGGTGGCGCCGATGCCGTTGTCCGCCAGCATGGCGCCCACCAGCCGCTGGCTGCTGCCGCGCAGCCACACCGCCCGCCCCCCGTGCTTGTACGCGGTGAAGCCGCGGAACTCCGCCACCACCGCGGGCGACTCGGCGGCGGGGTCCTGGCGGGGGCGGTAGGACGTGGTCTCGGTGGTGCCGTCCGGGCGGGGGCCGTCGTCCACGTTGAGGCCGGCGCTGCGGTTGGAGTGCGCCACGTTCCCCGAGAACTCCCCGAGCGCCGCGCGCCGCGGCCACACCGACGCGTCGGTGGACAGGCCGGTGGGGTGCTCCGGGAGCGCGTACCAGAAGCCGAAGCCCTGCGACCCCGCGGCCACGTTGCCGCGCACGGTGTTGGCCGGGTGGGTGATCCAGAAGGTCGCGGGCCGCGAGTCGGAGGGGAGCACCGCCTCGCCGGCGGCGGGGGTGCGCGAGCGGAAGCCCAGGTTCCCCGCCAGCAGGTTGCCGGTCTCCACCCCGTCCTCCAGGAAGTAGCCGTGCCCCAGGTGGTCGTAGCAGACGTTGTCCTCCACCCGCGCGTCGTGCGAGCCATGCACCGTCACGCAGCGGTTCTGCGACCGCCAGATGCTGCTCCCGCGCAGGTAGCTCCCCCGCACGCTCCCGGCCATGTGCCAGTGGAAGGGGTAGCGGGCCACCCGCCCCTTCTGCCCCATCAGGTACAGCTCCACCCCCTCCACGTGCGTCGTCCCCGAGCCCATCACCATGATGTGCCCGCCGAGCCCGCCCGCCGAGGCGTCGTCGCCGCGGATGGTGACGTTGCGGGTGAGCAGCCCCACCTCGGCGCGCTCGTCCAGCGTGCGCCCGCCGAAGCGCTGCAGCGCGCCCCAGTGCGCCCAGCGGAGCGGCTGCTCCAGCATCACCGTCTTCCCGTACACCGCTTTCACCACCGCCTCCTCGGACTGCAGCGGGTCGAAGTCGGTGGACGCCACGGCGATGCGGTCGCCGGCGCGCCAGTCGGGGGCGCGCTCCAGCACCAGCTGCGTGGCGCCCTTGGCGGCGGTCTCCGCCAATCGCGTCCACCCCAGCCGCTCCTCGCCGTGCAGCTCCAGCGTGCCGCCCAGCACCCCCAGCACCTTGGCGCCCATCCCCATCACGTCCTGCGCCGGGTCGCTCCCGGTGAGCGTGATCACGGCGCGGCGGCGGAACGGCTTCGCCTCGCTCCCGATGCGCAGCGTGCCGCGCACCGCGATCCACTCCGCCGTGAGCGCGAGGTCGCGCTCGTCGAAGGCGAGGGTGCCGTCCACCTCCAGGCTCCCCAGCGGCGGCGGCGACACGTCCAGCAGGATGCTGCGGTCGGCGGGGATGACCACCGCGGCGCCCGCCTGCGGCACCCCCGCGGGCCACGCCGCCGGGTCCGACCAGCGCAGCGGCGCCGGGCCGTCCGGCTCCCCGCCCGCGGGGTCCGTCCCCCCGTCCGTGCACGACGCGGCCAGGGCGGCGATCGCGAGCAGCGCCAGGAAACGGGGGAGCGGAGTGGCGGTCATGGGAGGCCGGTGTGGGAGGGGGGAGGACGGCGCCGCGCGGAACGGGGCGGCAGAGGGCACCCGCCGTGCCGGTCGCCCGGAGGCGCCGCAGCGAGGAAGCAGCGCCTCGACGCGGCCGAGACGATGTGCTTCAAGATGTTTCTGAATATGACTATGCAGGCGTTCACCTGCGAAATTTTCGAGGGCGCCGCGCAGTCCTCGCCGCGCCGAAAAGCTTGCCCCGGCGGGCAGAGTTTGCCCGCCGGGGCGGTGTGCTACGGGGCGGCGGCCGCGGCCGTTTCCGGCTCCTCGATCTCCACGCTGCCGTCCACGGAGACGCGGAGGGTGACCTGCTCGCCGGGCTCGTAGCGCTCCCACTGTGCCTGCGTGAGCTGCTTCGTGTACTCCCTGCCCTCGGCGTCGCGGAAGGTCAGGGTGTACGCCTCCTTGCGCTCGCCCTCGCGCTCCCGGCTCCCGGACAACTCGGTGTCCGGCCACGCCGGGGTGTCCGTCGAGCCGCCGGCGGCGCGGGCGAGGCGCTCGGGCATCCAGCGCTCGATCTCGTAGCGGAAGCGCGTCCCCCACACCGGCTCCTGGCGGTAGACGGGCTCCCGGTACTCCTCGGTGCGGTACTCGGTGGAGTACGTGGGCCGGGTGCAGGTCCGGTCCGTGAAGTAGCCGTTGCCGTTGTCAGTGGTCCCGCAGGTGTACGACTCGGTGCCGGTCTGCACGCGCTCGGAGACCTGGCGGGTGCGGTTCTCGTAGTGGTCCAGCACCCGGTCGTAGCGGCGGATGGCCCGCTCGCGGCTCAGCTCGCGCCCGCCCTCGGGGAGCTCCCACTCCTCCTCGGTGACGGTGCGATACTGCTCCACCTGCACCGTGCGCTCCCACGAGCGGTCGCTCACGGTGGCCGGCACCTCCTTTGGGCTGAGCAGGGCGAAGGCGCCGCCCGCCACTCCCAGCCCGATCCCCCAGCGCACCACGCGGCGGAAGCCGCCGGTCTTCCGGGTGGAGGGCGGCACCGGGGCCGGGGGCATGGACGCGGCGCGCAGGTCGCGGTACCGGGCGCGCGGCGCCTCGCCTTCCCCGTACTCGTGCGTCTCCTGGCGCCCGCTGTCGCCCACGGACGCGCCGCACCCCGTGCAGTCGTCCGAGAGCGCGCGGTTGCTGGCGCCGCAGTGCTCGCACACCCAGTCCGCGCCGGCGGCGGCCTGGCGCAGCATCTCCGCGTCGGTCACCTCCGGCGCGTCCTCGGGGAGGTAGAAGCGCACGCCGTCCGGGCGGGGGAGCCCGCAGTGGGGGCAGGCGACGTCGCGCCCGCGCACGCCGGCGGTGCCACAGGAATCGCAGTCCCAACGTCCTTCGCGTACGGCCATTGGAGTGGAGCAGGAGGGAGGGCGGAAACGGAAGGCGGCCCGCGCAGGGTGTTGCGGCGGGCGCACTTCGGGGTGCGGAAGAGGAAATATCGCGCGGACGCGCCGGACCGACAAGTCGCTCATTCGCGGCGCGCGGCCCGGTGCTCCGCGAGATGCACGGCACCCGCCGTACGGGCTCCGGTGTCTGGGGTCGGCCGGGGGCGGCTGCTCCGTCGGTGCGAAACTCGCCCACCCTCCGAGTGGAGGCGGGATCACGCTGGCTTCGAACATCGCACCTCCTGCGCAGCCGCCCCCGACCTCCCGGCGCAGATCGCAACGGCAACAGCCCGGACCTTCGGCCAGCCCTCCCCCAGAATTGGGGGAGGGTGGCGAGCCTCAAGCGAGCCGGGTGGGGGCCCCGCGGACGCCAGCGCGATCCCCGCGTGAGGGATTTCGGCCCGAAGGGGCGAGACCGCGCGGCTGTTTGCGCGGGCTCGACTCCGTTACGCAGCGTTGTTTGCTGCGTTACGGAGCCGAAGCCCGACCCCCGCGCCCCGCGGGGGGCACGCCCGAACCCGCCGTAGCAGTCCGGAGCAGTTGCCCCACACCCGGCCACGACATACCTTCCGCTCCCCGTCGACAACCCCACCTCGGAGATCCACCGGATGGACCGCCGACAGTTCCTCGCCCTCGCGGCCGGCGCGGCCGTCACCGGGCTCCCCTCGCTCGCGGACGCGTACCCGGCCCGCTTCGCCGCGGACCCGGGGGTGCGCGAGCTCGCCATGCGCGCCCTGGACGCCGCGAAGCTGGCGGGAGCGACCTACGCCGACGTGCGCGTGAGCCGCAACCGCAACCAGTCGGTGTCCACGCGCGAGCGGCAGATCACCGCGCTGGAGGACGGCGAGACCTTCGGCTTCGGGGTGCGGGTGCTGGCGGGCGGGGCATGGGGCTTCGCGGCCAGCCGGGAGCTGACGCTCGCGGAGGTGGAGCGGGTGGCGAGGCAGGCGGTCGCGCAGGCCCGGGCGAACGCGCTGGCGGCCTCGCGCCCGGTGACGCTGGCGCCCACCGAAAGCTACCCGGACGCGGTGTGGCGCTCGCCCATCGAGACCGACCCGTTCGAGGTGCCCATCGAGGACAAGGTGGCGCTGCTGCTGGCGGCGAACGCGGCGGCGCTGGGGGTGCGGGGGGCGCGCTACGTGACCTCGTCCATGTTCTTCGTGCGCGAGGAAAAGACCTTCGCGTCCACGGAAGGGACCTTCGCGCAGCAGACCGTCTACCGCTCATACCCGCAGATGAGCGTGACCGCGGTCTCGGCGGACGGGCGCGACTTCCAGACGCGCAACTCCACGCCGGTGCAGCCCATGGGGCTGGGGTACGAGCACGTGAGGAACGCGCGCCTGGAGGAGAGCGCCGTCGCCTGGGCGGAGGACGCGGTGAAGAAGCTGTCGGCCAAGCCGGTGCAGCCGGGGCGCTACGACCTGGTGCTCCTCCCCTCGCACCTGTTCCTGACCATCCACGAGTCCATCGCGCACCCCACCGAGCTGGACCGCATCCTGGGGTACGAGGCCAACTTCGCCGGCACCTCGTTCATCTCGCCGGTGGCCGACTTCCTGGGCAGGTTCCGCTACGGGCCGGAGATCTTCAACATCCAGGGGGAGCGCTCCGCGCCGGGCGGGCTCGCCACCGTGGGGTGGGACGACGAGGGGGTCAGGCCGGACGAGTACCTGATCGTCCGGGACGGGGTGCTCGACGACCTGCAGACCACGCGCGAGCAGGCCCCCATGCTGGCGGACTGGTACCGGCAGCGCGGCCGCCAGGTGAGGTCGCACGGCAACTCGTACGCGGAAAGCTGGTCGGACGTGCAGTTCCAGCGCATGCCCAACGTCAACCTGCTCCCGCACCCGGAGCGCGACGTTTCGCTGGACGAGCTGGTGGACGGGGTCCGGGACGGGATCATGATCGAGGGGCGGGGGTCCTACTCCATCGACCAGCAGCGCTACAACGCGCAGTTCGGCGGGCAGGTGTTCCACGAGATCAGGAACGGCAAGGTGACGGGGATGCTCAAGGACGTCGCCTACCAGATGCGCACCCCGGAGTTCTGGAACGCGGTGGACCTGATCGGCGGCCGGAGCACCTACTTCCTGGGCGGAACCTTCAACGACGGCAAGGGACAGCCCTCCCAGTCCAACGCCGTGTCGCACGGGTGCGTCCCCACGCGCCACCGCCGCATCAACGTGATCAACACCGGCCGGGCGGGGTAACCGCTTGTGAATCAAGCGCTTGTGCCGACGGGCGGGATGGCGCCGGCACGGGCGGGGAGCGGTCCCGGGCGGTTGACAAGGCCGGGGCGCCGCAAGTAGTTTTGCAGATTCCGTTTCGCCGCCACGCCGCCCCTCCCGGCGGTCCGTCCATCCCACCTCCCCCACACTCGTTGGAGTCCGCATTCTCCAATGCTTCAAAACCTGAAAGTCCGCCTGGCGATCATCGCGGTCGCACTCCTCGGCAGCCTGTTCTTCCTTTACAGGAACTACTCGCATCCGGGTCCCGACGGCAAGCCGACCCGGCAGGCCGTCACCCTCGGCCTCGACCTGCAGGGCGGAAGCCAGCTGGCGCTCGAGATCGACGAGAGCAAGGCCAGGCTCGCACCCGAGCAGCGCGCCGACGCCATCGACCGCGCGCTCAAGATCGTCCGCACCCGCGTGGACGAGCTGGGCGTCGCCGAGCCGGTGGTGCAGAAGGCCGGCGACGACCGCATCATCGTGGAGCTCGCCGGGCTGCAGGGCGGAGCCCGGGCCAAGGAGGTCCTGCAGCGGACCGCCTTCCTGCAGTTCCAGATGGTGCACTCCATCGCCGAGATGCAGCAGGCCTTCCCGCGGATCGACCGGGCGGTGACGGAGGCGCTGGGCACCCGGGGCGCCGCGCCCAAGGCCGGCAGCCCGGTGGGCGGGCTGTTCAAGGGGTCGGCGGCGCAGGACTCCACGGGCGGGGCCACGCCGTTCACCAGCAAGGTGTCGCCGGTGGGCGAGGGCGAGTTCCTGGTCCAGGCCGCGGACGTGCCGGAGGTGGAGCGCTACATCGCGCTCCCGGCGGTGCAGCGGCTCCTGCCGCGGGGGACGGAGTTCCTGTGGGGGACGCCGGAGCGCGGCACGCAGCAGGCGGAGCAGGTGCGCCGCCTGTTCCTGGTGGACTCGCGCGCCATGATGACGGGCGAGTACCTGGAGCAGGCGCAGGCGCAGACGGACCCGCAGTCCATGCGGCCCATCGTCACCTTCGAGCTGAGCCGCCGCGGCGGCCGCGTCTTCGAGAAGGCGACGGGCGAGAACATCGGCAAGCAGATGGCGATCGTGCTGGACGACAAGGTGTTCAGCGCCCCCGTCATCCAGTCGCAGATCGGCAACCGCGGCCAGATCGACCTGGGCGGCGGGACGCTGGAGGAGGCGAGCGACCTGGCGCTGGTGCTGCGCGCGGGCGCCCTGCCGGCGCCGCTCCGCATCGTGGAGGAGCGCACCATCGGGCCGTCGCTGGGGCAGGACTCCATCGACAACGGCCGCCTCGCCGGGATGATCGGGATCGCGGCGGTGGTGCTGATGGTGATCGGGTACTACCACTTCTCCGGGGTGCTGGCGGTGATCGCCCTGTGCCTGTACGTGGTGCTCATCCTGGGCAGCATGGCCGCGCTGGGCGCGACGCTGACCTTCCCCGGGATCGCCGGCCTGATCCTGTCGGTGGGGATGGCGGTGGACGCCAACGTGCTGATCTTCGAGCGCATCCGCGAGGAGCTGGCGCTGGGGCGGAGCATCCGCACCTCCATCAGCGAGGGCTTCTCCAACGCGCTCTCGGCGATCGTGGACTCCAACCTGACCACGCTGATCACGGCCGGCATCCTGTACTACGTGGGGACGGGCCCGGTCCGCGGCTTCGCGGTGACGCTGGCCATCGGCATCATCGCCTCCATGTTCACCGCCATCTTCGTCACGCGCACGCTGTTCATGGTCTACGCCGAGCGTAGGACCGCGGCGCAGGGCATCTCCATCTGAACGGGCACCGAGGACACCCCGCATGAGACTCTTCGAGAACGCCAGGTACCCGTTCATGGAGTGGCGCACCCGCGCCTACCTGATCACCGCCGTGCTCCTGCTCGCCGGGTTCGCGGCCATGGCCTACAACGTCTCGACCATCGGGTCGTGGCTCAAGTACGGCGTGGATTTCACCGGCGGCAGCCTGGTGCAGGTGGACTTCAAGCGCCCCACCACGGTGGAGCAGATCCGCTCGGCGGCGGCGCGCGGCGGCCACGACGACTGGGAGATCGCCCGCTTCGGGAGCGGCGACGAGTTCGTGATCCGCATGCCCACCTTCGAGCAGGAGGTGGGGAGCGACGCGTCGGTCCGCGTGGCGCAGGGCCTGTCCTCCGCCTACCAGCCGGCCGACTTCACCGTGGTGCGCACCGAGGCGCTGGGCGCCAAGGTGGGCGACGAGCTGCAGCTCAAGGCGCTGTGGGCGATCCTCCTGTCCTTCGCCGCGACGCTGGTGTACCTGGGCTTCCGCTTCGAGTGGCGGTTCGGCCTGGCGGCGATCATCGCCACGGCGCACGACATCCTGATCACGCTGGGCTTCCTGGCGGTGACGCGGACGGAGATCTCGCTGACCACGATCGCGGCGCTGCTCACCATCGTGGGCTACTCGCTGAACGACACCATCGTGGTGTTCGACCGCATCCGCGAGAACCTGGCGAAGCCGCACCGGACGGGGTCGAGCTACATGCAGCTGCTGAACACCTCCATCAACGAGACGCTCTCGCGGACGGTGCTCACCGGCGGCTCGACGCTGGCGACGCTCCTGGCGCTGTACTTCTTCGGCGGCGGGGTGATCCGGGACTTCGCGCTGGTGCTGCTGCTGGGGATCGTGATCGGGACCTTCTCCTCGATCTTCGTGGCGTCGCCGGCGCTGTACGAGATCGAGAAGCGCTGGCCCAAGTACAACGCCAAGGGCAAGACCCGCACGGCGTCGCAGACCAAGACGAGCCGCAGCCCGAGCAGCTCCGCGCTGGTCTGAGCGGTCCCACCGACCGGAAAGCGAGCCGCCGCGGAAGTCCGCGGC
>JBEVLE010000357.1:0-3824 GCA_040509335.1 Longimicrobiaceae bacterium | reverse complement strand
CCCGCCCGTGCGTCCGGCTCCGTCGTGCGGGCGGCGGCGCTACAGGCACCCTCCTTCCTCGAAGACCACGTCCACGAAGTAGGCGCTGCCGCTCCCCGTCGTCGGCATGCTCCCGGTGGGCTGGCCGTAGTAGCTGTAGTCCGCCGTCAGCGGCCCGTTGGTGATCGGGCCGTTGTTGGTGAAGTAGGCGAACGACTTCCCCTGCCTGGTGTTGGTGTTCACCGACACGCGGTAGTACGTGTCCGGCTCCAGGCACACGCTCTCGTCGTTTCCAAACGGGGTCCTCAGCAGCACCAGCTTCCAGCCCGCACCCGTGGACACCACGTTCTTGGATGCCAGCAGCACCCCCGAGTTGCTCCACAGCTTGGTCTCGTCCGACCGGAGACGGCGGGCGGCTACGCCTTCCCGGCCACCCGTCCCACCTTCTCGCCCACCGTCGCCAGCATCTCGCGGAAGGACTTCGCGAACTTGTCCACGCCCTCCACCTGGAGCTGCTCCGTCACCGCGTCCAGGTCGACACCCAGCGACTTCAGTGCGGCCAGCTCCTCGCGGGCGCGGTCCAGCTCCGCGTCCACCGTGCGGCGGGCGACGCCGTGGTCCGCGAACGCCTCCACGGTGGCGAGCGGCATGGTGTTCACGGTGTCCGGGCCGATCAGCTCCTCCACGTAGATCACGTCCCGGTACTCCGGGTTCTTGGTGGAGGTGCTCGCCCACAGAGGCCGCTGGATCTGCGCGCCCGCGGCCCTGAGCCGCGCCCAGCGCTCCCCGCCGAAGGTCTCCTGGAAGCGGGCGTACGCCACCTTGGCGTTGTCGATCGCCGCGCGCCCCATCAGCGACTTCGCCCGCTTCTTCCGCTCCTCGTCCGCGTCGTCCCCAGCGATCTTGCCGAGCTGCGCGTCCACGGCCGAGTCCACGCGCGACACGAAGAACGACGCCACCGAGGCCACCCGGTCCACCGGCTCCCCCGCGTCCACGCGGCGCTCGATGCCGCGCAGGAACGCCTCCATCACCCGCTCGTAGCCCTGGAGCGAGAAGAGCAGCGTCACGTTGACGTTGATCCCCTCCGAGAGCAGCTGCTCGATGGCCGGGAGCCCCGCCTCCGTCCCCGGTACCTTGATCATCACGTTGGGGCGGTCCACCCACTTCCACAGGCGGCGCGCGTCGGCCAGCGTGCCCTCGGTGTCGTGCGCCAGCTCCGGCGACACCTCCAGCGACACGAAGCCGTCCGTGCCCCCCGAGGCGTCGTACACCGCGCGGAACAGGTCCGCGGCGCGCTGGATGTCGGACACGGCGAGCCGCTCGTACGCCGCCTCGCCGCCCAGCCCCTCCCCCGCCAGCCGCTCCAGCTCCTCGTCGTAGTCGGTGCTGTCGCCGATGGCCTGCTCGAAGATGGACGGGTTGGAGGTGACCCCGCGCAGGTCGTAGTCGCGGATCATCCGCTCCAGCTCGCCGTTCTCCAGGATCCCGCGGCGGATGTAGTCCAGCCACACGCTCTGTCCCTGGCCGTGCAGCTCGTGCAGGGGATTTCGCCCGCCCTGCTCCACCGCGTCCGTGGGGTGCTTGCTCCCTGTCTCCATCGTATCCTCCCGCGCGGCCAGGCCGCTGAATTGGTTCGTGGTTACCCGCCGGACTTGCCCGAGCGCTCGTCGCTGCCGTGGCGCGTGGGCCCGGCCGCGGCCAGGCCGTCCTCCAGCTCCGGGGAATCCCCTTCCAGCCCCAGCGCCTGCCGCGCCTTGGCCGCCACGTTCTCGGCGGTGAAGCCCAGCTCGTGGAAGATGCTCTTCGCCGGGGCCGAGGCGCCGAAGTGGCTGATCCCCACCACCTGCCCCTCCGTGCCCACCCAGCGGTGCCACCCCATGGGGCTCGCCGCTTCCACGGCGACCCGGGCGACCACCTGCGGCGGGAGCACCTCGTCGCGGTACTCGCGCGGCTGGCGCGCGAACAGCGCCCAGCTGGGCATGCTCACCACCCGCGCCTGGATCCCCTCGCCGCGCAGGCGCTCGCGGGCGGCCATGGCCACCTCCACCTCCGAGCCGCTGGCGATCAGCAGCACGTCCGGCCGGCCGCCCTCGGCGTCGGCGAGGACGTACGCGCCGCGGACGAGCCCGGAGGCGGGCGCGTACAGGTTGCGGTCCAGGTGGGGGACCGCCTGCCGGGTGAGCGCCAGGAAGGCGGGGCCCTCGCGGTAGGTCATCAGGAAGCGCCACGCTTCCACGGTCTCGGCGGGGTCGGCGGGGCGCAGGTCCACCAGCCCGGGGATGGCGCGCAGGGCGGACAGCTGCTCGATGGGCTGGTGCGTGGGCCCGTCCTCCCCCAGCCCCACGGAGTCGTGGGTGAACACGTAGATGGTGGGCTGCTCCATCAGCGCCGCCAGGCGGATGGGCGGGCGCATGTAGTCGGAGAAGATCAGGAAGGTGCCGCCGAAGACGCGCACGCCCCCGTGCAGCGTCATCCCGTTCATCAGCGACCCCATGGCGTGCTCCCGCACCCCGAAGTGCAGGATGCGCCCCCCGTAGCTCGCGGGCCCGAAGTCCTCGCCGCCGTCGATGTTGGTGTTGTTGGAGGGGGCCAGGTCCGCGGAGCCGCCCATCAGCCAGGGCGCCCTGGCGGCGATGGCGTTGAGCGCCTTGCCGGAGGCGGCGCGCGTCGCAAGCGGCTTGTCCTGGGCGGTGTACTGCGGCAGCTCGGCGTCCCACCCCTCGGGGAGGCGCTGCTCCAGCGCGGCGGACAGCGCCCCGGCGGCGTCGGGGTGGGCGGCCTCGAAGGCGGCGCGGCGGCGCTCCCACTCGCCCTGCATCTCCGCCCCGCGCTCCACGGCGCCGCGCATGTGCGCCAGCGCTTCCTCCGGCACGTGGAAGGGCTCGGTCCACTCCCACCCCAGCGCCTTCTTGGTGAGGGCGACCTCCTCCTCGCCCAGCGCCTCGCCGTGCGCCTTGGCGGTCCCGGCGCGGTTGGGCGACCCGAAGCCGATGATGGTGCGCACCCCGATCATGGAGGGGCGCGGGTCCGCCTTCGCGGCCTCGATGGCGGCGTCGATTGCCTCCAGGTCGTTGCCGTCGGCCACGCTCAGGGTGTGCCAGCCGTACGCGTCGAAGCGGGCCAGCACGTCCTCGGTGAACGCCAGGTCGGTGGAGCCCTCGATGGTGATGCTGTTGTCGTCCCAGAAGTAGATCAGCTTGCCCAGCCCCAGCTGCCCGGCGATCGAGGCGGCCTCCGCGGCCACCCCCTCCATCAGGTCGCCGTCCGAGCAGATGGCGTACACGTGGTGGTCGATCACCTCGTGCCCCGGGCGGTTGTGGAGCGCGGCCAGGTGCGCCTCCGCCATCGCCATCCCCACCCCGTTGGCGAAGCCCTGCCCCAGCGGGCCGGTGGTGGTCTCCACCCCGTCCGTGAGCCCGTACTCCGGGTGCCCCGGCGTCCGGCTCTCCCACTGGCGGAAGTCGCGCAGGTCGTCCAGCGTCAGGCCGTACCCGGTGAGGTACAGGAGCGAGTACAGCAGCATGCTCGCGTGCCCCGCCGACAGGACGAAGCGGTCGCGGTCGATCCACCGGGGGTCGCGCGGGTTGTGGCGCAGGTGCCGCGTCCACAGGGTGTAGGCCAGCGGCGCCAGCGCCATCGGCGTGCCCGGGTGCCCCGAGTTCGCCTTCTGCACCGCGTCCATGGACAGGGTGCGGATGGTGTCGATGCAGAGCTGGTCCAGCGCGCTCCGGTCCGTCGTCGTGGAGGAAGCCATCGGGTCTCCGGAAGTCGTTTTCGTTGTCGGGGTCCTTCAGCCCGCCGCGCGGCGGGCGGCGGGCGCGAGCCCGGCCAGGCGCGCCTCGGCG
>JBEVLE010000356.1:0-4858 GCA_040509335.1 Longimicrobiaceae bacterium | reverse complement strand
ACCTCGCCCCAGTTCGGGCGCTCCTCGCCTTACCCTTCGGACGTGGCCAAGGCGGTCCAGGCGCCGATCCTCCACGTAAACGGCGACGATCCGGAAGCGGTGACCTTCGCCTGCAAGCTCGCGATCGAATATCGCCAGACGTTCAACCGCGACATCGTCATCGACATGTGGTGCTACCGGCGTTTCGGCCACAATGAGGGCGACGAGCCGAGCTTCACCCAGCCGCTCATGTATGCCGCGATCCGCAACCATCCGCCGGTCTCGACCCTCTATGCCGACCGCCTGGTCGCGGAAGGCGTGATCGAGCCGGGCTGGCTCGACAGGCAGATCGCCGAGTTCACCGCATTGCTCGAAACCGAGTTCGAGGCGGCGAAGACCTACCTGCCCAACAAGGCCGACTGGTTCGAAGGTGCCTGGGCGGGGCTCAACCGGCCGCAGGAGGCGATCACCGAACGGCGCAACGTCGCTACGGGAGTCTCGGAATCGGTGGCGCGCGAGATCGGCACGGTCCTGACCACGATCCCGGAGGGCTTCACCCCGCACAAGACGCTCGCCCGGATCGTCGAGGCGCGGCGCCAGATGTTCGAGACCGGCGAGGGCTTCGACTGGGCAACGGCGGAGGCGCTCGCCTTCGGCTCACTGCTCCGCGAAGGCCATCCGGTGCGCCTCTCCGGGCAGGATTCCGGGCGCGGCACGTTCAGCCAGCGCCACGGCGTCTGGGTCGACCAGAGTGACGGCCGCAAGCATATCCCGCTGACCGAGGTCGGGCCGGCCCGGTTCGAGGTGCGCGACAGCCCGCTCTCCGAATTCGGGGTGATGGGCTTCGAATATGGCTATTCGCTCGCCGACCCGCAGACATTGGTGCTGTGGGAGGCGCAGTTCGGCGACTTCGTCAACGGCGCGCAGGTGATGATCGACCAGTTCCTGGCGTCGTCGTACCAGAAGTGGGAGCAGACCTCGGGGCTGGTGCTCCTCCTCCCGCACGGCTACGAGGGGCAGGGGCCGGAGCACTCCAGCGCGCGCCTGGAGCGCTTCCTCCAGCTCTCGGCCGAGAACAACTTCCGGGTGGTCAACCTCACCACCTCGGCGCAGTACTTCCACGTCCTGCGCCGCCAGGCGCAGATGCTGACGCGCGACCCGCGCCCGCTGATCGTGATGTCGCCCAAGAGCCTGCTGCGCCACCCGCTGGCGGCGTCGCGGCTGGAGCAGCTCGCCACGGGCGGCTTCCGGTGCGTCCTCGGCGACGAGGACGCGGCCGGCCGCGCGGACGAGGTCACCCGGCTGGTGCTGTGCAGCGGCAAGGTGTTCGCCGACCTGTACGGCAGCCCGCTCCGCGCGGAGGCGCGCGGCGTGGCGCTGGGCCGGGTGGAGGAGCTGTATCCCTTCCCGGGCGAGGAGATCGCCGCGCTGGCCGGCTCGTTCCCGCGCCTGCGCGAGGTGGTGTGGGCGCAGGAGGAGCCGCGCAACATGGGCGCCTGGACGTACATGGAGCCGCGCCTGCGCGCGCTCTTCGGCGACCTGCCGGTGCGCTACGAGGGGCGGCCGGAGCGCGCCTCCCCCGCCGAGGGGAGCGCCGACCGGCACGCCAAGGAGCAGGCCCGCATCGTGGCCGCGGCCTGGTCGGACGCGCCCGCCGCGGAGAACCCGGCGGAGCGCCGCGCCCGCGGCGACACCCTGATCGGCAAGCGGAAGCTGTAACGGCAGGGAACAGGGAACAGGGAACAGGGAACAGCCGGCAAAGACGATGCTCTTGCCGGCTGTGCACTGTGACCCGTAACCTGTCCCCTTCGAAACCCATACCGGAGCGGATGCGAAATGTCGGTTGAGATCCGAGTCCCCCCGCTGGGGGAGTCCGTGGTCGAGGCGACCGTCGGACGGTGGACCAAGAAGGAAGGGGACGCCGTCGCGAAGGACGAGATCCTGGTGGAGCTGGAAACGGACAAGGTCACCGTGGAGGTGGCCGCGCAGGCCGCGGGCACCCTGTCCCGGATCGCCAAGCAGGAGGGCGAGACGGTGGGGGTCAACGAGCTGATCGCGGAGCTGGCGCCCTCGGGCGACGGCGCCGGCGCGGCCACTCCCGCGGACCAGGCGGGGCTCACCGCGTCCGCGCGCTACGAGGAAAAGCCCACGGCGGAGCAGCCGGTGGCCGCCGCCCCCGCGGGCGAGGCCCAGACCTCCCCGGCGGTGCGCGCCATGGCCGCGGAGCACGGGCTGGACCTGGCCGAGGTGGGCGGGAGCGGCCCCAACGGGCGGATCACCAAGGAGGACGTGCTCCGCTTCATCGAGGCCGGCCGCCAGCGCGCCGCCCAGCCCCAGCCGCCGGCCGCCGCGGAGCCCCAGGCCCCGCAGCAGCCCGCGCAGACGGCCCAGGCCCCGGCCGCCCGCCCCGCGGCCCCGCAGCCGGCCGCGGCGCCGGGGAGTCGCCAGACGCGCGAGCGCATGTCGCGCCGCCGGCAGACCATCGCGCGGCGGCTGGTGGAGGCGCAGCAGACCACGGCCAGCCTGACCACCTTCAACGAGGTGGATCTCAAGGCGGTGATGGAGCTGCGCAAGCGCCGGCAGGACGCCTTCGTCAAGAAGCACGGCGTGAAGCTGGGCTTCATGTCGTTCTTCACCAAGGCGGTGATCGGCGCGCTCAAGCAGTTCCCGCGGCTCAACGCCGAGATCCAGGGCGACGAGATCGTCCTCAAGCAGCACTACGACATCGGCATCGCGGTGGGCGCCGAGGAGGGGCTGGTGGTGCCCGTGGTGCGCGACGCCGACCAGAAGAGCTTCGCCGAGCTGGAAAAGTCCATCGGCGAGCTGGGGACGCGCGCCCGCGAGGGGAAGCTGTCGCTGGAGGAGCTTCAGGGCGGCACCTTCACCATCACCAACGGCGGCACCTTCGGCTCCATGCTTTCCACGCCCATCCTCAACCCCCCGCAGGTGGGGATCCTGGGGATGCACAACATCGTGGAGCGCCCGGTGGTGGTGGACGGCGAGATCGTCGTGCGCCCCATCATGTTCGTGGCGCTGACCTACGACCACCGCATCGTGGACGGCAGCGAGGCCGTGCGCTTCCTGGTGACCATCAAGCAGATGCTGGAGGACCCGGAGACGCTGCTGCTGGAAGGCTGACGAACAGGTTACAGGGGACAGGTTACAGGTTACAGCCTGCAACTTCACGAGGGCTCCGTCCCCGGGTCGTTGCAGGCTGTCCCCTGTCCCCTGTAACCTGTTCCCTCCAACTAGAACTCGGGACATGGCTGAAGAACTGGTTTTCGACCTGGTGGTGCTCGGCGGCGGGCCCGGCGGCTACGTGGCCGCCATCCGCGCGGCGCAGCTGGGGCTCAGGACGGCGTGCATCGAAAAGGAGGACGCGCTGGGGGGGACGTGCGTGCGGGTAGGGTGCATCCCCTCCAAGGCGCTCCTGGACAGCACCGAGCTCTTCGACCAGATCCGCCACAAGACGGAGGCGCACGGGATCCGCGTGGGCGCCCCGGAGATCGACGTGGCGGCCATGCACGCGCGCAAGCAGGCGGTGGTCAAGGCGAACACCGACGGCGTGGCCTTCCTGTTCCGCAAGAACAAGGTGGAGTGGATCCGCGGCTTCGGGCGGCTGACCTCGCCGGAAACGCTGGAGGTGGAGACGGCCGAGGGGAAGCGCACCGTGCGCGCGAAGCACGTGGTGCTGGCGAGCGGCTCGGTGCCGGTGGAGCTCCCCTTCCTGAAGTTCGACCACGAGCGCATCGTGGACTCCACGGGCGCGCTCGCCCTCCCGGAAGTCCCGAAGCACCTGGTGGTGGTGGGCGGCGGGGTGATCGGCCTGGAGCTGGGGAGCGTGTGGCTCCGCCTGGGCGCAAAGGTCACGGTGCTGGAGATGGCGCCCACCATCCTCCCGGGGATGGACGCGGAGATCGTCCGCCAGGCGGACCGCATCTTCCGCAAGCAGGGCTTCGAGATCCGCACCGGCACGCGCGTCACCGGCGCGGAGCGCAAGGGCGACGTGGTGACGGTGGCGGTGGAGGGCTCGGAGCCCATCGAGGCGGACTACGTGCTGGTGTCCGTGGGGCGCCGTGCCTACACGCAGGGGATGGGCTACGAGGAGGTGGGGATCCCCATGGACCGCGGCGTGATCCGGGTGGACGCGCGCTACCACACCGGCGTGGGGAGCGTGTACGCCATCGGCGACGCCATCGGCGGGCGGATGCTGGCGCACAAGGCGGAGGAGGAGGGGGTGGCGGCGGTGGAGAACATCGCCGGCAAGCACGGGCACGTGAAGTACGACGCGGTGGCCAACGTGGTCTACACCTGGCCGGAGATCGCGTCGGTGGGGATGACGGAGGAGGAGGCCAAGGCGGACGGCCGCGAGTACCGCGTGGGCAAGTTCCCCTTCTCGGCCAACGGCCGCGCCCGCGCCATGGCGGAAACGGACGGGCTGGTGAAGGTGATCGCGGACGCCAGGACGGACCGGCTTCTGGGGCTGCACATCCTGGGTCCGCGCGCCTCGGACCTGATCGCGGAGGCGGCGCTCGCCATCGAGTTCGAGAGCTCGGCGGAGGACATCGCCCGCTCGGTGCACGCGCACCCGACGCTCCCGGAAGCCGTCAAGGAAGCCGCGCTCGCGGTGGCGGGACGCGCGATCCACATCTGAACGACTTTCAAGGGCGGGTTCGGGCGTGCCCCCGGCTGGCGCCGGGGTCGGGCTTCGGCTCCGTAACGCACGATAAAACTGTGCGTAACGGAGTCGAGACCGCGCAAACAGCCGCGCGGTCTCGCCCCTTCGGGCCGAAATCCCTCACGCGACTGCGTGCCTGACCTCGGCGTCCCGCAGTGCCTGGCTCACGACGGCAAACGGCGCCCCCACCGATCTCGCGGT
>JBEVLE010000355.1:0-4842 GCA_040509335.1 Longimicrobiaceae bacterium | reverse complement strand
CGCCCCCGCCGGGAGATCCCGGCGGGGGCGCCTTGTCGTTACGCACTTTCGCACTGCGTCCCGTCAGCTCACCGCTTTGCCGTCGCGGTACACCTGCACCCCGTCGGCGACGCCGTGCAGGAGCAGGCGCGCGCCGCGGCCGCCGTAGGCGCGCATCAGGTCCACCATCATCGGCTCCTCGCCGTGCCAGGGAAAGGCGTACACCACGTCGAAGTCCTCCAGCGGGTGCATCAGCGCCGGGTACGCCGAGCTGCCGTCGCCGATGGTGCCCAGGCGGCCGTCGCCGCCGCTGGGGCGGTAGCGGTAGCCGGCGGGGATGAAGCTCCCCGCCACGAAGCGGGCCTCAGAGCCGTAGCGGGCGGCCAGGGCGCGGGCCGTGTCCACCAGCTCCGGGTCCAGCTCGATCCCGTACGCCTCGAAGCCCAGCAGGTCGGCCATGATGGTGATGACGCCCGTCGCCGAGCCCCACTCCAGGAAGCGCAGCCCGGGGCCGCGCATCTTCAGCAGCGCGTCCAGCACGCGGTCGTAGTCGGCGGCCACGAAGGGGTGGAAGTCCTTGCTGCGGACCTCGTGGTCGAACCGGTCCCACATCTCGCGGCCCTCCTCGCACAGCGACTCCAGCCGCTCGCGCAGGGCGGGGTCCAGCACGGTCCCGGAGGACGTGGCGCTCGCGTCCACGACCGCCCTCAGCCCGCGGCCGTGTCGTCGTCCCGATCGCCGCCCTCGGCCCCTTCCTCGCCCTCGCCCTCCTCCTCGCTCTCCTCCTCCATCACGGCCTCGTCCGGGTCGACGTACAGCGAGTTGCCGTACTCGTCGGTGCCGGCCTCCTTCCTCAGGCGCTTCTTCTCCGCCTTCTCGTCCTTCTTCTTCTGCTTCTCGAGCTCCTTCTGCCGCTTCTCGAAGCCATAGTTCGGTCGTCGCGCCATATTCTCCGTCTCCGTTGTTCGGGTATGTCCTGCCGGTTCGCGGTCAGGTGTGCCTACGCGGAGCGGTGCAGCTCCCAGAATCCGCGTGGATCCATGATGCGGAGCTCCTCCACCTGTACGGCGACATCGAGAAGGTCCCTGTCCCCCGTCACCAGCACCTCCGCCCCTACCTGGATCGCAGAAGCCAGCACCCAGGCGTCGTCCGCGTCGCGCACGGAGATCTTCCCGGTTCGCTCCGGCCTCGACTCTACCGGGTATTGACGCAGGTAGGCGATGATCTCCTGCACCACGTCAGCGGGCAGCCGCATCTTGCCGCGCAGGATGCGGTCCAGCTCGCCCAGCACCACCTCCGCTGTCACCAGCTCGTGCCTGGTCAGCACCAGGCGGAGCACGTCCGCGCAGAGACCGCGTGTCGCGTAGGCGCTGACCAGCACGTTGGTGTCGAGGAAGACCCTCAAGACACCTCGCGGAACACGTCGTCGTCCACCAGGTACCCTTGCGCCTCCGCAAACGGCATCACGCGCTCGCGCATCTGCTCGAACTGCATGAGCGCGAGCTGGCGGCGCAATGCCTCGCGCATGATGTCGCTGCGGGTCAGCCCCGCGCGCTCACAGACCTGCTCCAGCCGGCGCTCCAGTTCGTCGTCGAGGCGGATGGTGACGGCACCCATGATCGTCCTCCCTTGTATGACGTTGTCATACAAGATAGCGGTACAGCAGAGGCGATACAACCCGCACCGCCGTGATCCGTCCTACCGGTCGCGGTCCAGCATGCCGCCCTCGTGCACGGCGTGGTCGCGCGCGGCCTCGCGCGTGGCCTCGTTGCGCTCCGACTTTTCGTACTCCTCGCGGATGCGCGCCATCATCTCGTCGCGCCGGTCGAAGAGGCGGCGGGTGGGGCGCGGCGCGTGGTTGTCCAGCGCGTACGCCGCCAGGATGGGGAGCGCCACGGTGCTGTCCAGGTAGCAGACCACCGCGTCCGGGAGGCGGTCCGGGTCCACCTTGCCCCAGCTCACCGCCTCCGCCGGGGTGGCGCCGGAAAGGCCGCCGGTGTCCGGGCGCGCGTCGGTGACCTGGAGGAAGTAGTCGTGCCCCCGCTCGTCGATCCCCATCACCTCCTGGATCTGCGGCTCCGTCTGCAGCGCGAAGTTCTTGGGCGAGCCGCCGCCCAGGATCCAGATGGCGCTCTTGCCGCCGCTGCGCTTGGCGTCCAGCACGATCGCCGCCGTCTCGTTGACGTCCGCGTTGACGTCGAACATCAGCCGGTTCCCCTGAAGCGCCTTGGCCGCCACGTTCATCCCGATGGACGAGTCGCCCGGGGACGAGGTGTAGATGGGCACCGCGTGCTCGTACGCCGCCGCCAGCAGCGACTTGCGCCCGATCCCCAGCTCCGCCTCGCGCGCGGCCACGTACCGCCCGCACAGGTAGTGGAACTCCGCCGTGGACATGGGCCGCTGGAACTCCTCCGCGGCGATGATCTGCCGGAAGAAGGCGTCGGTGTCCAGCAGCACCGAGTAGTCGAAGAAGATGTCGTAGATGCGGACCACCTCCTCGTCGCGCAGCGTCACGTCCGACACGTGCGGGTTCCCCTGCCGCAGCTCCAGCCCGATCCCGAAGTGGGTGTCGTGGTACAGGTTGGCGCCGGTGGAGATGATCCAGTCCACGAACCCGGCCTCGATCAGCGGGATCACCGCGCTCATCCCCAGCCCGGCCGGCGTCAGCGCGCCCGTCATCGTCAGCCCGATGGTGACGTCCTCGTCCAGCATCTTCTTCGTGAGCAGCAGGCACGCCTCGCGCAGCCGCGCCGCGTTGTACGCCTGGAACGTTCCCTCCACCAGCTCGGTGACGGACATCCCGGGGCCGATGGGCTTCGGGTCGATTCGCTTGCCGCTGAGGAACTTGCTGTGTGCCATGACAGGGAACAGGGAATAGGGAACAGGGAACAGCCTGCCACTACAACAGCCGGCTACGGAGAGTCGTGAGCATCTTGCTGACCTCCGTGATCAGGTCGAGAGTCGGGGCGCATTTCTCCTCCGGGAGGTAGCCCAGACGCACTGCGAGCAGAAGGAACGTTTCGGTTTCCATCAGCGAGCCCTTGGCGATGGAGACGAAGTGCGCGTAGTCCCTGGTAGTCCCGCGGGCGTTTCCCTCGGCGATGTTCGCGGGGACCGACATCGCAGAACGAGTGACCTGCGAGGTGAGGCGGTAGGTCTCGGTCGCAGGGAAGGAGGCCGTGAGCTGATACACCTGCACGGTCATCTCCATCGCCTTCTGCCAGACGACGAGGTCGCGGTGCGAGCGAGCCGTCGCGGTCGTTGCTGGCTGTTCCCTGTTCCCTATTCCCTGTTCCCTCTCCTTCACTGCGCGTCCGCCTTCTCCGGGCGGACGACCTCGTGGCGCGCCGGGGGTGGCTCCGGAGTCTGGCTGGCGCCGCGCGGGGCGACGGGCTTGCGGCAGCGCTCCCGGATGACGCGCACGGTCTCCTCGGGCGAGTCGGTGACCACCACGAGGTCCAGGTCGGCGGCGGAGATCTTCCGCTCGGCCAGCATGGTGCCGCGCAGCCAGTCCAGCAGCCCCTGCCAGTAGGCGGAGCCGAAGAGGATCACCGGGAAGTCGCGGACCTTGCCGGTCTGGATCAGCGTCAGCGCCTCGAACAGCTCGTCCATCGTCCCGAAGCCGCCGGGGAAGATGACGAACGCTTCCGCGTACTTCACGAACATCGTCTTGCGGACGAAGAAGTAGCGGAAGTTGATGGCCACGTCCACGTACGCGTTGATCCCCTGCTCGAAGGGGAGCTCGATGTTGCACCCGATGGACAGGGCGCCGCCCGCGCGCGCCCCCCGGTTGGCGGCCTCCATGATCCCCGGCCCGCCGCCGGTGATCACCGAGAAGCCCGCGTCGCCCAGCAGGCGCGCCGTGGTCTCGGCGGCGGCGTACTGCGGGTCGTCGGGCTTGACCCGCGCCGAGCCGAAGATGGTCACCGCGCGGCCCACGTTCGCCAGGGTGTCGAACCCCTCCACGAACTCGCCCATGATGCGGAACACGCGCCACGGGTCCGAGTGCAGGAAGTCCGCGGCCGGGGCCGGCGAGGTCGCCGGCGACTCCAGGAGCCGCTCGTCCTCGGTGGCGGCGCCCATGCGCGTGTTGCGGTTGAGCGTGGGGTTGGGCTGCTCGGGTGCGGACATCTCCCCTGGGGGTGAGCGGGTTCGCGTCGTGGCGGGCGCTCCGCCGCGGGCGGGGCAAGATAGCGGGCGGCGGCGTCCGGGACAAAGCGGGCGCCGCGCGGAGTAGCAATTCCGGGACCGTGGTGCGATTTTCGCGAGCCGTGCGGGCGCGCCGACCGCGCCCACTTTCCCGAACGCTCCAGGAGACGGACTTGAAGATACCCGTGGCCTTTCTCGCGGACGAGGCGAACATCTCGCAGGACGGCAAGCTCAACGTCCTGGGGATCTTCGACCGGATCGCCGCGGGCACCTTCCCGACGGTGCACCCCAAGATGGTGTTCGCCTTCCGCGTGCACGCCGAGTTCGCGGACGCGGGGCAGACGTTCGCGGTGCGCGTGCGGCTGATGGACGAGGACGGCGGGGTGATCTTCGAGGCCAACGGCGAGATCGTGGCGCCCGGCGTGGGCCCCGGCGAATTCTCCACCGCCAACCAGATCTTCACCCTGGTGGGGGTGCAGTTCGGGCAGCCGGGGATCTACAAGTTCGTGGTCACCGCGGACGAGCTGGAACTGCACGAGACGCCGTTCATCGTCGCCAAGGTCAACGGCGGCGGCTGACCGGGCGCTGCGCCCGGGACACCAGGCGAAGGAGGGCCCCATGCTGAGACCCAGGTGGTGGGCGGTGCCGGCGCTGGCGCTGGCGCTGGCGGCGGGGTGCGGGGGGGACCGGGAGGCGCGCGGCGGCGCGGCCGCG
>JBEVLE010000354.1:0-2897 GCA_040509335.1 Longimicrobiaceae bacterium | reverse complement strand
CGCCCCCGCCGGGGGGCGGGGGCGTCGTCGGGTGGTCGTGGCGAGGTGCGGCGGCTTACCGGGACGTGGACGCGGGGAGCCAGAGGGTGAAGCAAGCCCCCTCGCCGGGGGTGCTGCGCACGGTCAGGGCACCCTCCATCATGCTTGCGAGCATGCGGCTGATGCTCAGGCCCAGCCCCGTTCCGCCACCGCGGTCGCGGCCGCCGACGTCCTGGACGAACGGCGCGAAGATCAGCTCCTGCATCTCCGGGGAGATGCCGATCCCGCCGTCTTCCACCTCGAGGGCCACCCAGGGGCCCGGCCAGGTGGAATCGACACCCTGCGGCGTGCCCGGCTGCGCGCGGCAGCGGACGTGGATGCTGCCGCCCGGCTCCGAGAACTTGCAGGCGTTGGACAGCAGGTTGACGAGGATCTGGCGGATCCGGCCCGGGTCCCCCCACACGCGCCCGTCCGCGCAGCCGCCGGTCTCGTCGAACAGGACGACCCCGCGCTTCGCGAGAAGCGAATCGGTGATCTCCAGGGCGTCGAGCGCCACGCGGTGCACCGCCACCTCCTCCCGCAGCACGTGCATCTCACCGGCCTCTACCTTGGCCAGGTCGAGGACGTCGTTGACCAGGGCGAGCAGGTGCCTGCCGCTTCCCTGGATCCGCCGCACGCGCTCCAGCTGGCCGGCTTCCAGCGAGCCGCCGATTCCCAGCTCCAGGAGGTCCGCGTAGCCCAGCACCGCGTTGATGGGCGTGCGGATCTCGTGGCTCATGTTGGCGAGGAACTCGCTCTTGAACCGGTTGGCGGCCTGTGCCGCGGCGAGCAGCTTCTCGCGCTCCGCCTCCACCGCCTTGCGCTCGGTGATGTCCACGCAGGCCCCGGTCATGTACAGCGGCCTTCCCTCCGCGTCCAGGTACGTGCGCCCTTTGTCGAGCAGCCAGCGTACCGAGCCGTCCGGCCACACCACGCGGAACTCCTCGTGGAAGTCGACGCCGTGGGAGGCGCAGCGCGCCACGGCTTCGACGACCCGGGGCCGGTCCCCGGGGTGGACGCGCGCGAGAAAGCCTTCGACCGTCCGGGGGGTGTCGGACGACGGGAGACCGAAGAGGCGGTCCAGCGCCGCGTCCCAGTCGAGCGCGCCGCTCCGTATGCTCCAGCGAAACGTCCCCGTGGCGGAGGCGTCGAGCGCTGCCTGCAGCCGCTCCTCGCTTTCCCTCCGCGCCTGCTCCGCGTCCTTCTGGAGCTGGATGTCGGTGCAGGTGCCGAACCAGCGCTCGACCGCCCCGCTCCCGTCGCGGAGCGGAAGCGCCAGCCACAGGTGCCAGCGGTATTCCCCGTCGTGGCGCCGGAGACGGCACTCCACGGACAGGGGCTCCACCGTCCGGAGCGAGTTGCGCCAGCTGCCGAGCGTGTGCTCCCGGTCCTCCGGGTGCAGTACCCCGCCCCACCGGGACGCGTGCGCTTCGTCGCGGGTCTGCCCCGTGTATTCGAGCCAGCGCCGGTTGAAGTAGTCCAGCCCGCCGTCCGCCCGAGCGCTCCACACGAGGTGCGGGATCATCTCGGCGAGGAAGCGGAAGCGCGCTTCACTCTCGGCGAGGCGGCTTTCGGCCAGCTTTCGCCCGCGGAGGTCCTCGACGACCGCGACGAAGCGCCACGGCCGTCCGGCCGCGTCGCGGACCAGGGACACGGTCAGCTCCGCCCAGGTCGTCCGGCCGTCCTTGCCCACGTACCGCTTTTCCATCGAATAGCTGTCGATCTCCCCGGCGAGCATCCGCTCCACCTGCAGGGCGTCCGCCGCGAGATCGTCGGGGTGGGTCACCTGGTGAAAGCTCACCCCGCGCAGCTCGTCCGGCGGATAGCCCACGATGTCGCAGAAGCGATCGTTCGCCCGCAGGCACCGCCCGTCCGTCCCCACCTCCGCGATCCCCACCGCCGCGTGCTGGAAGAGGGCCCGGAAGGCGGCCTCGCCCTCCCCGAGCGCCGGGGGAAGGACGATGCCATCGGGCGGCAGGTGCGGAACGCCCGCGCCCGTCACGTCGCGCGCCACGCTCAGCAGCCCCACGATCCGCCCCTCCTCGTCGTGCTCGGGGACGAGGAAGCTCCAGAAGCGCCGCTCACCGTCCGGCGACGGGAAAACGAAGTGGAGCTCCTGCACCTCGTCGCTCCGGATCGCCGCTCGCTGCGCCTCCTCCCACTGCTCGGCGAGGTGCTCCACCATGCCGAGCTCGCGGTTGGTCCGGCCCAGGAACTCCGCGGCCGCCCGGCCGGTCGCCCGCTCCACCGCCGGGTTCACGTACAGGTGGCGCCCTTCCAGGTCGAACCGGGCGACCACGTCCGGGAGACGGTCGAGCAGGGTCCGCAGCTCCGTGGCGTGGCGCAGCAGCGCCTGCTCGGCCCGCCGCCGGTCCGTGACGTCGTCCACCACCGCGACGAAGAAGAGGGGCTTCTCCGACCGCTTCTCCCGCACCAGCGTGATGCGGACGTTGGCCCAGACGCTGGAGCCGTCCTTCCGCACGTAGCGCTTCTCGATGGTGTAGCTGGCCTGTTCGCCCGCCACCGTGCGCAGGGCCTGGTCGAGGTCCGCCGCCAGGTCTTCCGGGTGCGTCAGCTCCTGGAAGCGAAGCTCCAGGAGCTCCTCGCAGCTGTACCCCAGTATGGAGCACAGGCGCTGGTTGACACGGAGCCAGCGCCCGTCGGGTGCCAGGTGCGCGATCCCGACCGGGGCCAGCTCGAAGGTGGCGAGGAAGCGCTCCTCGGTCAGCTGGAGCAGTTCCTCCAGGTGCCGGGCTCTCGCTTCATCGGGGTGAGTACGCATGGCGGTCCGGACGGGAGGAGCGAACACGGGGACAGCTTGTACAAAGTACGTCGCACCTTCGGCCGGCGGAAGGACGCCGGCCTGAAACGGGCACGCC
>JBEVLE010000353.1:0-4749 GCA_040509335.1 Longimicrobiaceae bacterium | reverse complement strand
CTCCTGCACGCGTCGCCGCGCCTGCGCGTAGAGCTTCGCGTGCTCGATCGATTGGCCCACCTGGGAGGCGATCGACGTGAGCAGGCCGATCTCCGCCTCAGTGAAGTCCCGCGGCTCGCGTGTGCGGACGTTGAGCGCCCCCTCGAGAACGTCTCTCGCGAGGATCGGCACCGCCAGGATCGACTCGTACTCGTCCTCCCGCAGGTTCGGGAACGCCTTGAAGCGGGGGTCGAGGTGCGCCCCGGCGGGAAGCATGATCGGACGTCGCTCCGCCGCGGCCACACCGGTGATGCCGACCCCGCTCCGCATGCGCGGCGCGCTGGTGGCGTCCTCGATCCGCGTTCCGTGTGTCGCACGCAGGACGAGCTCGTCCGCCCGCTCGTCGTAGAGGTAGACGAAGCAGGCGTCGGTGCCGAGCGCGGCCGCCACCTCGTCCGCGCTCTGCCGGTACGGCTCCGCCGCCCCCTCCGCCGCACGCGGCGGCTGCCGGATCGTCGCCATCTCCCGTCCCCCTACGGGAGCCCGGGATCCGCGCCGCCCTCCGCGGCGCGCGAGCTCCCGATCACCAGCGGCCCCCGCTCCCGCCGCGCGCTCCACGCGGCGTCCCCCGTGCGGACGCGCGCCCCGAAGAAGTCCCACAGCACGCGCGCCACGGCGAGCGCCGGGACCGCGAAGACGACGCCGGGGATCCCCGCCAGCTCGCCCCCGGCGACCACGGCCAGGAAGACCAGGATGGGGTGCACGCGCACGGCCTGGCTCTGGATGCGCGGCGTCAGCACGTTGCCCTCGAGCTGCTGGATCACCAGGAAGAGCAGGGCGGTGAGGAGCGCCGTCCCGGGGGACACGGACAGGGCGAGGAGCACCGCCGGCACGGCCCCGATCCACGCGCCCACGTACGGGAGCAGGGCGGTGACCGAGACCCACGCGCCCAGGAGGAGCGGGTACGGCACCCCCAGCAGGTACAGCGCGAGGGCCGAGAACACCCCCTGGATGGCGAGCGAAAGGCCCAGCCCGCCCAGGTAGCGCGACAGGGTGAAGCCGAAGGCGTTCCACAGCTCGCCGGCGTCGCGGCGGTAGCGGCGCGGCACGGCGCGCAGGAACCGCGCGTGCAGCACCCGCGCGTCGGCGACCAGGTACACGGCGATGAAGATCATCCCGAAGATGGTCACCGCCGTGCCGAAGGCGCTGCTGACCACGCCGCCCAGGCCGCCCAGGATCCGCCTTCCCAGCGCCTGGACGAACTCCAGGAGCTGGCGCTCCAGGTTGGTGACGAACTCCTCGGGCGTCCCCGGCAGGAGGCCGCGCTCGGCGAGCGGGGCCAGCAGCGACGGCAGCCGCGCGTCGATCTGCACCGCGAGGGCGGGGAGCGCCGTGACCAGCGCGCTCAGCTGCTCGGCGAGCACCGGCACGACCACCGCCACGGCGAGCACCAGGAGGCCGGCGAGCAGCGCCAGCGAGGCGAGGATCGCCACCTTCCGCGGCACCACGTGGGACAGGGCGCGCACCGGAAAGGAAAGGAGGAGCGCGAGTGCCCCCCCGCCGAGCAGCAGGGTCAGCAGGCTGGGAGCCGCCCGCAGCAGGAGGATCCCCGCCACCGCCGCCGCGACCAGGAGGATCGTCCGGGTCCGGCGGGAGATGGGGATGGGCGTCGGGCGGGCCGGGTTCCGGACGGGAAGCGGGACGTGGGAGCCGGGTGTCATGGTGCCGAACTCCTGGGCGCGGGTTGCCGGGAGTACGCACGCATATGCGGCGCCAGGGCCGGATCCGGTTGAACGGCTATACGACAGGTTCGGGCGTGCCCCGGCTGGCGCCGGGGTCGGGCTTCGGCTCCGTAAGCGAGCAAACAACGCTCGCTAACGGAGTCGAGACCCGGCGGAAACCGCCCCCCCGGGGCTCGCCCCGTCGGGCCGAAATCCCTCACACAAGTGCTTGCCCGTTCTCAACATCCAGCAGTTGCCCCCTCTCCCATGACCCCCATCAACCAAACCGCCGGGATCCAGGGCGTCGGCCAGATCGCGGTGAACGTCCGGGACCTGGACCGCGCGGTCGGCTTCTACCGCGACGTGCTGGGGATGCCGTTCCTGTTCCGCATCCCCGGGGCGGCGTTCTTCCGGTGCGGCGCGACCCGGCTGATGCTGGGCACGGCCGAGAAGCCGGAGTTCGACCACCCGGCGTCCATCCTGTACTACCGCGTCGTGGACATCCGCGCGTCGTTCGGGGCGCTGGTGGCGGCCGGGGCGCGGGTGGAGAGCGAGGGCGGCGAGCCGCACCTGCTCGCCCCCATGCCCGACCACGACCTGTGGATGGCCTTCCTGCGCGACAGCGAGGACAACCTGTTCGCGCTGATGAGCGAGGTGCCGCGCCCCTGACGCGGCTTGAGCGGCGGGCGCGGGCGGTGTAGACTCACCCCACCGCCAACCCGCCCCGGAGGATCGCGATGCTGGAAGCCGTCACCCTGGCCGGGCGCCACGTGCGCCTGGAGCCGCTTTCGCTGGAGCACGTCCCCGCGCTCTGCGAGGTGGGGATGGACCCGGAGCTGTGGCGCTGGACGCTCACGGCGATCCGCACCCCCGGGGAGATGCGCGCCTACGTGGAGACCGCGCTGCGCGAGCGCGACGAGGGGCGCTCGCTCCCCTTCGCCACCGTGGACGCGGCGAGCGGGCGCGCCATCGGCAGCACCCGCTTCGGCAGCGCGAGCCCGGCGGACGGGCGGGTGGAGATCGGGTGGACGTGGGTGGCGCGCCCCTGGCAGCGCACCCCCGCCAACACCGAGGCCAAGTACCTCATGCTCCGCCACGCCTTCGAGACGCTGGGGTGCGCGCGCGTGGAGCTCAAGACCGACGCGCTCAATACGCGGTCGCGCGCCGCCATCCTGCGCGTGGGGGCCACCCAGGAGGGGGTCCTGCGAAAGCACATGCGCTCCCAGGAGGGGCGCATGCGCGACACCGTGTACTTCAGCATCCTGGACGACGAGTGGCCCGCGGTGCGGGTGGGGCTGGAGGCCAGGCTGGCCCGCCCCTGGAGCGCACGGTAGCTTGACGGCCCACCCCAAACCCGCAGAGCCGATGCCCACGCCCGTGAGACGCCTGCTCCTCCCGCTCCTCCTGGCCGCGGCGGGGTGCACCCCCGCGGTGCGGGCCGCCCCCTCCCCCGCCCCTGCGGTGGCCCCGCTCGCCGCCGCGCTGGACTCCGTGTTCGCCGACACCGCCTTCCGCCGGGCCACCTGGGGCGTGCTCGTGCGCGACCCGGCCACGGGGGCGACGCTGTACCGGCGCGGCGCGGAGCGCATGCTGGTCCCCGCCTCCAACATGAAGGTGGTGACCGGGGCCGCCGCGCTGGAAGCGCTGGGGCCCGACTGGCGCTTCCGCACCACGGTGGCCGCCGCCGGGCCGGTGCAGGGCGGGACGCTGCGCGGCGACCTGGTGGTGCGCGGCGGCGGCGACCCCACCCTTTCCGCCCGGCTCCAGGGCGGCGACGCGCGCTCGGTGTTCCGCGCCTGGGCCGACTCGCTGCGCGCCCGCGGCGTCACCCGCGTGGCCGGCCGCGTGGTGGGCGACGACGACGTGTTCGACGACGAGCCGCTGGGGCGCGGCTGGGCGTGGGACGACCTGGACGCCGGCTACTCCGCCGAGGTGGGCGGGCTGGAACTCAACGAGGGGGTGGTGGGGGTGCGCGTGGCGCCCGGCGCGCGCGCCGGCGAGCCCGCGCGGGTGACGCTGTCCCCGCCCACCGGCTACGTCCCCGTGGACAACCGGGTGGTCACCGGCCCCGCGGGGACGCCCCCGCGCGTGCGGGCCGCCCGCGCCGCGATCGGCACCGGCATCGTGGTCTCGGGGACGGTGCCGCTGGACACCGCGGGGGTGAGCGAGGAGGTGGCGGTGCGCGACAACACGCTGTACTTCGCCACCGTGCTGCGGGAAACGCTGCGCGATGCGGGGATCGAGGTGCAGGGCCCCGCCGCCGACGCCGACGCCCTGCCGGCGGCCGAGCGCGGCGAGGGCGCCGCGCCGCTCTTCGTGCACGCCTCGCCGCCGCTGCGCGAGGTGCTGGCCGCCTTCCTGAAGCCCAGCCAGAACCAGTACGGCGAGATCCTCCTCAAGACGCTGGGCCGCGAGCTGCGCGGCGAGGGCACCGCCGCCGCGGGCGCCGCGGCCATCGACAGCCTGTTCCGCGCGCGCGGGCTCCCGGCGGGGGCGCTGGCGCAGGCGGACGGCTCCGGCCTGTCGCGCTACAACCTGGTTGCGCCCGAGCTCCTCGCCGCGGTGCTGGAGCACATGATGACGAGCCCCCACTGGGACGCCTGGTACGCCGCCCTCCCCGTGGGCGGGGTGGACGGCACGCTGGCCTCGCGCTTCCGCGGAACCCCGCTGGAAGGGCGCCTGCACGCCAAGACCGGCACCCTTTCCGGCGTGCGTGCCCTGTCCGGCTACGTCCCCGGCCCGGACGGCAAGCCGCTGGTGTTCTCCATCCTGCTCAACCACCACACCCGCAGCGCCCGCGACGCCGACCGCGTCGTGGACGCCGCCCTGCTGCGCATCTCCGGGGCGCGGTAGGGGACAGGGAACAGCCTGCAACGGCAACGGCGGACCCCCTCCCCCGACCCCTCCCCGCAAGGGGGAGGGGAGAACGGCTTCGCGGAGGCGGGATCCACGCGTGGCAGACCCCTCACCCCCCGGCCCCCTCTCCCACAAGGGGAGAGGGGGGGCACGACACGACAAATCCGAAGCATAGAAAGCCCTCCCCCAGAAT
>JBEVLE010000352.1:0-3134 GCA_040509335.1 Longimicrobiaceae bacterium | reverse complement strand
AGTACCCATAGGATCTTTTGACGGAGGGAGACTCGCCGGCAGTTTGGCGAGGCTCCCTCCGGCGCAGGGAAACCCGCCGGCAGTTTGGCGGGGTTCCCGGAGCCCGCGGAGGAGACGGACGGCAGTATCGTCCGGCTCCGTAGCGGCCCGCCGAACCTAGACGAAGCGCGACATCAAACCCCCGCCCCCGCCCCGATGCCGAGAGCCCCCTTGGCGATCTCGTCGGCCACCACGTACCCCCAGCGCCCGTCGATCCCCTGCGCCGGCACCCCCGGGGCGCAGATCAGCGCGTACTCGACCCGGTCGCCGCGCGCCTTCTTGTCTACCCGCGTGCGCGACACCACCTCCTCGGCGCTCCAGGTCATGGGCATGGCGGTGGGGAGCCCAAGCCGCGACAGCACCCGGCGCAGGCGCTCCGTGGTCCCCTTCCCCGCCACCCCCATGCGCTCCGCGATGCGCGTTTCCGCCACCATCCCGATGGACACCGCCTCGCCGTGCAGCAGCGTGTAGCCGGAAAGCGCCTCCACCGCGTGCCCCACCGTGTGCCCGAAGTTGAGGAGCTTGCGCGGGCCGGTCTCGTGCTCGTCGCGCATCACCATCTCGGCCTTGATCTCCACCGAGCGCACGATGAGCCGCGACAGCGCCTCCGGGTCGCCGGCCAGCAGCGCGTCCGCCGACTCCTCGATCCACTCCAGGTACTCGCGGTCGGCGATGGCGCCGTGCTTGACCGCCTCGGCGAGCCCGGCGCGCAGGTGCTCGGGCGGGAGCGTGCGCAGCAGGTCGGGGTCCACGATCACCGCGCACGGCCGGTGGAAGGCACCCACAAGGTTCTTTCCCCCCGGGGTGTCCACCCCCACCTTGCCGCCCACCGACGCGTCGATCATCGCCAGCAGGCTGGTGGGCACCTGGACGAAGGGGAGGCCGCGCATGTACGTGGCCGCCACGAAGCCGCCCAGGTCGCCCGCCACGCCGCCGCCGAACGCCACCACCGCCGAGTCCCGCCCGATCCCCGTTTCCAGCATGGCGTCGGTGATCTCGGCCCAGGTCTCGCGCGTCTTCTGCGCCTCGCCGGCGGGGAAGGCGAAGGTTTCCACCCGGTGCCCGGCGGCGTGGAGGGCGCGCGCCATGCGCAGCGCGTACAGCTCGGCCACGTGGTGGTCGGTGATCACCGCGTAGCGGTACGCCGGCGCGCAGCGGGAAACGATCGAGGGGACCGAGGCCAGCAGCCCCGAGCCGATCAGGATCTCGTACCCGCTCGCGGGGGCGCCTCCGCCGCCGGCCGTCCCGCCGCCGTTGCCGTTCACGGCGACGTTGCCGCCGCCCGCGGGCTCAGCGGCCGCCGGCGTGGCGGCCACCCGGATGCGATGCATGCTCTTCATTCGACCAAGGCCTCCCTCTGCTCCGTGCGCCGGTCCAGCCCCACCCCGAGCACCGTTTCGTCCGCCAGCCAGCGAACCACCTCGCGCAGGTCGCCGCCCACCTCCGCCGCGCGCGCACGGATCCGCGCAGCCGCGTCGCCCCGCTCCAGCACCCCGGGGAGCCCGGCGAGCAGCTCGCCGTCGCCCAGGCGCTCCGCGATGGGGGCCAGCCGCTCCGCCAGCCGGAGCAGCGCCTCCCGCGCGGGGACCACCGCAACCCGGTCGCCCTCCATCTCCAGCAGCTCCGCGCCCACCCCGTCGCGCGAGGCCCGCCAGGCGTTCTCGCGCAGCAGCGGGCCCACCAGCGCCTCCGGGAGGTCGGGCTCGCGCAGCACGCCCTCCACTACCCCGGCGGTCACCGCGCGGGCCAGCGCGGCCGCGGTCACCGCGTCCTCCAGGCGCGGCGTCACGTCCGCCACGCGGTACTCCAGCGTGGGGTAGACGTGGTGCGGGCGGATCTCCCAGTAGACCCGCCCCGGCGCGTCGATGCACCCGGTCTCCGTCAGCAGCTCCACCAGCCGCCGGTACTCCGCCGCGTCCTCCAGGCGGGGGGGCGCGCCCGAGCGCGGCCACCGGCGCCACAGGATGGAGCGGTACGAGGCGTAGCCTGAGTCCTCCCCTAGGTATAACGGGGAGCTGGCGGTCAGCGCCAGGAGGTGGGGGAGGAAGAGGCGCGCCGCGTTCATCACCCGCACCCGGTCCACCCCCTCCGGCACCGACACGTGCACGTGCATCCCGAAGATGTTCTGCGTCTCGGCCAGGCGCCGGTACTCCTCGCGGATGCTGGCGTACACCTCGCCGGGGGTGAACCGCTGGTCCTCCCACCCGCTGAAGGGGTGCGTCCCCGCCGCCACCACGCGCAGCCCGCGCGCCTCCGCCGCGACGGCCGCCTGCAGCCGCAGCCGCGCCAGCTCGTCGCGCACGCACCCGGTGTCGGGGCAGATGCGGGTCTCCACCTCCACGGTGTTCTCCTGCATCTCCGGCTTGATGTCGCCGCTCCAGTCCAGCGCGATCACCGAGCGGGCGCGGCTCTTCAGCTCGCCGCTTTCCCGGTCGACGAGCTGGTACTCCTCCTCCACACCTACCGTGTACTCCCCGGGCGTCGGTGCCATTCGGCCTCTGCGAGGGACTTGGGTGCGGCCCTCAGGGGACCGGCGGGCCGGAGGCGCCGGCGGGGAGCTCGCCCCACCGCTCGATGCGCTCCAGCGTACCCGCTCCTTCAAGCAACTCCCGAGCCGTTCGCCCCGCGCGCGGGTGCCGCCACCCCGGCGCCACCTCGGCCAGCGGCACCAGCACGAACGCCCGCTCCGCCATGCGGGGATGCGGCAGCGTCAGATGGGGCCCGTCCAGCACCACCCCGCCGCAGGCCAGCAGGTCCAGGTCGATGACGCGCGGAGCGTTCGCGAAGGTGCGCCGGCGGCCCATGGCCTCCTCCACCGCGTGCAGGCGCGCCAGCAGAACGTGTGGCTCCAGCGCACTGCGCCCCCGGACCACCAGGTTGTAGAAGTCCGGCTGCTCGCGGAAGCCCACCGGCTCCGAGCGGTACACCGACGACGCGGCGAGCACCTCCACCGCGCCCTCCAGGCGGCGCACCGCCTCCGCCAGGCGCTCCACCGGGTCGTCCAGGTTGGAGCCCACGCCGATCAGCACCGGCTCCGTCATCGCCGCACCCGCGCGAGCGAGCGGGGGGAGGCAGCCCCCCAGGCTCCCTCCCCC
>JBEVLE010000351.1:0-10562 GCA_040509335.1 Longimicrobiaceae bacterium | reverse complement strand
GGTGGGGGCGCAGTCTCGTACGCCGCATTCCTGCTGGATCCCGCCGCCGCGTCGGAGCCGCGTGAGGGATTTCGGCCCGAAGGGGCGAGACCCGGCGGGGCAGTTTCCGCCGGGGCTCGACTCCGTTAGGCAGCGTTGTTTGCTGCCTTACGGAGCCGAAGCCCGACCCCGGCGCCAGCCGGGGTCACGCCCAAACCCCGTTCGGATCAGGAAATCAATGCCTGGTGCCGGTGCTCGCGTGGAACCGGTCGTGCTCCACCTTGCACTCGTTGCGCACCTGAAGCTGCCAGCGCGGATCGAACGGACGCTGCGAGGCGCGCTCCCGGCAGACGCGGTCGTGGTCGCGGTGGAAGGCCTGGTGCGCCTGCTCGTACGAGCCGCCGCGGGTGTCGTAGCGGCCGGTGCGGCTGTCGTAGCGCCGATCCTCGTACCGGCGATCCTCATACCGGCGGTCGTCACGGCGGCGGTCGTCGCGGCGGCGGTCGTAGCCGCAGTTCTCGCGCGTGTTGTGGGGGTTGCCCTTGCCGCGGCACCACCCGGGAGGAACCTGCCTGCGGCGCTCCAGGCGGACGTCGTCGTCGTCCCAGCGGCGGTCGTCGTCGCGGCGGTCGTCGTCGCGGAAGCGGGCCTGCTCGGTCCGCCCGCGGTTGTCGTTCTTGTTCTTTCCCTTGCCCTGGGCGTCCGCCGGGCTCGCGGCCAGGGCGGCGGCGAGCGCCACCATCAGGGAAAGCTGCAGGCTTCGCATACGCATCGTGGGAGTCCTCCTGTAGGGTACAGCCATGCGGGTGTGGCGGCACGGAAGGGCAACTCCGGTGCCAAGTGGCGGAATCGCAGGGAGATCGCGCAGAATCACGTGTTTCCGCGTCCGCGCCCGCCCCGCACCGTCCCCTCCCGTGGACGCGCGGCGCGCGGCGGGGGGACACCCCCGGCCGCCGGACGGACGTTCGCACTTGACCCGCGCCGCGGGGGCGCCGTACAATCCCACGCCCTCAGCAGACAGGAAAGGCCGGCGCCGCCCCCGGGGGCGGTCCGGCCGCACCGTGCGTCTCCCTCGCCACAGGAGTCATCCATGAAGCGTGCGCTGTCCGCGCTCGTGCTCGCGGCCGCGGCCGCCGGGTGCGCGCAGGGCGGGAGGCCGGCGTCGTCGCCTGCCCCCGCCTCCGCGTCGCAGGCCCCGGCCGTCCCGGCCCCGTTCCCCTCCACCTACGTCCCCTTCCCGTCGCGCCCCACGCTGATCCGCGGGGCCACGGTGATGACCGCCGCGGGGCAGGTGATCCCCAACGGGCAAGTCCTCATGGCCGACGGGAAGATCGTCGCCGTGGGCTCCACCGTGGACGCGCCCGCCGGGGTGGCGGTGATCGACGCCGCGGGCAAGTACGTCACCCCCGGGATCATCGACACCCACTCGCACCTGGGCGCGTACGCCAGCCCCGGCGTGGATGCCAACTCCGACGGCAACGAGATCACGGACCCGGTGACCGCCGACGTGTGGGTGGAGCACTCGGTGTGGCCGCAGGACCCCGGGTTCACGCGGGCGCTGGCCGGCGGCATCACCTCGCTGCAGATCCTCCCCGGCTCCGCCAACCTCATCGGCGGCCGCAGCGTGGTGCTCAAGAACGTCCCCTCCCGCACCGTGCAGGGGATGAAGTTCCCCGGCGCCCCCTACGGCCTCAAGATGGCCTGCGGCGAGAACCCCAAGCGGGTGTACGGAGCGCGCAACCGCGCCCCCTCCACGCGCATGGGGAACGTGGCCGGGTACCGCGCCCAGTGGATCCTCGCCCAGGCCTACCGGAAGAAGTGGGACGACTGGGAGCGGCAGGGCCGCCCCGCGGCCAGCCAGCCCGCCCGCGACCTGGAGATGGAAACGCTGGCCGAGGTGCTGCGCGGCAACATCCTGGTGCAGAACCACTGCTACCGCGCCGACGAGATGGCGCAGATGATCGACGTGGCCCGCGAGTTCGGCTACCGGATCCGCTCCTTCCACCACGGCGTGGAAGCGTACAAGGTGCGCGACCTCATGGCGCGCGACTCCATCTCCGGCTCGCTGTGGGCCGACTGGTGGGGCTTCAAGATGGAGGCGCTGGACGGCATCGAGGCCAACCTGGCGCTGGTGCACGAGGCCGGCGCGCGCGCCGTGGTCCACTCCGACGACGAGAGCGGCATCCAGCGCCTCAACCAGGAGGCCGCCAAGGCCGTCGCCGCCGGGCGCCGCATCGGCATCCAGATTTCCGAGAACGACGCCCTCCGCTGGCTCACCGCCAACGCCGCCTGGACGCTGGGGATCGACGACCGCGTGGGCACCCTGGAGCCCGGCAAGCAGGCCGACGTGGTGATCTGGTCCGGCAACCCGTTCAGCGTCTACAGCCGCGCCGAAAAGGTGTTCATCGACGGCGCGCTGATGTACGACCGCAACGACCCCTCGCGCCAGCCGGTGACGGACTTCGAGGCGGGCATCCTCCCCCGGAGCAACCCATGAGCCCGATCAAGACACACGCCGTCCTGGCCGCCGCCTCCCTCGCGCTCGCCGCCGCGCCGCTCGCCGCGCAGGGCGTGGTCGCCATCGAGGGCGGCACCGTCTACACCCTGACCGGCGCCCCCATCGAGGGCGGCACGGTGCTGATCCGCGACGGGCGCATCGCCGCCGTGGGGCGCGACGTCGCCGTCCCCGCCGGGGCGCGCCGCGTCGACGCCCGCGGCAAGCGCGTCACCCCGGGGCTCTTCGAGTCCAACACCCGCATCGGCCTGACCGAGGTGGGCGCCGTCCCCGGGACCAACGACTACACCCTCGCCGACCAGGACGAGGACCGCATCATGGCCGCGTTCGACGTTGCCGACGGCCTCAACCCCGCCTCCATCGTGATCCCGGTGACCCGCATCGCCGGAGTGACCACGGCGGTCGCGGCGCCCGGCGGCAGCGGGCTGGTGAACGGCAAGGGGGTGGTGATCGACCTGGCGGGCGACGACGCGGCCGACATGCTGGTCAGGGACCCGGTCGCCATGTACGCCACCCTGGGCGAGGGCGTGGAGACCGCCGGCGGCGGCGCGCGCGGCGGCACCACCATGCGGCTCCGCGAGCTGCTGGAGGACACCCGCGCCTACGCCCGGCAGCGCAGCGACTTCGAGCGCGGCGAGACCCGCGAGTTCGCGGCCAGCCGCCTGGACCTGCAGGCCATGATCCCCGTGATCCAGGGCCGGCTCCCGCTGGTGGTGGAGGCGCACCGCGCCAGCGACCTCCGCACCGCGCTCCGCCTCGCCGACGAGTACGGCCTCAAGCTGATCCTGCTGGGCGCCAGCGAGGGGTGGATGGTGGCCGACGAGATCGCCCGCGCGCGCGTGCCGGTGATCGTCAAGGTGCTCCAGAACCTCCCCTCCAGCTTCGAGCGGCTGGGCTCCCGCTACGACAACGCGGCGCTCCTCCGCAGGGCGGGGGTGCAGGTGGCCATCACCACCGGCGACACGCACAACGCCCGCAACATCCGCCAGGAGGCGGGGAACGCCGTCGCCTACGGACTCCCCTGGGACGAGGCGCTGCGCGCGGTCACGCTCTACCCGGCGCAGATCTGGGGCGTCGCGGACACCCACGGCTCGCTCGCGCCCGGCAAGGTGGCCGACGTGGTGGTGTGGGACGGGGACCCGCTGGAGCTGATGACCAGCGTGGAGCACGTGTTCATCGGCGGGCGCGAGGTGCCTCTCACGTCGCGCCAGACGGAGCTGCGGGACCGGTACCGGCGGCTGGACGAGAACGTGCGGGTGTACACGACTCCGTGAGGGTCTGAGATTTTTGATGTGGATGGGGCCGGCCTTCGGGTCGGCCCTTTTTCGTGGGTGGTGTTTCGGGGGGATCCGGGTGTGGGGCCGCTCCGGAGCCGGACGATACTGCCGTCCGTCTCCTGCGCGGGTCGCGGAGCCAGCGGAAACCGCCCCGCTGTCTCCGCTCCAGCTGCGGGAGCCCCGCCAAACCGCCGGCGGGTCTCCCTCCGCAACGGATGTGGGGGGTACTGCGGAACTGCGAACGGCAACGGCGAAGGCCCCTCCTCGCTCGCGGGGAGGGGCCTTCGCGTGGGGAGAGGTCGGCGCTACAAAGCGGCCGCAACGTCGAGTGGACGCCTGTGCACTAATGCGGAGATCGCCCGCATCTCCCTGGGAGGGGGTGTCCACTCTCCCGCGATCCGGAGCCCGAAAGTTGGCGCCATTGCTGGGAAAATGGACGAAGAGTTGGTTGGATTTCGGTTTTTGTTCGGTTATTCTTCGGTAGGGCCGGCGAGGGTCGCCGGTGGGCAGGGCCGTTCACCCGGGGTCAGGGAATGTAACATGGCCTCCAGCGTTTCCGCACTCCGCCAGCTGCTGGAGCAGCGATTTCCGGACGCGCTGCCGGTCACGCAGCGTACGGCGGGCGGCGTCGCCACGGGGATTGCGGCGCTGGACCGGGCGCTCCCGGGGGGCGGGCTGCCGCGGGGGAAGCTGGCGGCGTGGACGCCGGGGGGCGGGGCCACGGCGGCGCTGCGCTCCGCGTGCCGGGCCGCGCTGGAGCGGGGGGAGCGGGCGGCGTGGGTGGACGGGGCGGGGGTGGCGTGCGGGGACGGGTGGCGCGGCGAGGCCGCGCTCTTCCGTCCCGCGGGGGCGCGGGAAGCGCTCGCGTGCGCCGAGGAGCTGGTGCGCTCCGGCGGGTTCGCGCTGGTGGTGCTCGCGGGCGCGCGCGCCGCGGACACCGAGCGCGTCCGCCTGTCCCGCGCGGCCAAGGAAGGGGGCGCGACGCTGGTGCTGCTGGACCCGGGCGGGTTCATGGCGGGCGTCCGCCTGGTCTCGCGCATCCGTCCGGACGGCTACCGCTGGCGGCTGGACCCCTTCGGGGAGCCGGCGGAGGTGGACTCGGTGACGGTGCGCGCACACGTGGAGGCGCTGGGATGGAGCAAGGAAGCGGAGTTCACCCTGCCGGTGGCGGCGCATGACCTACGTCTGTCTCTGGAGCCCGCGCTGGGCGACCGCCGGGGCGCCGCTCGCTGACGTGGCGGCCGCGCTGCTGGCGGACGTGCCGCGGGTGGCGGTGGAGGCGCGCGGGGTGATCTGGGCGGACGCGCGCGGCCTCCCGGCCCCCCGCCTCGCCTGGGCGCTGCTGGAGCGGGCGGAGTGGCGCACGCGCGAGGTGCGCGCCGGGGTGGCGGCCGTCCCCGTGGCGGCGGAGGCGGCGGCGCGCTCCGGCAGCGCCCCCGCCACCTTCGTGGAGCCGGGGCGGGAGCGCGCCTCGCTGGCCCCGCTCCCGCTGGAGCTGCTCGCCCCCGAGCCGCGGCTGCGCGCGCTGCTGGACGGCGTGGGCGTGCGCACCTGCGGCGAGCTGGCGTCGCTGGCGCGCGAAGCGGTGGAGGTGAGGTTCGGCGCGGCCGGGGCGGCGCTCTGGCGCCTGGCGCGCGCGGACGACCCGCGCCGCCTTTTCCGCCCCATCCCCCCGGAGCGCCCCTGCGCCTCCATGGACTTCGTGGAGTACGAGGTGCGCGACGCGGGGCGGCTGGCCTTCACCGTCAACGCCCTGCTGGGCCCCCTGTGCGCCGCGCTGGCCGAGCGGGGGGAGCGCGCCCGCGAGGTGACGCTGGTGCTGTCCCTCTCGGGCGGTGGGATGCTGCGCGAGCGGGTGCGCGCCGCGCGCCCCACCGCCGAGCGCGACCTGTGGCTGCGCCGCGTCCGCGGCGTCCTGGACCGCCTGGTCCTCCCCGACGGCGTCGTCGGCGTCGCGCTGGAGGTGGAGGGGACCGAGCCCGCCTCCGCCACCCAGGGCGACCTCTTCGACCGCGGCTTCGCCACGGCGGCCCCGGTGGAGGAAGCCGTTTCCCGGCTGGTGGACGAGCACGGCCCGCTCTTCGTGGAGCCGGCGGCCGGCGGCCACCCCCTCCCCGAGCGCCGCACCGCCTGGCGCGCGCGCGAGCCGGAGGAAGCCGCCGAGGGCGGCGCGGACCCGTTCGCCGCCGCGCCCTCGCTCACCCTCCAGCTCCTCCCGGAGCCGCGGCGGGTGGCGGTGCGCGTCCGCCCGCGCCGCGACCACGCGGTGCCGGTGCAGTACTGCGACCTGGCGCGCGGGCGGGAGTGGCGGGAGCTGCTCGCGGCCGCGGGGCCGGAGCGCATCGCGGGCGGGGCGTGGGAGGAGGAGTGGGCTCGGGAGTACTTCCGCTGCGTCACCGAAGCCGGTGCGCTGGTGTGGCTCTTCCGCGACGCGGAAGACGCCTGGTACATCCACGGCTGGTGGGACTGAGGACCGTTTTCTCGACCTCGCGGGCGGGAGCGCATTGCACCCGCCGGACCGAATCATCGAGGCTGGCCGCGGACGCGGCTCGGCCTTCTGGAGAATTTGCCGATGGTGCGTGCGGCTTCGAGCGGGTTCGTGGCTTTTCTGGAGATCGGTCTCGAAAAGGCCCGGCGGGAGCAGGAAACGGCGAGGCTCGACGATGTCCCGGACGGCGCGGCGGCGGGGCGAGCGGTGGGCGCGGCCGGCTCACGGCCCGTCCGGCGTCCCCCGCGGCTGACCGGCCTCTTCGGCAGCGGGATGTGACCCGGCATGGCATGGCCGCCAGGCCGGGGAGCCGGAGCGCAGGCGAGCGTGGGGATCAGCTTCCGGCCGGCTCGTCCGCTCCGGAAGGCTCCTGCACATCCGGACCGTACGGCACCCTCACCCGCTCGCGGATGTACCGCTTCTGCTGCTCGAAGGTCTTGCCGTCCAGCTCGCGGCTCAGCTCCTCCCGGATCTGCCGCATGGTCTGCACGGCGTCGAACGGCTTCTCATCCTTCATACAGGATCACCTCGCGAGGGGACCTGATCTCCAGCATCGGATAGCCGAGCCTCAGGTTGACGGAGTTGTACCCGTGAATGCGCGGCAGGTTGACGATGTGCTTGAAGTTCCAGCTCACCAGCACGTCCACGCGGTGGATCGTCGCCGTCGCGATGTGCTGGGCATCCAGGTGCATGGATGCGCCGATCACGCCTCCCGCGATGTACTGCTCGGCCAGCTCCCCGGCCTCGCTGGTGAACTCTACGTCCTACAGGGACGCGGGAGGAACCCGGTCGAGCACGGCCCGCACGGCCGCGGGGGCGCGCACCAGCTCGAGACGGGTGAGGTCCGAAACGACGATCGTCGCCTCGCCTTTCTCGAAGGTCTCGAACAGGCGCAGCGAGCCGTCCCGGAACGCCTCGTCCAGGCGCCCGCCGATCGCGGACGTGTCGGTGTAGATCCGCTGTGGCTTCATCACGCCAAGATACGCGACGGCGCCTGCGGGACGCCAGCGTTCCACGCCTGATGGAGCGCTACGTCGAGCTGCGGGGCCGCAGCGCGTTTTCCTTCGGGGACGGAGTGCTCACCCCCGAGGCGCTGGTGCAGCGGGCGGCCGAGCTGGGCTACGGCGCGCTGGCGCTGACCGACGCCGCCGACCTGGGCGGCATCGTCCGCTTCGCGCAGGAGGCGAAGGAGCAGGGCGTCCGCCCCGTGGTGGGCGCCGAGCTGCGCGTGGCCGGCCACCCGCTCGCGCTGCTGGCGCGCGACGAGGCGGGGTACCGCAGCCTGGCCGCGCTGGTCACCCGGTCGCGGCGGGGGAGCGCGCGCGGCAAGCCCGGCCTCCGCTGGGCCGAGGTGGAGGAGCGCGCCGCCGGCCTCCACCTGCTCACCGGCCCCCCCACGGGCGAGCTGGCGGCGATGCTGCGCGCCGGAAAGCGCCTGGAAGCCGCGCGGCTCCTGGCCCGCTGGCGCGAGGTGTTCGGGGGGAGCGTGGCGGTGGAGGCGCAGCTGCACCACGTTTCCGGCGCGGAGGCCGCGCTCGCCGAGGCGCTCGTGGAGCTGGCCGGGCGCTGCGACGTGCCCTGGGTGGCGACCGGCGAGCCGCGCTACCTGGACGCGCCGGGGCGTCTGGTGCACGACCTGCAGACCGCGCTGCGGGCCGGCGTCACGGTGGATGAGGCGTCCCGGAGCGGGCTCCTCCTCCCCAACGGCGAGTGGCGCCTCCGGTCGCCGGAGGAGATGGCCGCGCTGTGGCGGGGGAGGGAGGCGGGCGTGGAGGAGAGCGCCCGCATCGCCGCGGAGTGCGCCTTCGAGCTGCGCTGGCTGCGCCCGCCGCTCCCCGAGTTCCCCATCCCCCCCGGCCACGACGCCGACTCGTACCTGCGCGAGCTGGTGTACGAGGGCGCCGCCGAGCGCTGGGACGGCGTCGTGGGCGACCGCGAGCGCGCGCAGATCGAGCACGAGCTGGCCGTCATCCGCAAGCTGGGCTTCGCCGGCTTCTTCCTGGTGATGTGGCAGGCGGTGCGCTTCGCTCGGGGGCGCGGCATCCTCTGCCAGGGGCGGGGGAGCGCGGCCAACTCCGTGGTCACCTTCTGCCTGCGGATCACCGCGGTGGACCCGGTGAGGCACAACCTGCTCTTCGAGCGCTTCCTGTCCGAGGCGCGCACCGACGGGCTCACCGAGGCCCCCGACATCGACGTGGACTTCGAGATGCACCGCCGCGAGGAGGTGCTCAGCTACGTCTACGACCGCTACAGCCGCGACCACGCAGCCATCACCGGCGTCACCCAGGTGTACCACGCCCCCAGCGCCCTCCAGGACGCCATGCGCGCCCTGGGCTACCCCGCCGAGCTGGCGTTCTCCATCTCCAAGCGCGTCAAGCACCTGGGTCCCGCCGCCGGAGCCGATGCCGTGGAGCAGGAGCTGGGCAGGGCGCACGGGCTGGAGACCGGCGACGCGCGCGGGCGCGCCCTGCTGGCGGCCATGCGCGCGCTGGAGGGCGTCCCCCGCATGCGCTCCACCCACCCGGGCGGCTTCGTGCTGTCCGCGTCCCCGCTGGGGGAGTACATCCCCACCGAGGAGACCACCATGGGGCGCACCATCCTCCAGTTCGACAAGGACGACCTGGACGCCGTGGGCGTCCCCAAGTTCGACTTCCTGGGGCTGGGCGGGCTCACCGCCGCCCGCATCGCCTTCGACGCCATCGAGGCGCGCACCGGCAAGCGGCTGGACCTGTACGCCCTGCCGCAGGACGACCCCACGACCTTCGAGATGATCTCCCGCGGCGACACCCTGGGCACCTTCCAGATCGAGAGCCGCGCGCAGATCCAGTCCATCCTCCAGACCCGGCCCGAGCGACTGTACGACCTGGTGGTGCAGGTGGCGCTCATCCGCCCCGGGCCCATCCAGGGCGACTTCGTGGGCCCGTACACCCGCCGGAGGCGCGGGCTGGAGAAGTGGGAGCACGACCACCCGGCGCTGGCGCCGGTGCTGGAGCGCACCTGCGGCATCCCCATCTTCCAGGAGCAGGCCATGTCCATCGCCATGGCGCTGGGGGGCTACACCGCCGCCGAGGCCGACGAGCTGCGCCGCACCATGGGGCACGCCCGCAAGCAGGCCAAGCTGGAGGCCGCGCTGGAAAAGCTGCGCGTGAGGCTGGGCACCAACGGGCTCCCGCAGGAGCTCGCCGACCGCGTCGTCCGGCAGATGAAGGGCTTCGGCAACTACGGCTTCCCCGAGTCGCACGCCTGGAGCTTCGCGCTCATCGCCTACGCCACCGCGTACCTCAAGGCCCACTACCCGGCCGAGTTCCTGATGGGGCTGCTGAACGCCTGGCCCATGGGCTTCTACGCCCCCGCCACGCTGGTGCACGACGCCCGCCGCGGCGGGGTGGAGGTGCGCGGCCCCTGCCTGAAGCGCGGCGCGCGCGAGTGCACCATGGAGGACACGGCGCACCCGGACAGGCCCGCCGTCCGCATCGGCTGGAAGCACGTGAGCGGCATCGGCGCGCGCACGCTGGAGGCGCTGGCGGCGGCGCACGCGGAGCGCCCCTTCGCCTCGGTGGAGGACGTGGTGCGGCGCGCCGGGCTGGGGCGGGCGGAGGCGCTTCACCTGGCGCGGGCGGGCGCCTTCGAGGGGTTCGAGCCCGGCCGCCGCCGCGCCGCCTGGGAAGCGCTGCGCGCCGCCGGCGACGTGCTCCCGCTCGCCCCCGCGCACCGGCTCCCCTTCGACCCGCTGGAGCTGGAGGGGCCGGAGCTGATCTTTTTGGACTATCTCGCCACGGGCATCTGCACGCACGGGCACCCCATGGAGCACGTGCGTCCCCGGCTGCGCGCGGCGGGCATCCTCGCCAGCGTGGACCTGCCCGAGGTGAGGAAGGGGGAGAAGGTGATCGTGTCGGGGCTGGTGGTGGCGCGGCAGCACCCGTCCACCGCAAAGGGCACCGTGTTCGTGCTGCTGGAGGACGAGGGCGGGTTCATCAACGTGATCGTTCCCGCGAAGGTCTACGAGGAGAACCGGGAAACGGTGAAGTTCTCGCAGTTCCTGGTGGTGGAAGGGAAGTTCGAGCGTGACGGGGCGGTGATGAACGTGGTGGGGCGGCGGTTCAGGGAATTGCCGCGGAACATCGCGTTCCGGTCGCACGACTTCCACTGAGTGAATGGAAAAGCGAAGGCGGGTTCGGGCGTGCCCCCGGCTGCGCCGGGGTCGGGCTTCGGCTCCGTAACGCACGATAAAACTGTGCGTAACGGAGTCGAGCCCGCGCAAACAGCCGCGCGGTCTCGCCCCTTCGGGCCGAAATCCCTCACG
>JBEVLE010000350.1:0-7555 GCA_040509335.1 Longimicrobiaceae bacterium | reverse complement strand
GAGCACGACAACGACACGTCGGAAGGCGAGGATCGTCAGCGTGGAGATGCCCCTCCCCCGGAACGGGGGAGGGTGGCGGCTCTCAGGCCGCCGGGTGGGGGCCTCCTGGACGCCAGCGAGGTCTCCCCCGGCGACCTCGCGTACCTCGTCTACACCTCCGGCTCCACCGGCACCCCCAAGGCGGTGATGGTGGAGCACGGGCAGCTCGACCACACCCTGCGCGCGTCGCGGGAGCTGCTCGGCCTGGCGCCCGGCGACGTGGTGGCCGCGCTCGCGCCGGTCGCGTTCGACATCGCGCTGCTGGAGCTGCTCGCGCCGCTGCTGGCGGGCGCGGCGGTGCGCGTGGTGCCGCGCGAGCTGGCGCGCGACCCGGAGGCGCTGCTGGCCGCGGCGGCGGACGCGACGGTGCTGCACGCCGTCCCCGCGCTGATGCGGCAGGTCGTGGAGGCCGCGCGCGGCGGGGACGTGCTGCCTTCGCTGCGGCTCCTGCTGGTGGGCGGGGACGCCGTGCCGCCCGAGCTGCCGCGGGACATGCGCGCGGCGTTCCCGCGCGCCGCGGCGCGCGTGCTCTACGGGCCCACCGAGGCGACCATCATCTGCGCGGCGTACGCGGCCGACGGCGAGGGCGAGACCGAAGGGCACCCGCTGGGGCGACCGCTCCCCGGCGCGCGCCTGGCGGTCCGCGGGCCGCGCGGGGAGCTCTGCCCGGTCGGCGTCCCCGGCGAGCTGTGGATTGCCGGCGGCGGCGTGGCGCGCGGCTACCTGGGGCAGCCGGAATTGACGGCGGAGCGGTTCGTCACCGTGGACGGCGGGCGCGCCTACCGCTCGGGCGACCGCGCGCGCTGGCGCCCCGACGGCGTGCTGGAGTTCCTGGGGCGGGTCGACGAGCAGGTCAAGGTGCGCGGCTTCCGCATCGAGCCGGGGGAGGTGGAGGCCGTGCTGCGGGCGGTGCCGGGCGTCCGCGAGGCCGTGGTCGTGGCGCGCGAGGACCGGCCCGGAGACCGGCGCCTGGTCGCCTACGTCGTCCCCCGGCCCGCCGCCGGGCTCCCCGACGCGGAGGACGGCGCGGCGGAGCAGGTGGCCGGCTGGGAGGCCGTGTTCGACGAGACGTACGGCCGGGACGACGACGACGCGGACCCCACGCTGGTCCTGACCGGGTGGAACAGCAGCTACACCGGCGAGCCCATCCCCCGCGAGGAGATGCGGGAGTGGGTGGAGGACACCGTCGCGCGCGTCCTGGCGCTCCGCCCGGAGCGGGTGCTGGAGATCGGCTGCGGGACGGGGCTGCTGCTCTTCCGCGTCGCGCCGCACGTGCGGGAGTACCACGGCGCGGACTTTTCCGCCGCCGCGCTGGAGCACCTGCGCCGCCACCTGGGCGGGCTGCCGGGGGTCACCCTCGCCCGCCGCGAGGCCGACCGCCTGGCCGACCTCGCCGGGGCGGACTTCGACACCGTGGTCCTCAACTCGGTCGCGCAGTACTTCCCCGGCGTCGATTACCTTCTGCGCGTGCTGGAAGGCGCCGTGGCCGCCGTCCGTCGCGGCGGGCGCATCTTCGTGGGCGACGTGCGCGGCCTCCCGCTGCTGGGCGCCTTCCACGCCTCCGTGGAGCTGGCCCGCGCGCCGGACGACCTGCCGGCGGCGCAGCTCCCGGGCCGCGTGGGGCGCGGCGTCGCGGAGGAGCAGGAGCTGCTGGTGGATCCCGCCCTGTTCGAGGCGCTGCGGGCGCGCATCCCCCGCCTGCGCCGCGTCGAAGTGCAGGCCAAGCGCGCGGAGCACGACAACGAGGTGTCGGCCTTCCGCTTCGACGCCGTCCTCCACCTGGACGCGGAGCCCGCGGACGCCCCGGAGCCGGCGATCCGCGAGTGGGGCGGGGAGGACGCCGCCGGGCTGCGCGAACTCGTGGAGGAGACCGCGTCCGCGCTCCTCGTCCGCGGCGTCCCGGACGCGCGCGTCCTGCGGCACGTCCGCGCCCTGGAGCGCGTGGCGCGCGCGGACGGCCGCGCGACCGCCGGCGAGCTGCGCGCCCACCAGGATGCGGACGGGGCAGGGGGGATCGCACCCGCGGCGATCTTCGCGCTGGGCGGCGAGCTGGGCCGCGCGGTGGAGGCGCGCCCGGGCGCGCCGGGGACGCTGGACGTGCTCTTCCACCCGCCCGGCGGCGCCGCCGCGTTCCCGGCGACGATCGACGCGGAGCGGCCGTGGGAGGCGTACGCCAACGACCCGCGGTGGGGCCGCCGCATGCGCGCGCTGGTGCCGGCGCTGCGAGCCGCGGTGCGCGCGCGTCTCCCGGAGTACATGCTGCCGTCCGCCATCGTGGTGCTGGAAAGTCTTCCCCTTTCCGCCAACGGCAAGGTCGACCGCGCGGCGCTCCCCGCGCCCGACCCCGCCCGCGCCGGGAGCGAGGGCGCCCACGTCGCCCCGCGCACCCCCGCCGAGGCGCGCATGGCGGCCGTGTGGGCGGAAGTCCTCGGGGTGGAGCGGGTGGGCGTGCACGACGACTTCTTCGCGCTGGGCGGGCACTCGCTGCTCGCCACGCAGGTGGCGTCGCGCGTCCGCGAGGAGCTCGGGGTGGAGCTGCCGCTGCGCGCGCTCTTCGAGGCGCCCACCGTCGCCGGGCTGGCGCGCCGGGTGGAGGCGATGCGGGCGGCCGCGATCCCGCTGGACGGCGCCCCGCCGCTGGCCCCCGTCCCGCGCGACGGACGGCCGCTGCCGCTGTCGTTCGCGCAGCAGCGGCTGTGGCTGGTGGACCGGCTGGAGCCGGGGAGCATCGCCTACAACATGCCGCTGGCGGCGCGGCTGCGCGGGGCGCTGGACGCGCGCGCGCTGGAGCGCGCCCTCGCCGAGGTGGCGCGCCGCCACGAGTCGCTGCGCACCGTCTTCGACGGGGCGGGCGCCGATCCCGTGCAGGTGGTTCTCCCCGCGGCGCCGGTGCCGCTCCCCGTCGCCGACCTCGCGGGTCTCCCGGCCGCGGCGCGCGAGGCCGAGGCGCTGCGCCTCGCGGCGGAGGAGGTGCGGCGCCCCTTCGACCTGCGCGCCGGGCCGCTGCTGCGCGTCCGCCTGCTGCGGCTGGCCCCGGGGGAGCACGTGCTGGTGCTCGCCGTGCACCACGCCGTCGCCGACGGGTGGAGCATGGGCGTGCTCTTCCGCGAGCTGTCGGCGCTGTACGGGGCGCACCTCGCGGGCGCGCCGTCGCCACTCCCGGAGCTGCCGGTGCAGTACGCCGACTTCGCCGCGTGGCAGCGCGCGTGGCTCGCGGGCGGCGTGCTGGAGGGGCAGCTGGCCTGGTGGCGGGAGCGGCTGGCGGGGGCGCCTCCCCTGCTCGAGATCCCCACCGACCACGCCCGGCGCGCGTCCCCCGGCGGCCGCGCGGCCACGACCGTGCGCGTGCTTCCGCGCCCCGCCGCGGAGCGGGTGCGCGCCCTGGCGCGCCGCGAGGGCGCCACGACGTTCATGGTGCTCCTCGCCGCGCTGGACGTGCTCCTGGCGCGCTGGTCCGGCGAGGACGACGTGGTGGTGGGCACCCCCGTAGCCAACCGCGGCCGCAGGGAAACGGAGGGGCTGATCGGCTTCTTCGTCAACACCCTGGCGCTGCGCGCCGACGTGTCCGGGGATCCCTCCTTCCGCGAACTGCTGGGGCGGGTCCGGGAGGCCGCGCTGGGCGCCCACCAGCACCAGGACCTCCCCTTCGAGCGGCTGGTGGAGGCGCTTGCGCCGGAGCGGACGCTGGCGCACACGCCGCTCTTCCAGGTGATCTTTTCGGTGGACGACGGCGCCGGCGCCCCCCGCCCGCTCGGCGACGTCCGGGCCGAGCCCTTCCCGGCCGGCACGTCGGCGGCGCGCTTCGACCTTGCGGTGATGGTGATGGACGGCGAGGACGGGATGGCCGTGGGCTTCAGCTACCGCGAGGAGCTGTGGGACGCCGCCACCATGGAGCGCGCCGCCGGCGCCTACGCCCTGCTGCTGGAGTCCGCCGCGGCCGACGCGGGAACGCGCATCCTCGACCTCCCCCTGCTCGCCGACGCCGAGCGCGAGCGGGTACTGCGCGAGTGGAGCCGCGGCCCCGCCGCGCCCGCCACCTTCGTCCCCGTCCACCGCATGGTCGCGGAGCAGGCGGCGCGGACGCCGGAGGCCGCCGCGCTGTCGTGGGCCGACACGTCTCTCACCTACGCCGAGCTGGACGCGCGGTCCGCCGCGCTCGCCGCCCGCCTGCGCGTCCTGGGCGTCGCCGCCGAGGTGCGGGTGGCGATCTGCCTGGAGCGCTCGCCCGCCTCCGTGGTGGCCGTGCTCGCGGTGATGCGGGCCGGCGGCGCCTACGTCCCCCTCGATCCCACCCACCCCCCCGCGCGCCTCAAGCGCCTGGTGTCCGACGCCGGCGCGCGCGTGCTCCTGACCGAGACCGCCCTGCGCGACCTCGCCGCCGTGGACGGCGTGGCGACGGTGCTGGTGGACGAGACCGCCGGGGACAACGACGAAGCGGAGGATGCGGACGCACTCTCGCACTCGCAGTTGGCGTACGTCGTCTACACCTCCGGCTCCACCGGCACCCCCAAGGGCGTGCTCGTGGAGCACGGCGGCCTGGCGGCCACCGTCCGGGCGGCGCGGCAGGCGTTCGCCTTCCGGCCCGGCGACGTGTTCCCGGTGGTCGCCTCGCCGGCCTTCGACATCTGGGCGTTCGAGGCGCTGGTCCCGCTCACGGCCGGCTGCACCGTGCGCATCCTCCCGCGCGACGTGGTGCGGGACGCGCCGGCGCTGGCGCGCGAGGCGGAGCGCGCGGACGCGCTGCACGCCGTCCCCGCGCTGATGCGCGAGCTGGTGCTCGCGGCGCGCGAGGGGCACGCCGCCCTGGCGCGGCCGCGCGAGGTGTTCGTGGGCGGCGACGCCGTCCCGCCGGAGCTGCTGGGGGAGATGCGGACCGCCTTCCCCTCCGCGCGGCTCCACGGGCTGTACGGCCCCACCGAGGGCACCATCATCTGCGCCGCGCACTCCGTGCCGGCGGCGGGCGGCCCGGCGCGGCGGATGCTGGGCGCGCCGCTGCCGGGCGCGTCGCTCCACGTGTGCGACCCGGCGGGCGGCGTGCTCCCGCCGGGGCTCCCGGGCGAGCTGTGCATCGGCGGGGCGGGAGTGGCGCGCGGCTACCTGGGGCGGGCGGAGCCGACGGCGGAGCGCTTCGTCCCCGACCCGTTCGCGGGCGTCCCGGGCGCGCGCATGTACCGGACCGGGGACCGCGCCCGCTGGCTGGAGGACGGCACGCTGGAGTCGCTGGGACGGATGGACCGGCAGGTCAAGCTGCGCGGCTTCCGCGTGGAGCCGGGCGAGGTGGAGGCCGCGCTGGCCACGCACCCGGCGGTGCGCGAGGCGGCGGTCGCGGTGCGCGAGGACGCCGGCGGGCGGCGGCTGGCGGCGTACGTGGTGCCCACGGAGGGGGCGGAGGCGTCCCCGGCCGCGCTGCGCGAGCACCTGGCGGCGTCGGTCCCCGACTACATGGTCCCCTCCGCCTGGACCGTGCTGGACGCCCTCCCGCGGACCCCCACCGGCAAGGTGAACCGCCGGGCGCTCCCCGCGCCGGACACGGCCGGGGCGGGGGAGCACGAGGCGCCGCGCACCGCCACCGAGGAGGTGGTGGCCGGCATCCTGGCCGTGGTGCTGGGGGTGCCGCGCGTGGGGCGAGGCGACGGCTTCTTCGCGCTGGGCGGCCACTCGCTGCTCGCCACGCGGGTGGTCGCGCGGGTGCGGGAGGCGCTCGGGGTGGAGCTGCCGCTGCGTGCGCTCTTCGAGGCGCCCACCGCCGCGGCGCTCGCCGAGCGCGTGGACGCGCTGCTGCGCGGCGGGGCGGGGGTCCAGGCCCCGCCCGTCGTCCCCGTCCCCCGCGAGCCGGGCGGCGCGCTGCCGCTCTCCTTCGCCCAGCAGCGGCTCTGGCTGGTGGAGCAGCTGGAGCCGGGGACGGCCGCGTACACCCTCGCCGCCCCGCTGCGGCTGCGCGGCCCGGTGGACGCGGCGGCGCTGGGGCGGGCGGTGGACGAGGTCGTGCGCCGCCACGAGGCGCTGCGGACGACGCTCCGGGCGACCGACGGCGAGCCGGTGCAGGTGGTGCGCGCCGCGCCCCGCGGCGTCCTCCGCCACGCGGAGCTGGCGGCGCTCCCGCCGGGGGCTGCGCTCGCCGAGGTGGAGCGGCTCGTGGACGCGGAGGCGCTGCGCCCCTTCGACCTGGAGCGCGGCCCGCTCTTCCGCGCGCTCCTGGTCCACGCGGCCCCGGACGAGTGGGCGCTGCTCCTGTCCATGCACCACGCCGTGTCCGACGGGTGGAGCATGGGGGTGCTGACCCGCGAGCTGTCCGCGGTCTACGCGGCGCAGCTCGCGGGCGCGCCGTCGCCGCTGCCGGAGCCGCCCTTCCAGTACGCGGACTTCGCCGCATGGCAGCGGGGGTGGCTCGCCGGGGACGTGCTGGGGCGGCAGCTCGCCTGGTGGCGCGAGCGGCTCGCGGGTGCTCCGCCGCTGCTGGAGCTCCCCACGGACCGTCCCCGCTCCGCGGTGCGCGACGCCCGCGCCGGCCGTCGCTTCCTGCGGATCCCCGCGGACACGTCCCGCGCGCTGCGGGAGCTGGCGCGGCGCGAGGGCGCGACGCTCTTCATGACGCTGCTCGCCGCCTGGCAGGCGCTGCTGTCCCGCTACGCCGGCCAGGACGACGTGGTCGTGGGGACGCCCGTCGCGGGGCGCACGCACGTGGAGCTGGAGGGTCTGGTCGGCTTCTTCGTCAACACGCTCGCCCTGCGGACGGAGCTGTCCGGCGATCCCACCTTCCGGGACGCGCTGCGGCGCGTCCGCGAAGGCACGCTGGGCGCCTACCAGCACCAGGACGTGCCCTTCGAGCGGCTGGTGGAGGAGCTGGGCGTGCAGCGCTCGCTGACACACACGCCGCTCTTCCAGGCGGTGCTCTCGCTCCAGGACCTGGGCGAGGCGGAGCGCCGGCTGGGCGACGCGGAGATGTCGCCGCTGGGCACGGAGGCGCTGACGGCGCGCTTCGACCTGACGCTGGCGCTGGCCGGGCGCGGCGAGGAGATGCTGGGGGCGCTCACCTACCGCGCGGACCTGTGGGACGGGGACACCGCCGGGCGGATGCTGGACGCGCTGGATCGGGTGCTGGAGCAGGCCGCCGCCGACCCGGCGCGCCGCCTGTCCGAGCTGGACCTGCTCGGCGCGGCGGAGCGGCGCCAGCTGCTGGAGGCGTGGAACGACACCGCCGCGGAGATCCCCCCCGGACCGGTCCACGAGCGCATCGCCGCGCAGGCCGCGCGCACTCCGGACGCCCCGGCCGTGGTCTTCGGCGACGAGACAATCACCTTCGCCGGGCTGATGGCGCGGGCGGGCGACCTGGCGCGCCGCCTCCGCGCGCACGGCGTGGGCCCCGACGCGCGCGTGGGCATCCTCCTGGAGCGCGGCCCCGGCCTCGTCGTCGGCGTGCTCGGCATCCTCCAGGCCGGCGGCGCCTACCTCCCCCTCGACCCCTCCCACCCCGACGAGCGCCTGCTGTTCATGCTGCGCGACGCGGGCGCCGCGG
>JBEVLE010000349.1:0-5714 GCA_040509335.1 Longimicrobiaceae bacterium | reverse complement strand
CGCCCCCGCCTCGGCATCGAGGTGGGGGCGCCGTTTGTTTCGCCGTTGCAGGCTGTTCCCTGTTCCCTATTCCCTGTTCCCTGCCGTTCCCGCCTTCGACCCCAGCCAGCTCTCGCGGAAGGCGCGCATGGCGTCGGTCACGGGGCGGCCGGCGGCCTCGTAGGTCACCACCGCCAGGACCGGGCTTTCCACCGCCTGCAGCGTGGCGGTGCGGCGGCCGGCGCGGCCCTCCCACTCCACGGGAATGGCGTCGCCGGGCTTGCGGGCGGCGAGCACGGCGGCCATGGCCGCCTGGGTCGCGACGGGGCGGCCGCCCAGCGAGACGATCCGGTCGCCCTCGGTGAGGCCGGCGCGGTACAGCGGCGAGCCGGTGAGCGGGTACGAGCCCACGGTCGCCACGCTGTCCTCGAAGCCCACCACCATCTCGCCGATCCAGGCGCGGCCCGGCTGGGCGCGGCGCAGCAGCAGGCCGGCGGGGGCCAGCAGGCGCTCGTAGTCCGGCACCTCGTGGCCCTCCACGTAGCGGCGGAAGAAGTCGTCGGCGAACGCCGGGTCGCCCGCGTACGCGCCCAGCGTCGTGCGCAGGTCCGCCAGCGTGTAGGGGTTCCGCGGCGCGTGGGCGACGGTGTCCTGCATGCGCCCGAAGTCGCGCCACATGCGCTGCATGTAGCCGTCCAGCGACAGCCCGCGCGCGCGCAGCGCCAGGTCCAGCCCCAGCCCGATCCCCGCGCCCCACGTGTAGTACGAGATGTAGGTGTTGCCGCGGTTGTTGGGGTCGATGGAAGCGGCCGCGTCCACGAACGGCGCCTGCATGCTCATCTCCACCGCCGAGAACAGCTGCCGCCCCGGCGAGAGCGTCACCGCGTTGATGGTGCCCGCCAGCGACGGGGCGTACTGCTCCGTGGTCGAGATCCCCGCGCGCCGGAGGAAGAGCGACGTGTAGTACTGCGTGAAGCCCTCCGCGAACCACAGCTCGCCGGACATGTTCGCCCGCTCGAAGTCGAACGGCTCCAGCGAGCGCGGGCGGATGCGCTCCACGTTCCAGGCGTGGAAGAACTCGTGCGAGATGGTGCCCAGGTTGCCCACGGCGCCGGTGGACAGCGGCCGGGAGCTGCTGACCACCGTGGAGTTGCGGTGCTCCATCCCGTCGCCGGAGATCTGCGGGAGGTAGTCCGCCAGAAAGGTGTAGGTGCCGTAGTCGAAGTCCGGGAGCCCGCCCATGGCCGCCGCCTCCTCGGCCACCACCCGCTTCGCCATCTCGGTGTACGCGGCGGCCTCGGCGGGGGTGCCGCCGTGGTGCAGCGCCAGGCGGATGGTGTAGGTCTTCCCGTTGCTCGCCACCTGCCAGCTGCGCAGGTCGTGGTCGCTCACCTCCACGGGCGAGTCCATGAAGTACTGCAGGTCGGGCGCGGTGAAGGTGTACGGGTCGCCGGTGGGCGCCAGCTGCGTCGCCACCTTCCACCTGGGGTCCGCAGGGCGGAAGGTGACCCGCACCGGCCGCTTTTCCAGCCCGCGCGCCCACACGAAGGCGGCGGGGGCGTTGAGGTGCGCGTGCGTGGCGTCCACCTGGGCGTAGGTGCCGTCCGCCCGGTCGCCGAACAGCGTGTAGGTGACGCGCACCGTGCCGTCGTGGCCGGCCACGTCCCAGCCGTACGGGTCCGGCCGGGTCACGGCCAGCGGGCGTCCCCGCCCGTCGAACGCCTCCAGCGAGTACACGTTCTTGGCGAACTCGTGGAGCGCGTAGCGCCCCGGCGAGGAGCGGCTCATCCTCACCTGCAGCGGCCGGCCGGCCGGCACCCCGGCAAAGGTGACCGTGATCTCCGCCTCGTGGTGCACGGCGTTGGGAAAGGCGACTTCGTAGCTGACCGGGGCCTGGGCCGCGGCGTGCGCGGCCGGGAGCGCGAGGGCGATCAGGAGTGCGCGGGCTTTCATTCCACGGGGGGTTGCTGGTTTGCCGGTCCGGAGCGGCGAACGGGAAGTCTACGGGCGCGGGTGGGGGTACGGCAAACCCGCCCGGCCTTGTACGCCCGGGGTCGGGCGTTGGTTTCGCCGGTACCGGGTCAGTCGCGGGCGCGGAGGGGGAGGAGCAGAAAGGCCATCACCAGGAAGAGCAGTCCGGTGACGTAGCGCTGCGGGTCGCCGGTGAGCAGGTAGTAGATGCCGCCCCAGATGGCCGGCATCTCGCCCAGCGCCCACCCCACCAGCATGAGCGGGGTGCGGCGGCGCGGGTCGGCCTCGCGGCGGACGCGCGCCCGCAGCAGCAGCAGCACCGCCGCGACCACCGCCCAGATGCCCAGCGACGCGTAGAAGAACCCGTCCACCCCCGTGGGCAGCGAGGGCTGCCACCCGGGCTGGTGCGTGAGGTACCACGCCACCGCGCCGAAGGCGAGCATGCCGCCCAGCATCGCCAGGCGGACGACCCCCAGCGTGGCCGGGGACGCGGAGCGGGACTGTCCGGGCACCATCAGACCCTCACCTTGACGACGACCTTTCTGACCCGGTGCCGCCCGCCGGCCATGCACCCGGGCTTGTGCCCGTCGCCGGGGAGCAGCACCGCGAAGTCGCCCGGCCGCACCAGGATGGAGCTGGCGTACTTCGGGTCCTCGTAGAACGCCACGTCCCGCTCCGCGTCGTACGCCTCCGCCACCGCGAGGAGGCGTACGGGCGCGTGCAGGATGCGCTCCTCCCCCTCCGCCACGTACTGCACGTCCAGGTGCGCCCGGTGCGACTCGAAGCGCTTTTCCGTGGCCGGCCCCGTCTCGTACGTCTGCACCAGCGCGAACACCTCCTCCCCGCGTACGGGGTAGCGCCCGTCCTCCGTCGCCGGGTCGAACGCGCGCAGCCAGCGCATGGCCTCGCGCACTCCGTCCGGGAGCCCGGTGTCGTCGAAGCCGGCGAGAGAATCGAGAATCATGGACGGCGAGGGAACAGGGAACAGGGAACAGGGAACAGGGAACAGGGAACAGCCTGCAACTGCGGAATGAAGCCGGGGCACCGGGTGGGTTTTGCCGTTCGCCGTTCCGTCGTACCCATATCCATCTGTGCGGAGGGAGACTCGCAGCAGTACCGCGAGGCTCCCTCCGCGGCCGGGGAGACTGCCAGCAGTATCGGCAGGCTCACCGGCCCCGTGGAGGAGACCGGCGGGGCTGTTTCCGCCGGGCTCCGGAGCGGCCCGCCAAGACATCCAGAACCCCGCCTACGACTCCGACTCGATGAAGTCGATGCCGCGGGCCGTGATGCGCAGCACCAGGCCGGAGCCGCCCATGTTCTGCACGTAGCCGTGGTCCTCGTGGTAGCGGGCGATGCGCTCGGCGTCGGCGCGCGACAGCCCCAGCTCCTCGGCCACGGCGTACCCGTCTTCGTAGACGATCCCCTCCTCCTCGCTGCTCCGGTACAGCCGCTCCAGGAAGCGGCGCCGGTCCTCGCGCCGGCGGCGGAAGACCTCGCTCACCGCGCGCCCCTCACGGCGCGAAGCCCCGCAGCAGCTCGCCCATGCGCACGTCCCAGGGGTCGGGGGAGGGGTCGTCGTCGGCCACGTCGGGCTTTTCCTGCGGCGTTTCCAGGATCAGCGGAATCCCCTCGCTGCGCGGGTCGGCCAGGAGCCAGCGGAACGCCTCGGCGCCGATCCGGCCCTCGCCGAGGAGCATGTGGCGGTCCTTGTTGGTGCCCAGCCCGCCCTCGCTGTCGTTGAGGTGGAAGAAGGCCGGGCGCTCGCCCGTGGCCTCCTCCCACTCGTCCAGGATGCGCCGCTGCGCGTCCGCCGATTCGGAGATGTCGTAGCCGGAGGCGAACAGGTGGCAGGTGTCCAGCCCGTAGCCGGTGCGCGGACGCAGCTCGGCGGGGACGTGGCGGAGGATGTCGGCCACCTCGGCGGCGGTGCGCCCCAGCGTCTGCCCGGCGCCGGCGGTGTTCTCCACCAGCAGGCGGGTGCTCCCCTCGGTCTTTTTCAGCGCGGCGACGATCGCCCGGGCCACCCGCTCCGCCGCGGCGGAGCGGTCGCCGTCCGAGGCGGAGCCGGGGTGGAAGCACACCCCGCCCACCCCCAGCGCGGTGGAGCGCTCCAGCTCCTTGGCCAGCCCGGCGCTCGCCCGCTCCCACTTGGCCTCGTCGGGGGTGGCGACGCCCAGCACGTAGGCGCCGTGCACCACCACGTGCTCGGGGCGGATGCCGGCCTCGGCGAGCGCGGCGTGGAAGCGCTTCACCTTGTCCGGCTTCATCCCGGCCTTGTCGCCGTAGAAGCGCGGCGGCGCGGTGAAGAGCTGGAGCGCCCGCATCCCGGCGTTGCCGGCGCGGCGGGCGGCCATGTCGATGCCGCCGTTGTCGATGGTGTGTGCGCCGATGTAGCGGGGCATGTCGCGGGAGGCTGGTTCGGGGCGCGCCGCGGGGATGCGGCGGTCCCCGGAATTGTACGCTGGCCCCGGCCGCGGCGCGAGGGCCGGTGCACCGGAGTGCCGCGGCGGCGTGTAGCGCGGGAGGACGCGGTGGAGCGTTTCGCTCCACCGCCGCGGCGGGGCGGCGCGCCCCGCGCGGCCCCCTGCGCTCGCGGCCGGCGGGAGCCCCGCCGGAGCACGCACCTTGCAGGCCCGCTCCCGCTCCGGGACCCCTGGCGCGAGAGGGGGGGTACATGGGGCGAATTCCCCATGGTGCGGCGGCCGGACGCCTCCTAGAATGGAGGATCCGGCGCGCCGTGTCACAAACGGCGCACCTCGGGCGTTACCCTGTCACGGCCCGTGCCGTCTCCGCGTCGAGCGGAGACGCGCGCGGCGATCCGCAGCGCGTCCTGCCCCCGCCCCCGGCAGGAGCCGGCATCCTTCCGCCGACACGGGGCGGCCCCCGCGGGCCGTCCGCGCGCCGGAGTCACACAGTGGAGGCACCATGAAGAGAGTCGCTTCGCTCGCGTGCGCGCTGACCGTCGTCCTCGCCGGGCGCGCCGGCGCCCAGCAGGCCGATCCCGCGCCGGGCTATTCGGCGGAGGGAGTGCGCTCCGTGTTCGCGCCGGCCCCGCTCCCGGCGGCCGCGCTCGCGGAGGCGGCGGCCCTTCCCCTCCCGGCGCCTCTCCCGGCCCCGGCGCCCCGGCAGAGGGGCCACGCCGCGGCCCGCTCGTTCCTGCACACCCTGGGCGGCGCGGTGGTGGGCGGGTGGCTGGGGCTGGTGACCTCGCAGGTGGTGAGGAGCGACTGGGACAAGAAGTCGAACGACGAGGTGGCCGGCCACCGCGCCGGCTTCGCCCTCGGCGGGGCGCTCTTCGGGGGCGCGGGCGGGCTGTTCATCGGCTCCCGCCCCTCTTCGGACCTGCGGGCCAGCCTGCGGCAGGCGCGGCGCGGCGAGCAGGAGATCATCTCGCAGGATGAGATCCTGGCGGCGAGCGCGAGCAACGTGTTCGAGCTGGTGCAGCGGCTGCACCCCGAGTGGCTGCGCGAGCGGGGCACCCAGAGCTTCAGCGAGGGCGACAAGGTGCAGGGCGGCGAGGCGGGGACGTCCGTCCTCCCCGGGCTCCCCACCATCCTCGTCTACCAGGACAACGCCCGCATGGGCGGGCTGGAGGCGCTGCGCTCCATCCCCATCGCCGACGTGGGGTCGGTGCAGTTCCTGAACGCGGCCCAGGCCACCTACCGCTTCGGGATCGGGCACGCCCACGGGGTGATCCTGCTCACCACCCGCAAGTAGCCGACGCGGGAGGGACGCACGAGCGGAGCGGGGCCGGGGAGATGATC
>JBEVLE010000348.1:0-10550 GCA_040509335.1 Longimicrobiaceae bacterium | reverse complement strand
CGTCGGCGCTCGCCGGCGGCCGCGCGTGCTGCTACTTCAGCACGGGACGGTGCGGCACGCTGCCGATCCAGCGGCGCAGGGGCCTGCGATTCGCCCGGTCCCGCTCATTCTGCAAGCAGTGCCGGCGGGCGATCTCCACCTGCTCCAGGATGCGCTCCCGCAGCTCCTGCATCTCGGCCTGGAGCTGGCGGAAGCGCTCCTCCTGGCTCTCGAAGTTCCGCATCGACATCGCTTTGCCACCGGCGGGTGGGGTAGGGAACACGACGGCCGCGGGCGCTTCACCCGGCACGGAACTCCCCATCCGCGCCCGCGCAGCCGTCCTCACGAGCGTTCCCATCTAGCAGGACGCGTTCCGGCCGCCCGGGTCACATCATCCCGCCCCGCCACATCGGCAAAACGCCTGTTTCCACGCGTCCGGCCGGCATTCTTTACATCCTCCCATACCGTTGACTAGGTTGTAGTTACGTCACGTTCCGAAGACAGGTGGCGCCCGCTCTGGATGACACGCGGGCTGCTGCATGGAAAGTGCTGGTGTGTGAACGGGAGCTGGGACTTGTCTGCCCCATCGTCCGAGCCGCGGCGGGAAGTGTATCCGCTCACACAAGGACATTGTATTTCCCGACAGCCGATGCTACACTCTTTTCACGGCTATTTTCGAATAGACGGCAGTTCCACTATCCCCCTTCCCGCGGAGGACGACCGTGAGAACATCTCGCTTTCGTACGCTCGCTGCGCTGGTCGCTGCTGCACTCGCGACGGGCTGCACCGACGCGCCCACGGCGGTGAGCCCGGACGGGGTGCGCCCCCATGCCAGCACGGGACCGCTCGGGGTCAGCCTCACGTGTGAGAGCGACGGGCCGATGGGTACCTGCTACGCGTTTCCGATAGGGGGCACCGGGAGCGGCTACAGCTTCCAGTGGACCGGCGCGTCCAACCAGTGGGACGATCCGGAATCGAATGGATACAGCACGGCGGGCTACCGGTGCCCGAGATTGGGGTACACGTACGCGCACGACATCGCCGTGACGGTCACGGACGGCAATGGTGCCACGGTGACCGAGGAAACCAGCGTGGCGTGCGGTGGCTACTGGTGGTGAAGCCGACCGGCCGTGCTGGAACCCGGCACGGCCGGAGTTCACGAGACGGGCGCCGCCCCCATGGCGACCGTTCCGGGCCTCGCGCAAATCGTCCACTTTCGAAGAGGAAGCCGGCCATGAGACACACGCTCTTCCCGACGCTTCTGGGCTTGCTGGCGGCGGCACTCGCGGCCGGCTGCGGGGACGCGCCCACCGGGGTGAGTCCCGCGAGCGCCCGTATCGCCGCGAACGGCACTGCTCCGCTAAACGTCTACGCCACCTGCAACGGATTCTCCGGCTGGCATTATGACTGTACTGCGTACGCGTGGGGCGGCAGCGGATTAGGATACAGCTTCACCTGGACCAATGCGTATGAAGGGGTTGATTACGAGGAGGGAGTCAGCACTGCGGTAGCATCATGCGACGGAAACAGCTACTTCACCTTCCCCCTCTCGCTTTCGGTGACGGCGATGGACAGCAACGGCGCGACAGCGACCATGTCACTTTCACTTCCGTGTCCGGTTGACCCATACTCCTGAGGAGTGGCAACTTGCCGAGAAGTAGTGGAAGAGCGGAAACGTGAGTGACGCGGATGCCAGCCCGTACTGCTGTCCTTGGCTGATCGTGATGCCTGAAAGAGTGACGAATAGCTGCGGAACGTCGGCAGGAGGATCGGCAACAGTCTACTGCTGACGATCTGAAGCAAGCATGATCGTCACGGCGAACACGCATCTGCGAAGACTGCCGAGGGCCGGAACGGCTTCTGAGCGAGGGAAGGAGCAGCGGGCGGGACCGGCGGCGACCGGCCTCGCCCGCATCCTCTTGCTGCCTACCCGTGCGAGATCGCCCGTTGCATGGTAGATTGCCGGCTTTCCTGACCAGGCCGGCGAAACTTCACACGCGAGAACGGGCGACGCGCGATGTCGATGCGGGAGAAGCTGGAGAAGCTGGAGGCGCTCCGCCGCGAGGCGGAGCTGGGCGGCGGCGAGAAGCGCATCAGGCAGCAGCACGAGCGCGGCAAGCTGACCGCGCGCGAAAGGCTGGACGTGCTCCTGGACGAGGGCTCGTTCGTGGAGCTGGACCGCTTCGTCGTGCACCGCGCCACCGACTTCGGGCTGGACCGGGAAAAGTACCTGGGCGACGGCGTGGTCACCGGCTACGGCGCCATCCACGGCCGGCTGGTCTACGTGTTCTCCCAGGACTTCACCGTGTTCGGCGGCTCGCTCTCCGAGGCGCACGCGGAAAAGATCATCAAGATCATGGACCTGGCGCTCCGGAACGGCGCGCCGGTCATCGGCCTCAACGACTCCGGCGGGGCGCGCATCCAGGAGGGCGTGGTCTCGCTGGGCGGCTACGCGGACATCTTCCTGCGCAACACGCTGGCGTCCGGCGTGGTGCCGCAGATCTCCGCCATCCTGGGCCCCTGCGCGGGGGGCGCGGTCTACAGCCCGGCGATCACCGACTTCATCTACATGGTGCAGGGCTCCAGCTACATGTTCGTCACGGGGCCCAACGTGGTGAAGACGGTGACGCACGAGGACGTGACCATGGAGGAGCTGGGCGGCGCCGCCACCCACGCCGCGAAGTCCGGCGTCGCCCACTTCGCGGTGAAGACCGAGGTGGAGTGCCTGCACGGCATTCGCAAGCTGTTCGAGTACGTGCCGCAGAACAACGCCGAGGACCCGCCCTCCCGCCCCACGGACGACCCCTTCGACCGGGGCGACGAGGAGCTGCTGGACATCGTCCCCGACAACCCCAACAAGCCGTACGACATGCACGACGTCATCCGGCGCGTGGTGGACGACGGCGACTTTTACGAGGTGCACGCGGACTACGCCGGCAACATCCTGTGCGGCTTCGCGCACGTGGGCGGGCACTCGGTGGGGATCGTGGCCAACCAGCCGGCGGTGCTCGCGGGGGTGCTGGACATCGACGCGTCGGTGAAGGCGGCGCGCTTCGTCCGCTTCTGCGACTGCTTCAACGTGCCGCTGCTCACCTTCGAGGACGTGCCGGGCTTCCTTCCCGGGGTGACGCAGGAGCACGGCGGCATCATCCGCCACGGGGCCAAGCTGCTCTTCGCCTACTGCGAGGCCACCGTTCCCAAGGTGACCATCATCACCCGCAAGGCGTACGGCGGTGCCTACGACGTCATGTCGTCCAAGCACATCCGCGGCGACGTCAACTACGCCTGGCCCACGGCCGAGATCGCCGTGATGGGCGCCAAGGGCGCGGTGGAGATCCTCTACCGGCGCGAGATCTCCGGCGCCGAGGACCCCGCCGCCGCCGCCGCGGCGCGCCAGCAGGAGTACGCGGACCGCTTCGCCAACCCGTACGCCGCCGCCGCGCGCGGCTACGTGGACGACGTGATCGACCCGCGCGAAACGCGCGCCCGGGTCATCAGCGCGCTCGACATGCTGCGCAACAAGCGGGACTCCAACCCGCCCAAGAAGCACGCGAACATCCCGCTGTAGGCGCGGCAGCCCGGCGCCTCCACCCACCCGGCGGGCACACGGCCCGCCGGTTCTTCGTCCATCCGCTCCCACGCAGAGACTCCGCAGTGACCCGTACCCTCCTGATCGCCGCAGCCCTTTCCGCCCTCGTGGCTTCCGCGGCCCGCGCCCAGTCCGATTCGGTCTTCGCCGTCAACGCCGGCGGCACCAACCTCCTGCGCCTGAACACCGATGCCGGCCTGGTGGTGCGCGGCACCGCGAGCACCGGCGACATCCCCGCCACCGGAGAGGGGGTGCGCATGATGTGGTTCCCCGCCCGCTGGGCGTTCCGCGCCGGCAAGGTGGACAGCTTCGGCAGCACCTACTGGGACCTGAGCAACGTCGGCTCCGGCTCGGCGGCGTTCGGCGAGAACACGCGCGCCCGGGGGAACAACTCCTTCGCGACGGGGCTCACGACCACCGCCAGCGGCAACGAGTCCATCGCGCTGGGCAACAGCGGCACGGCCAGCGGCGAGCGCGCCCTGGCCTTCAACGGGACCGCGTCCGGCGTGGGCGCCGTCGCCATCGGCTCGGGGGCGCAGGCCACGAACGACGACGGCATCGCGATGGGGCCCAGCTCCATCGCCGGCGGGCTCGCCGCCATCGTCCTGGGGCCCAGCATCGCCAACGGCAACTTCGGCGTCGCCATCGGCCTGCAGAACAGCGCCAGCGGCCAGTTCTCCGTCGCCATCGGCAAGAACGCGCGTACGGCGAACCGCCAGGGCTCGGTGGTGCTCGGCGACGGCTGCGCGGGCTTCTCGTCGGACTCGGTGTATCCCACGGCAAACAACCAGTTCGTGGCCCGCGGCTGCGGCGGGATCCGGTTCTTCACGACGCAGAACCTCTCGTCCGGCGTGGAGGTGGCGGCGGGCGGCGGGTCGTGGAGCAGCGTCTCGGACCGCAACCGCAAGGAGAACTTCCTGGCGTTCGGCGGCGAGGAGGTGCTCACGCGGCTCCGGAGCGTGCCCGTGACCACCTGGAACTACAAGACGCAGGACCGCAGCATCCGGCACATGGGCCCCACGGCGCAGGACTTCCGCGCCGCATTCGGCCTGGGCGAGAGCGAGCTGCTGATCAACACGGTGGACATCGACGGGGTCAACCTCGCGGCGGTCAAGGCGCTGGAGGCGCGCTCGACGGCCCAGCAGGCGCGCATCACGCAGCTGGAGGCGCGCAACGCCGCGCTGGAGCAGCGCCTCGCCCGGCTGGAGGCGCTGGTCGCGGGCGCCGCGCGGCAGTAGAGCCGGGAAAGCTTGCCGCCGCCCCGGCGGGATTGTACGTTTTCGCGTACCAGGGAACGCACAATCCGGAGGATGTGATGCGCAGGCCCAACCTCGACGAGGACGTGCAGCCGGTGTCGGAGTTCCGCGCGAACGCAGCCAAGTTCGTGCAGCGGGTGCGCGAGACGCGGCGCCCGCTGGTGCTGACGCAGCACGGCAAGAGCGCCGCCGTTCTCATGGACGTGGGGGAGTACGAGAAGATGCTCGACACCATCGAGCTTCTCCGCGACGCCCGCGGGGCGGAGCGCCGGACCGGCGCCGGCGAGTCCGCCGAGCACGACGAGGCGACGGCCCGGCAGCCGGAAAAGCACGGGGGCGGGTGAGGGCCCCTGGTTCCCAACGTGATGAGGCTGACATGGCCGAGCCGACGATCGACGACCTGCTGAAGGACCACTCCCCGGAAGTGCGGGAATTGACGCTGCGCGCCTGCCACCTGGTGCGCAGCGTGCTCCCGGACGCGCGGGAAAAGGTTCACCTGGGGTGGAAGAACATCGTGTTCGGCACGGGAGCGAAGATGGGCGACATGATCTTCGCGGTGGCGCCGCTCAAGGAGCGGGTGAACATCCACCTGGCGGGCGCTGGGCTGGACGACCCCATGGAGCTGCTGGAAGGGAAGGGGAAGGCGGGCCGCCACGTCAAGATCGGCTCCGTGGACGACCTGGAGAACCCGGCGCTCTTCGGGCTGCTGGAGCAGGCGGTGGAGGCGCACGCCCTCCCCGCGGCGGAGCGCGACGCCAGGGCCGGTCCGCCCGTGGAGGGCTACCGCGCCTACGGGAGCCGGACGGTGGGAGTGCCCGTGGAGCGGCTGTTCCGGGCGTGGACGGACGACGCCGCGCGGGGCGGCTGGCTGGGTGAGGGCAGGCTCGCCGTCCGCGGGACCACGGAGAACAAGTCGCTCCGGGCGCGCTGGGAGGACGGCACGCCGGTGGACGTGCGCTTCACCGCCAGGGGCGAGGCGAAGAGCGAGGTGACCGTGGACCACCGCCGGATCGCGGACGAAGCCGCGGCGGCAGCCCGGAAGCAGACGTGGAAGGAAAGCCTGGACCGGCTCAAGACGGAGCTGGAGCGCACCTGACCTTCACCGGGAGAGCCGGCATGTCTCACAGCTACGGGGCCATCCTGCGGGGCGACCGCCTGGAATGGCTGGGAAGTTCGCCGGGGTCGGACCATCCGCTGCCGGTGGACGTGATCGTCCAGGAGCACGCGGCGCCCGGACGGGATCGCAGCGACGGGGCCGCGATGGCGGCGGCGCTGGAGGAGGTCGCCGCCTCCCCCGTCTATCGGAGGCGCGAGGATCCCGTCCTGTGGCAGCGGATGGTCCGCGAGGACCGCCCGCTCCCCGGGCGCGACTGAGCGATGCTGCTGGACAGCAACATCGTCATCTACGCGCTGCTTCCGGAGCACGGGTCGCTGCGCCGGCTGATCGCGGAGCACTCGCCGAGCGTATCCGCCGTGTCGTACGTGGAGGTGCTGGGCTACCACGGCCTCACGGCCGGCGAGAAGGCGGCGTTCGAGAAGTTCTTCGCGGCCGCGCGCGTGCTGCCGGTGGGCAACGACGTGCTGCTGCGGGCCGCGCAGCTTCGCCGGTCGCGCAAGATGACGCTGGGGGACGCGCTCATCGCCGCGACCGCGCTGGAGTTCGGGCTGAGGCTGGTGACGCGCAACACGCGGGACTACCGCTGGATCGAGGGATTGGAGCTGCTGGACCCGCTGGCCGAGTGAGCGGGCATCCATGATCGCGAGCGAAGGGGAAGCGAGCCTGTGTTCGAGAAGATCCTTGTAGCCAACCGGGGCGAGATCGCCCTCCGCGTGATCCGCGCCGCCCACGAGCTGGGCGTCAGGGCGGTGGCCGTGTACTCCGAGGCCGACCGCCTGGCGCCGCACGTGCTCGCCGCGGACGAGGCGTACCTGATCGGCCCGGCGCCGAGCGCGCAGAGCTACCTCCGCGCCGACGTGCTGATCGACGTGGCCAGGAAGGCCGGCGCGGAGGCGATCCACCCCGGCTACGGCTTCCTGTCGGAGCGGGCGCACTTCATCCGCGCGGTCCGCGAGGCGGGGCTGGTGTTCATCGGCCCCTCCGCCGAGTCGGTGGAGGCCATGGGCGACAAGACCGCCGCCCGCAAGCGCGTCATCGCCGCCGGGGTGCCCGTGGTCCCCGGAACGGAGGACGCGCTCGCGGATGCCGCGGAGGCCCGCCGCGTCGCGGCGGAGGTGGGCTACCCGGTTCTCCTCAAGGCCGCGGCCGGCGGGGGCGGGAAGGGGATGCGCGTGGTGCGCGGCGAGGACGAGATCGAGCGCGCCTTCGAGGCGGCGGGGAACGAGGCGCAGGCGGCGTTCGGCGACCGCTCGGTATACATCGAGAAGTTCCTGGAGGGGCCGCGCCACATCGAGATCCAGCTCCTCGCCGACCGCCACGGCAACACGCTGCACCTGGGCGAGCGCGAGTGCTCCATCCAGCGCCGCCACCAGAAGCTGATCGAGGAGGCCCCCAGCGCCGTGCTCACCCCGGAGGAGCGGGCGGCGATGGGCGCGACGGCGGTGGCGGCGGCGCAGGCGGTGAGCTACGAGGGCGCGGGGACGGTGGAGTTCCTGTACCAGGACGGCCGCTTCTACTTCCTGGAGATGAACACGCGCATCCAGGTGGAGCACCCCGTCACCGAGCTGGTCACCGGGATCGACCTGGTGCAGTGGCAGATCCGCGTCGCGGCGGGCGAGGCGCTCCCCTTCCGGCAGGAGGACGTCGGCTGGACGGGACACGCCATCGAGTGCCGCATCACCTCGGAGGACCCGGGCAACGGCTTCCTCCCGTCCACCGGGCGCATCCAGATGCTGGAGATCCCCGCGGGGCCCGGCGTGCGCTGGGACGGCGGGATCGCCCCGGGCTACGAGGTCGGCCTCTTCTACGACCCCATGCTCGCCAAGCTGATCGTGCACGGGCCCACGCGCGAGCAGGCCATCGACCGGATGAAGCGGGCACTCGGCGAGCTGCGCGTGGTGGGGGTGGACACCAGCGTCCCCTTCCACCTGCGGGTGATGGACGAGCCGGACTTCCGCGCCGGGCGGCTGGACATCAAGTACCTGGAAAAGCACGAGGCCGAGCTGCTGGACGCCCCGCAGGACGAGGAGCGGGTGCGCATCGCCGCGCTCGCCGCCGCGCTGCTGGAGGAGGAGAGCCGCACCCGCCGCACCGCGCAGCGGGCCCAGCCGGGCGCCGCGGCCGGCGGCGGGGATCGCTGGCGCGGCCGCATGGGCTGGAGGTAGCGGGTGGCGGACCGCGGGGCGGGGCGGGGACGCCCCGGCGGGCAGGGGCGCCGCCCGGGCCCGGAGCGGAGGCCGCCGCAGGCGCAGGTGCGCATCGACTCCATCGCCGCGGGGGGCGAGGGCGTGGGGCGGCTCCCGGACGGGCGCGTGGTGTTCGTGCACCGCACCGCCCCCGGCGACCTGGCCGAGGTGGCGCTCACCGAGCGGCGCGACCGCTGGGCGCGCGGGCGGCTCCTGCGCGTGCTGGAACCGTCGCCGGAGCGGAGGGAGGCGCCGTGCCCCTTCTACGGCGAGTGCGGCGGGTGCACGCTGGAGCACCTGACGTACCCGGCGCAGCTCCGCGCCAAGGCGCGCATCGTGGCGGACGCGCTCACCCGCATCGGGGGGATGCCGACGGAGCCGCCGGAGGTGGTCGCCTCGCCCGCGGAGCACCGCTACCGCAACCGCGTTTCCTTCGCGCTGCGGCGCACGGGGCGCGGCGGGGTCGTCGCCGGCTTCCACGCGCTGGGCGACCCGGAGCGCATCGTGGACCTGGACGGCCGCTGCCTCCTCCCGGAGGAGCCCATCGCCCGGGTGTGGGACGGAATCCGGGCGAACTGGGGGACGGAGGCGTTCCGCCTCCCCTCCGGCGACCGGCTGCGGTTGACGCTGCGGGCCAGCGCAGGCGGCGAGGTGTCGCTGCTGGTGGAGGGCGGCTATTCGCCCGGCCGCCCGCAGGAATTGCTGGACGCCGTCCCCGGGCTGGTGGCCGTGTGGCACCGCCCCGGCGCGGCGCCGCCGTCGCTGGTGGGGGGCGCGCCCGGGCTGCCGGAAACCTGGGGCGACGAGACGCTGGAATTGAGCGGCGCCGCTTTCCTGCAGGTGAACCGGGGGGCCGCCGCGCTGCTGGAGGCGCACGTGGTGGAGCGGGTGGGCGACGCGGCGGGGCTGCGGGTGGTGGACGCGTACTGCGGCGTGGGGCTGCACGCCCGGCGCCTGGCGCGCGCCGGGGCCGCCGTGGTGGGGATCGAGCTGGACCCCGAGGCGGCTGCCGAGGCCCGGCGCGCCGCCCCGGAGGGCACGGAGTTCGTGGAGGGGCCGGTGGAGGCGCTCCTCCCCGCGCACCTCCCCGCCGACCTGGTGATCCTCAACCCGCCGCGCGCCGGGGTGGCCGCGGAGGTGGCGGAGGCGCTGGCGGCCTCGCCGCCGCGGCGCATCGTCTACGTGTCGTGCAACCCCGCGACGCTCGCGCGCGACCTCAAGCGCCTGGGCGGGGGCTTCCGGGTGGAGAGCGTGCGCTCCTTCGACCTGTTCCCCCAGACGGCGCACGTGGAGACCGTCGTGGTGCTGTCCTCACAGGAACCCTGAATCGTCCAGATGCGCTACTTCGTCACCATCGCCGGCCGCGAGGTCGAGGTCGACCTGACCGGCGCCACCCCCGTGGTGGACGGCACGCCGGTGCGCGCCGAGCTGGCCGCCCTCCCCGGCACCCCCGTCCGCAGCCTGCTGGTGGACGGCCGCTCCCACCCCTTCATCGCCCACGCGGGGGAGCGGCGGGGCCGCTGGGAGATCGCCATGGGCGGGAGCCGCCTGGTGGCCGACGCCGTGGACGAGCGCACCCGCGCCATCCGCGAGATGACCGGCGGCGCCGAAGCCGAGACGGAAAAGACCGTCGCCGCGCCGATGCCCGGGCTGGTGGTGCGGGTGGAGGTGGAGGTGGGGCAGCAGGTGAGGGCGGGGCAGGGGCTGGTGATCGTGGAGGCGATGAAGATGGAGAACGAGCTCAAGGCCCCGGCGGACGGCGTGGTCGCCCGCATCGAGGTGGAGCCCGGGCAGACGGTGGACAAGGGCGCCACGCTGATCGTGCTGGAGTAGGAGGGCCGCGCGGGACGGAGCTGCCACACGGACCGGAGGGTGCCATGTACCGGCGGATCGACGACTTCCTGCGGGACTGGACGGAGGAGAGCACGAGCACGCTCCGGGTGCTTCGGGCGCTCACGGACGAGTCGCTGGAGCAGCGGGTGACACCGGACGGGCGCAGCATCGGCGGGCTCGCCTGGCACCTGGTGGGCTCGCTGGGGGTGATGCCGGGCCGCGCCGGGCTCACGGGGATCCACGCCCCGCCGCCGGAGGTGCCCGCCCCGGCAAGCGTCGCCGTGATCGCCGACGCATACGGCAGGGCGGCGTGCTCCCTGGCCGGCGCCGTCCCCGAGCAGTGGACCGACGAGATGCTCCCGGAGGAGGTGCCCATGTACGTGGACCCCTGGGCGCGCGGCCGGGTGCTTTCCATGCTCATCCGCCACCAGGCGCACCACCGCGCGCAGATCACCGTGCTCATGCGCCAGGCGGGGCTCGCGGTTCCGGGGTGCTACGGCCCCTCCCGCGAGGAGTGGGCGGAGCGGGGGATGCCGGCGATGCAGTAGGCGGAAACAGCCGGGGGCACTGCGGGGTTGGGCGTGCCCCCG
>JBEVLE010000347.1:0-5718 GCA_040509335.1 Longimicrobiaceae bacterium | reverse complement strand
CCGACGCCCGCGGCGCGCCGGCCCGCGCCGCGCCCGAGCGGGCCGCGGCTCCTGGGCCGCGAGGTGGAGGCGAGCCCCCAGACCACGCTGCCGGCGCCGGGGGTGGCGGGAGCGCCCGCGCAGCCGCAGACCCCACCCGACACCTCGAGGAACCGGAACCGATGAGCGGCTCGCGCTTGGCACTGACGGCGCTGGTCGTCCTCCTCGCCATCCTGTACTTCGTTCTCCGCGTGGGGCTGGGGCTGGGGCTTCTGGTCCCGGACCTGATCGTGGTCGCGACGCTCCTGGCGGCCCGGCAGCTGCGCCCCGGGTGGGCCGCGGGGCTGGGGCTCCTGCTGGGGATGCTGGAGGGGGCGGTGTTCCCGCTCACCTTCGGCGCGAGCGCGCTGGCGCTGGTGCTGGTGGGCTACCTGGGGTCCCGCACGCGCGACGTGTTCTCGGGCGGCGGGCTGATCTTCCTCGCCTTCTACCTGTTCGCGGGGAAGTGGCTGTACGACATCCTGCTGTACCTGATCCTGCTGGCGGACGCGACGCCGGGGCCGCCTTCGGCGCTCCTGCTGATCTCGCCGCTGGCGGCTCTCTACGCCGCGGCCGCGGGGCTCGTGGCGTACTCGGCGTACCGTACGCTCTCCTGAAGTCCTGAATGGCAATCAAGCGCGTACGCGCCCTGCGGCTGGGCGACCCGTTCCTCTTCTTCCTGGTGCTGGGGCTTTCCCTGTTCGGGATCGCCATGGTGTACAGCGCCGGGGTGCTGGACGTCCCCTCGCAGGTGGTGACGGGGATCTGGAAGCAGCAGCTCACCTGGTTCGCGCTGAGCATGCTGGCGATCCCGTTCGTGCTGCGGGTGCCGGTGACCTGGCTGGAGTGGGCGGCGCAGCCCGTCTACGCCCTCGCCCTGGTGCTGCTGCTGCTCACGCTCTTCATCGGCGGCGGGGCGGGGACGGCGGAAAGCTCGGCGAGCTGGATCCAGGTGGGCCCGGTGCGCCTGCAGACCTCGGAGATCGGCAAGGTGGCGGTGGTGCTGATGCTTTCCCGGGTGCTGGGGGAGTGGCGCGAGCCGCCGCAGAACCTGTTCTCGCTGTGGAAGCCGCTGGCGGTGGTGGGCGTCCCCATGATGCTGGTCATGGCGCAGCCGGACCTGGGGACGGCGCTGGTGTTCGGCTCCATCCTGGTGTGGTGCCTGTTCTGGGCGGGGACGCCGCTCAAGACGCTGTTCCTGCTGCTCAGCCCCGCCGTCGGGCTGTTCCTGTCCATCAACCCCTGGGTGTGGGGCGCCTGGATCATCCTGGTGGGGTACCTGCTGTACCGCTGGCGGGTGTACCTTGGGGAAGCGGCCACGGTGATCCTGGTCAACATCGCGGCCGGGACGGTGTCGTGGATGCTGTGGGCGAAGCTGAAGCCGTACCAGAAGAACCGCTTCCTGGTGTTCCTGGACCCCTCGGTGGACCCGCGCGGGGCGGGGTACAACCTGATCCAGTCGCGCGTGGCGATCGGGAGCGGCGGCTGGTTCGGCAAGGGCTTCACGGAGGGGACGCAGAAGCGCCTCGCCTTCCTCCCGGAGCAGCACACGGACTTCATCTTCTCGGTGGTGGGCGAGGAGTGGGGCTTCATCGGCGTCGCGCTGGTGCTGATCACCTTCGGGCTGATCTTCTGGCGGCTGGTGAGGATCGCGGAGCGCTCCTCGGACCCGTTCGCCAGCCTGGTACCTTTCGGTCTCTTCGGGAGCTGGTTCGCCCACGTGCTGGTCAACGTGGGAATGGTGGTGGGGATCATGCCCATCACCGGCATCCCGCTCCCCTTCATCAGCTACGGCGGCTCCTTCCTCCTCGTGAACGTACTGGCCATGGCGATCGTGCAGCGGATCGCGGCCGAGGCACGACGATGACGCCCGCCCCCCAATCCCGGATCTCCGTCCATGGCCTGGTTCCGTAAGCCGAAGACGCCCCTGCAGGCCGCGGATCGCCGCGACCTGCCGGCGAACGTGTGGGAAAAGTGCCCGTCGTGCGGGGAGATCCTGTACCGGGAAAAGCTCAAGGAGAACTGGAACGTGTGCCCGCAGTGCGCGCACCACCTCCGGCTCTCGGCCAACGGCTACGTGGCGCTTTTCACCGACGACGGGAGCTTCCGCGAGCACGACCGCAACCTGCGCTCGGGCGACCCGCTGGAGTTCGTGGACCTGAAGCCGTACCGTGAGCGGCTGGTCCAGGCGGAGCGGAAGAGCTCGCACGGCGACGCGGTGATCACCGGCGAGGGGGCGCTGGAGGGGATCCCGGTGTTCCTGGCGGTGATGGACTTCGCCTTCATCGGCGGGTCCATGGGCTCGGTGGTGGGGGAAAAGATCGCCCGCGCCGGGCTGCGCGCGCTGGAGCGGAAGGCGCCGTTCATCGTGGTGTCCGCTTCGGGCGGGGCGCGGATGATGGAGGGGATCTTCTCGCTGATGCAGATGGCGAAGACCTCGGCGGTGCTGGCGCAGCTTCACGAGGCGGGGCTCCCCTACGTGTCCATCCTCACGGACCCCACCACCGGCGGCGTGACGGCTTCGTACGCCATGCTGGGCGACGTCAACCTGGCGGAGCCGGGGGCGCTGATCGGCTTCGCGGGACCGCGCGTCATCGAGCAGACGATCAAGCAGGAGCTGCCGGAGGGCTTCCAGCGCTCGGAGTTCCTGCTGGAGCACGGGATGCTGGACGCCATCGTGGACCGCCGCGCCATGAAGCGCGAGGTGGCCCGCCTGCTGCGGCACATGCTGGGGCTGCCGGTGCCGGAGGACTACGCCACGATCCCGTCCGCCAACGGCAACGGGGCGTGACCGGGGACGACCCGCTCGCCTGGCTCTACGGCCGGACCACGGGGGGGATCCGCTGGGGGCTGGAGCGGACGGAGGCAATGCTCGCCGGTGCGGGGGACCCGCACCGGCGCTTCCGTTCCATCCACGTGGGCGGCACCAACGGCAAGGGCTCGGTGTCGGCGCTGTGCGAGTCGGTGCTGCGCGCGGCGCACCCGGGGCGCCGGGTGGGGATGTACACCTCGCCGCACCTGGTGCGCTTCGCGGAGCGCATCCGCGTGGACGGGGCGCCGGTGGACGGCGCGCTCCTGGCGGCGTGCGTGGAGCGCCTGCGCCCGGCGATCGAGGACTCCGGCGCCACCTTCTTCGAGGCGGCGACCGCGACCGCGTTCCTGTGTTTCGCCGAGGCGGGGGTGGAGGTCGCGGTGGTGGAGGTGGGGCTGGGGGGGCGGCTGGACTCCACCAACGTGGTCGCCCCGCTGGTGGCGGCGGTGACCAACGTGGCGCGGGACCACGTGGAGTTCCTGGGCGACACGGTGGGGGAGATCGCCTGGGAAAAGGCGGGGATCTGGAAGCCGGGCATTCCCGCGATCACCGGCGAGGCGGACCCGCTGGCTCTGGGGGTGCTGGCCGACCGCGCCCGCGCGGTGGGGGCGCCCTTCGTCGCGCTGGACCTGGTGGCGGCGGTGGAGGACGTCCGCCTCGCCCCGTCGGGGACCGGGTTCCGGTTCCGCTCGGAGGCGTGGGGCGAGCGCGAGGTGCGCATTCCGCTGGTGGGGGCGCACCAGGCCCGCAACGCGGCGCTCGCCGCGGAAGTGCTGGCGCTCCTCCCGCCGGAGCTGCGGCCGGAGTGGGACGCGGTGGAGGGGGGCTTCGCGGCGGCGCGCTGGCCGGGGCGCTTCCAGGTGGAGGAGATCCGCGGCACCACCTGGGTGCTGGACGTGGCGCACAACCCAGCGGGCGTCGCCGCGCTCGCCGCGACGCTGGACGCGGTGGCCCTGCCGCGGCCGCTGGTGCTGGTGGCGGGGGTGCTCTCGGACAAGGAGTGGACGGAGATGCTCCCGCCGCTCCTGGAGCGCGCGGACGCGGCGATCCTGACCGTCGCGCCCACCGCTCCGGAGGGGCGGCGCTGGGACCCGGAGGCGGTCGCCGCGGCGCTCCCCCGCGACCTGCGCATTCCGGTGCGGGTGATCCCGGAGCTGGAGGCGGCGCTCTCGCGGGCCACGACGCTGGCGCCGTACGGCACCGTCCTGGTGACCGGCTCGCTGCACACCGTGGGCGATGCCCTGCCGATCCTGGGTCTGCCTGCGCTCTGAGGATTGTTCGGTCGGGGTTCGCGGATCCCTCTCCTGCTCGCGCGGGGGAGGGATTTCGTGTTCGTGTGCTTCGGGTTCGGCGGGTGGCGGTTGGGAGCGGAGCTGGTCTCCGGGAAGAGTCAATGCCCTTCCACCGCCGCCGCACCCCCGACTCTTCCCTCCGACCACCTCCACTCCCTCCCTGGCCGGCATTGGCGTGGGGCAGGGGACCGTCGGCGCGGGTCGTGCGTGTGGCGGGGCTTTTCCGTTCCCGCGCTCCCGCAATTTCGCACTTTCGCACTCGCCGTCCCCGGTCTACATTCCGCGCCATGTCTACCTTCAGCGCATTGCCCGGTTTCCGGGACTTCTACCCCGACGAGTTCGCCGTCCGCGCCCACATCGTTCACGCGTGGCGCGAGGTCGCGCGGCGCTACGGCTTCCAGGAGTACGACGGGCCTCCGCTGGAGCCCCTGGAGCTGTACGTGGAGAAGTCCGGGCCCGAGATCGTACAGCAGCTCTACAACTTCACCGACAAGGGCGGGCGCGAGGTGGCGCTGCGCCCCGAGATGACGCCCACCCTGGCCCGCATGGTGGGGGCGCGCATCGGCGGGATGCGGAAGCCCGTGAAGTGGTTTTCCATCCCCCAGCTCTTCCGCTACGAGCGGCAGCAGCGCGGGCGGCTGCGCGAGCACTTCCAGCTCAACCTGGACGTGATCGGCGAGGAGGACGTGCTCGCCGACGCGGAGCTGCTGGCCGCGGCCATCGACATGCTGCGGGTGCTGGGGCTCACCGCGGAGGACTTCGTCGCGCGGGTCTCGGACCGGCGGCTGCTGCGGGCGCTCCTGCTGGACGCTGGGGTGCCCGAGGACCAGCTCGTCCTCGTCTACAACATCGTGGACAAGCTGGAGCGGGAAACACGCGAGGCGCTGTCCGCCCGGCTGTCCGGCGAGGCGGGGCTGGGCGCGGAGACCATCGACGGGATCTTCGCCATCTTCCGGCACACGGACTTCGCGGGGGTCCGCGAGGCGTACGGGGCGCGCGCGACGGTGGCGCCGGAGATCGAGCGCAGCGCGCAGCTGTTCGCCCACCTGGAGGCGATGGGCCTTGGCGACTTCGTGCGCTTCGACCTGACCATCGTGCGGGGGCTGGCCTACTACACGGGGACCGTCTTCGAGCTGTTCGACGTGCGCGGCGAGCTGCGCGCCATCTGCGGCGGCGGGCGCTACGACGACCTCCTCAAGCGCGTGGGCGGGGTGGACGTGCCCGCGCTGGGCTTCGGCATGGGCGACGTGGTGCTCACCGAGCTGCTGCGCGACCGCGGGCTCCTCCCCGACACCGCACACTCGCTGGACTACTACCTCGTCGCGGTGGGGCCGGAGCAGCGCCCCGCGGCGCTTTCGCTTGCGCACCGGCTGCGCGACGCGGGGAAGTCTGTGGAATACTCGTTCAAGCCTGCTGGTGTGAACAAGCAGTTCAAGAACGCCTCGGCGCTGGGCGCGCGGCGGGTGGTGGTGCTGGGCCCCGACGAGGTGGCCCAGGGCATCGCGGCGGTCAAGGACATGGCGAGCGGGGAGGAGGTCCGGGTCCCCATCGAGGAGCTGGCACGACCGTGACGCCCGCGCCGGCCCCCACGCGGCG
>JBEVLE010000346.1:0-5604 GCA_040509335.1 Longimicrobiaceae bacterium | reverse complement strand
CCCGTCCGGATCTCCGGGCGGGGGCGCCGTGTCTCGCGGACGCCAGCGCGGAGCCCGCGTGAGGGATTTCGGCCCGGAGGGGCGAGACCCGGCGGGGCTGTTTCCGCCGGGGCTCGACTCCGTTGCAGACGGTTGTTTCGTCTGCTACGGAGCCGAAGCCCGACCCCGGCGCCAGCCGGGGGCACGCCCGGACCCATCGCTTCAACCGCACCCGGCGCGATTGCGCGGCGCGCGGGGAAGCGGTAGCATGCGGCGTCCCGCTTGCAGGACGCCGTGCTTCGCAACCCGACCCGCAGACCATGACCGCCCAAGACCTGCTCGCCGTTCCCCCTGCCCGCGCGGCCATCCTCTCGCCCGTGCTGGAGCGCCTCCTGGCCGCTCGCAGCGTGGTGCTCGTCACGCACGTGCACGCCGACGGCGACGGAAGCGGGTCGGAGGCGGCCGTGGCGGCGTGGCTGGAAGGGCGGGGGATCCGCGCGGCGATCGTGAACCCCACGCCCTTCCCGGACACCTTCCGCTTCCTCCTGCACCGGCCGGACGTGGTCGCCGACCTGGGGACGGAGGCGGGCGAGGCCGCGCTGGCGGAGGCCGACCTGTTCGTGGTGCTGGACACCAGCGAGCCGCAGCGGGTGGGCGGCCTGGCGCCGCGCCTGCGGCGGGAGCGGACGCTGGTGGTGGACCACCACCCGGCCGGGCGCGAGGTGGTGGGCGACGTGGCGGTGCAGGACGCCACCGCCGCGGCCACCGGCGAGCTGGTGTTCGACCTGGTGCGCCTGGCCGGGGACGAGCTTTCGCCGCAGGCGGCGCTCGGCGCGTACGTGGCGCTGGTGAGCGACACCGGCTCCTTCCGCTACGGCAACACCTCGCCGCGGGTGCACGCCATCGCCGCGGAATTGATGGGGCGGGGGATCGACCCCGAGATGGTGTACCGCCGCCTCTTCGCCACGGCGCCGCGGCGGCGCCTGGACCTGCTCCGCGCCGCGCTGGACGAGCTGCACGTGGACGCGGAGGCGGCGCTCGCCTGGATGGTGGTGGACGGCGGGGTCGCCGCGCGGCTGGGCGCCACCTCGGAGGACTTCGACGGGCTCATCGAGCACGTTCGCTCCATCGAGGGCACCGAGGTGGCGCTCCTTTTCCGCGGCACCCCCGAGGGCGAGACCAAGATCTCCTTCCGCTCCAACGGCGAGACGGACGTGAACCGGATCGCGCGGCAGTTCGGCGGGGGCGGCCACGTCAAGGCGTCGGGCGCGCTGGTGCCGGGGGCGCCGGGCGAGGTCGCGGCGCGGGTGGTGGCGGCGGTGCGGGAGGCGCTGCGGGAGGGCGCGGCGTGAAGGAGCGGCCGAACCACCGGCGGTACATCGAGGTGCTGCGAGCATGACCCCGGATCAGCGCCTGAGCAAGGCGTTCGAGCTCTCGGAGTTCACCCGCGCGCTCTTCGTCCAGGACCTCCGCGCCCGGCACCCTGAGCTGGGGCCGGAAGAGTTCGCGAAGCTGCTGCGCCCGCGGTTGGACAGATGTCACAACAGGAACGACTGAAGGTCAGGACTCCGGCCTCAGCCTGTCCTGCGCGACGTGGCGGATGTGGAGGATGTGCACCTTGTCGCCCTGGACGGTGAAGAGGATGCGATGCGACCGGTAGAGGAGCTGGCGGATCTCCTCCTCGAAGGCGTCGTTCTCCGGTGCGCGGGCGCAGCGCTCCGGCATGCTGGACAGGGTCTCCAGCGCGGCGAGCAGGCCGTCGAGCCATGCCTCGGCCGCGAGCGGCGCGTGCTCCTGGATGTAGAGGTAGGCCGCCTCCGCGTCTGCTTCCGCCGGCGGCTGGATGAGGACGGAGAACCTCACCCGTCGCGTCGCTCCCGGTGGCGCTCCCCGATCGCCCTCAGCGCCTCGGCGGCTGGCCTGCCCTCGCCCCGGTGCATGGAGTCCAGGCCCAGGCGGATGCCGACGATGGCCTCGGCTCTCTCCACCACCTCCAGCAGCCGCTCGTACGACCCGGCGTCCTGCACCACCACCTCCGCGCGGCCGTTCACCGTCAGTATCTCCGGCCTCCCCGTCGCCTTCAGCCGCTCGATGTGCTCCCGCGTCTTCCTCTGGAAGTCCGTCAGGGAGTAGATGTCCCGAAGCTGGATCACAGGGTTTTCCTTTCAGGGGATCAACATGGAATTCCATGTTACCCCCGCGACGTCCGGCCGTCAACCCGACCCGCCACTTCGTAGCCGACGCAAACGAGGAGGGCGCTCCGGAGTTCCGGGGCGCCCTCTTCGACGATCTGACAGGATGCCCCGCTACCCCTCGCCCTCCAGGTACGTGTACCCCGCCAGCCCCGCGATGTAGTCCGCGATGAAGGCGTTCGCCTCCGCGCGGCTGAGGCCGGGCGCCTTCTGCACCTTGCGGCGGAAGGTGGCGATCAGGTCCTGCGAGTTGAACTGCACGTAGTTCAGCACCTCGGTGACCGTGTCGCCGTGCACCAGGTCGCCGATCTCGTAGCCGCCGTCGGTAAGCCGCACGTGCACCGCGTTGGTGTCGCCGAACAGGTTGTGCAGGTCGCCCAGGATCTCCTGGTACGCGCCGGTGAGGAAGATCCCCAGCACGTACGGCTCGTCGTGCCGGAAGGTGTGCAGCTCCAGGCTGGGCTTCGCCTTCCGCCACCCCACGAAGCGGTCGATCTTGCCGTCCGAGTCGCAGGTCATGTCCTGCAGCGTCCCGCGCCGCGTGGGCTCCTCGTCCAGCCGGTGCACCGGCATGATGGGGAAGAGCTGGTCGATGGCCCACGAGTCCGGGAGCGACTGGAAGAGCGAGAAGTTGCAGAAGTAGCGGTCCACCAGGATCGCGCTCAGCTCCGGGAGGATGTCCTCGTACTCCTCCGGGTCCGCCGCCGCCAGGGCAGCCACGCGGTTCATCACCGCCAGGTACAGGCGCTCCCCGTGGGCGCGGTCGCGAAGCGTCAGCGTGCCGCTGTTGAAGTGCGTCTGCATCTGCTCCTTCGCGAAGGTGGCGTCGTGGTACACCTCGCGCAGGTTCCGCTCGTCCAGCTCCTTGTACGTCGCCGACAGCTCGTGCACCAGCAGGTGCGCCTCCTCCGGCACCTCCTCCGGCGTTTCCGCGATCTGCGTTTCCAGGTCGATCACGTTGATCAGGAGCAGGGCGTGGTGCGCCGTCAGCGCCCGCCCCGACTCCGAGATCACGTGCGGCATGGGGACCTCGGCCTCCCGGCTCGCCTCCGCCAGCGAGTAGATGATGTCGTTGGCGTACTCCTGGATGGAGTAGTTGACGCTGGCGTGCGTGGTCGAGCGCGACCCGTCGTAGTCCACCCCCAGCCCCCCGCCCACGTCCACGTACTCGATCTCCACCCCCAGCTGCCGCAGCTCCACGTAGAAGCGCGACACCTCCGTCATCCCCAGCTTGACGTTGCGGATGTCGGGGATCTGCGAGCCCAGGTGAAAGTGCAGCATCCGCAGGATCCCCAGCTTCCCCGCCGCCTCCAGCTTGTCCAGCACCCGCACCAGCTGCGACGAGTTGAGGCCGAACTTGCTCTTTTCCCCCGCCGATTCCGACCACTTGCCGGCCCCGGCGGTGGACAGCTTCACCCGCACCCCCGCGGTGGGCTCCACGTCCATCTCGCGGGCTACCTTGAGGAGGATGTCCACCTCGTTGATCTTTTCCAGGACGATGAGCACCTTGTGCCCCAGCTTCTGGCCCATCAGCGCCAGCCGCACGTACTCCTCGTCCTTGTAGCCGTTGCACACGATCAGGTGGTCCGTGCGCTCCGCGAGCGCCAGCACCGCCATCAGCTCCGGCTTGCTCCCTACCTCCAGCCCCACCCCGTGCGGCTCCCCGAAGGCCACGATCTCCTCCACCACGTGGCGCTGCTGGTTCACCTTGATGGGGTACACGGTGGTGTAGCGCCCCGTGTACTCGAACTCGCGGATCGCCGTGCGGAAGCGGTCCGTGAGCGTCTCGATGCGCGTGCGCAGGATGTCCGAGAAGCGCAGCAGCACCGGGAGGCCCACCCCCTGCTGCTCCAGGTCCGTCGCCAGCTCGAAGAGGTCCAGCCCGCGCTCCGTGTCCTTGGTGGGGTGCACCGTGACGTGCCCCTTCGGGTTGATGCCGAAGTACCCGATGCCCCACCCGTCCACGTTGTACAGCTCGCGGGAGTCCTCGATCGTCCAGTTCGTGCTTATGGCGTCCTCCGGGGTGCCCATGGTCTCTTCTGTCGGTTCGAGCGGCGACAAAGTTACGGAATTCTCCCCCCGGCGAAAGAGCGGCGGGGAACGGCTTGATTCGAGCGGCGCCCCGGTGGTAGTTTGCGCCCGCCCCATCCACCCGAACGCGCAGCAACGGTGTCCATGTTCTCGTACCGCCGCCCGGACTTCACGCTCCCCCGCTTCGCCGGCGCCCCCGACGCACGCTGGGAGGACGCCCCCGCGGACGGGGTGCTCCCCGAGGGGTTCTTTTCCACCACCAACCTCCCCACCTACGTCCGCGTCGCCGGCGAGTGGAAGCTGCCGCGCGCGCCCCGCATGGACTCCGCCCTGGTGCTGGACCCCGACGGCGTCCCCCGCGTGCTGGAGGGGCGCTACGTGCGCGGCGGCCAGCCGGTGGCCATGGGCCTCGCCGAGGACGGCTCCGAGGGGATCTTCGTCCACACCGCCGGCCTCACCGGCGACCCCGACCCGGGCCCCGAGGGCGAGTTCAAGTTCATGTCCTCCGAGGTGTCCCGCGAAAAGCCCACCGACTACCAGTCCATGGCCCGCGTGCTGGTGGAGGAAAAGGCGCGCGGCGGCCACGTCATCTGGGTGGTGGGCCCCGCCGTGCTCCACTCCCGCGGCCGCGACACCCTCGCCTGGTTCGTCCAGAGCGGCTACGTGGGCGTGCTCTTCGGCGGCAACGCCGTCGCCGTGCACGACATCGAGTCCGCCACCCTGGGCACCACCCTGGGGATGAACAGCCGCGGCATCCCCGTGGAGGGCGGGCACGCCTTCCACATGCGGGCGATCAACCGCGTACGCAAGGCGGGGTCCATCCCCGCCGCAGTGGAGCAGGGGATCATCGAGCACGGCGTGATGCACGCCTGCGTCACCAGCGGCGTGCCGTTCATCCTCGCCGGCTCCATCCGCGACGACGGCCCGCTCCCCGACACCATCACCGACGCGGTCCGCTGCCAGGAGGCCATGAAGGAGCACACGCTGCGCTGCACCGCGGTCATCATGATCGCCACGGCGCTGCACTCCATCGCCACCGGCAACATGCTCCCCTCGTACGTGTGGCGCGAGGACACGGGCGAGGTGCGGCCGCTGTCCACCATCTGCGTGGACTCGTCCGAGTTCGTGGTGTCCAAGCTCAAGGACCGCGGCACCCACCAGGCGTTCGGGGTCATCACCAACGCCCAGGACTTTCTCCACGTGCTGCGTTACTACGTGGAGGCCGAGGCCGCCGCGTTCGAGGCCGAGCAGGCAGGTTCTCAGGCTTCCGCTTGATGGCGTCTGGCTGCATCGGCGGGGCCGCTCCGGAGCCCGGCGATACTGCTGCCGGTCTCCTGCGCGGGCTCCGGGAGCCCCGCCAAACAGCCGGCGGGTCTCCCTGCGCCGGAGGGAGCCAGCCGAA
>JBEVLE010000345.1:0-3164 GCA_040509335.1 Longimicrobiaceae bacterium | reverse complement strand
CGCTCCGGAAGGAGCGGCCCCGAATGCTAGGAACGGCCCGGGAGGGTGTCAAGCAACCGCGGACGCGGCACGGTCCCCCGCGTGAGGGATTCCGGCCCGAAGGGGCGAGACCGCGCGGCTGTTTGCGCGGGCTCGACTCCGTTGCAAACGGTAGTATCGTTTGCTACGGAGCCGAAGCCCGACCCCGGCGCCAGCCGGGGGCACGCCCAACCCTGCAGTTACAATCCCGAACTCACACCGCCGCCGGAGCGTCTGCCGTGTGCTCCGCCGCCCGGAACGACAGCTGGTGCGAGCCGTCCTCCCGGTCCACAACCACGGTGTCGCCCTCCTCGAACTCGCCCTCCAGCACGCGGATGGCGAGCGGGTTCTGGAGCAGCCGCTGGATGGAGCGCTTCAGCGGGCGCGCCCCGTACGCCGGGTCGTAGCCCTCGTCCGCGATCAGCTCCTTGGCGGCATCGGTGATCCGCAGGGCCAGCTTGCGGTCGGCCAGGAGCTGCTCCAGCTGCCGCAGCTGGATGTCCACGATCTGCTTGAGGTCGTCCACCCCCAGCGGGCGGAAAACGATGATGTCGTCCACGCGGTTCAGGAACTCGGGGCGGAAGGCCCGCCGCAGCTCGGCGAGCACGGAAGCCTCCACCCCCACGCGCGTGGCCGGGTCGCGGAGCGCCGCCGACTGCTCCAGGATCAGGTGGCTCCCCAGGTTGGAGGTCATGATGATGACCGTGTTCTTGAAGCTCACCACGCGCCCCTGCGAGTCGGTGAGGCGCCCGTCGTCCAGGATCTGCAGGAGGACGTTGAACACGTCCGGGTGCGCCTTCTCGATCTCGTCGAAGAGCACCACCGAGTACGGGCGGCGCCGCACGGCCTCGGTGAGCTGGCCGCCCTCCTCGTAGCCCACGTACCCCGGCGGGGCGCCGATCAGCCGCGCCACGGCGTGCTTTTCCATGTACTCGGACATGTCGATGCGGACCATGGCCTCCTGGTTGTCGAACAGGAACTCGGCCAGGGCGCGCGCGGTCTCCGTCTTCCCCACGCCGGTGGGCCCCAGGAAGATGAAGCTGCCGATGGGGCGGTTGGGGTCCTGCATCCCCGCCCGCGAGCGGCGCACCGCGTCGGCAACGGCGCGCGTGGCCTCCGGCTGCCCGATCACCCGCTGGTTGAGGTGCTCGTCCAGGTGGGCCAGCCGCTCGCGCTCGCTCTGGAGCATGCGGGTGATGGGGATCCCGGTCCAGCGGGCCACCACCTCGGCGATGTCGTCGGCGTCCACCTCCTCCCGGAGGAAGCGGGACTTCTGCTGCACCTCCAGCAGGCGCGCCTCGGCGTCCTGGACGTCCTTCTGGAGCGCGGGGAGCTCGCCGTACTGCACCTCGGCGGCGCGCGTCAGGTCGCCCACGCGGGTGGCGCGGTCCACCTCCACGCGCAGCTCTTCCAGGCGCTCCTTCATCTCGCGCAGGTCGGCGATCACCTGCTTCTCGCCCTGCCACTGCGCCTTCATCCCCGACGACTTCTCGCGCAGCTCGGCGAGCTCCTGCTCCAGTCGCCCGGAGCGCTCGCGCGACTCGGGGTCGGTCTCGCGGGAAAGCGCCTGCCGCTCGATCTCCAGCTGCACGATGCGGCGCTCCACCTCGTCGATCTCCTGCGGCAGCGAGTCGATCTCGATGCGCAGCCGGGACGCGGCCTCGTCGATCAGGTCGATGGCCTTGTCCGGGAGGAAGCGGTCGCCGATGTAGCGGTTGGAGAGCGTCGCCGCGGCCACGATGGCCGGGTCGGTGATGCGCACGCCGTGGTGCACCTCGTAGCGCTCCTTGAGCCCGCGCAGGATGGCGATGGTGTCCTCCACGCTGGGCTCGCCCACGAACACCGGCTGGAACCGCCGCTCCAGCGCGGCGTCCTTTTCGATGTACTGGCGGTACTCGTCCAGCGTGGTGGCGCCCACCATGCGCAGCTCGCCGCGGGCCAGCGCGGGCTTGAGCATGTTGCCGGCGTCGGGGGAGCCCTCGGTCTTCCCCGCCCCGACGATGGTGTGCAGCTCGTCGATGAAGACGATGAACTTGCCGTCGGCCTCGGTGATCTCCTTGAGCACGGCCTTGAGGCGCTCCTCGAACTCGCCGCGGTACTTGGCGCCCGCGAGCATGGAGCCCATGTCCAGCGAGATCAGCGTCTTGTCGCGAAGCCCCTCGGGGACGTCGCCGTTGACGATGCGCTGCGCCAGCCCCTCCACGATGGCCGTCTTCCCCACGCCGGGCTCGCCGATCAGGACGGGGTTATTCTTGGTGCGGCGGGAGAGCACCTGCACCACGCGCCGGATCTCCTCGTCGCGGCCGATCACCGGGTCCAGCTTGCCGCGGCGGGCGCGCTCGGTGAGGTCCACGGAAAAGCGCTGGAGCGACTGGTACTTGTCCTCCGGGGTCTGGTCGGTGACGCGGTGCGCGCCGCGGACCTGCTGCAGCGCCTGGACGACGGCGTCGCGCGCGGCCCCCTGCGCGGACAGCAGCTCGCGCGTGGTGGAGCCCTTCTTTTCGGCGAGGGCCAGGAGCACGTGCTCGGTGGACACGTACTCGTCCTTGAGGTCGCGCGCCTCCTTTTCGGCCCGGTCCAGGATCTCGTTGAGCTCGCGGGAGATGGTGGGCTGCGCGCCGCCGGACTGCCGGGGCAGCCGGCCGAGCGCCGTTTCCAGCTCGCTCCCCAGCCGGGCGACGTTGACGCCCACCTTCTGGAGGATGGGGACGACGATCCCGTCCTCCTGCGCCAGCAGCGCGGCGAGCAGGTGGACGTCCTCGATGGCCGGGTTCCCGTTCTTGCGGGCGGTGTTGGCGGCTTCCTGGATGGCTTCTGCCGTTTTGACGGTAAGTCGATCGAAGTTGATCATTCGTGCTCCTTTCCGGTGGGGGCGGCCGAGCCGGGGATCCCCGCGCCGGCGGGGATCGTCTTTCCACCTGCTGCCGGGGCCGCCTCTCGTCTGTCTCGCTGCCGGGAACCAAAGGAAGAAGCATGCCCGGAATTGCCTGCCAAATTGTCTAAACCGCGCGTGGATCCGGAGATGCGGACAGACGCAGAAACGGGGTGGAACTGCGGGCTGGTGCGGGTGAGCGGAGCGGCGGACTGCGTGAACTCCGTCGCTCCCATCCGTGAAGCAAAAGACGGCGCCCCCGCCGCGACGGTCG
>JBEVLE010000344.1:0-8979 GCA_040509335.1 Longimicrobiaceae bacterium | reverse complement strand
CGGCGGCACGCGTCGGTGGGGGACGCGGCGGTGGTGGCGCGCAGCGACGGAGGGCGGACGCGGCTGGTGGGGTACGTGGTGGCGGCGCGGGGGGCGGAGGTGGACGCGGATGCGCTGCGGGCGCACCTGGCGGGGTGGGTGCCGGAGTACATGGTGCCCTCGGCGCTGGTGGTGCTGGACAGGCTTCCTCTGACGCCGAGCGGAAAGCTGGACCGGCGCGCGCTGCCGGCGCCGGAGGCGGGGGCCGCGGCGAGTGCGGAGCACGTGGCGCCGCGTACGGAGGCGGAAGCGGCGCTCGCGCGCGTGTGGCAGGAACTGCTTCGGGTGGAGCGCGTGGGCGCGCACGACAACTTCTTCGAGCTGGGCGGCGACAGCATCCTGTCCATCCAGATGGTGTCGCGCGCGGGGGCGGCCGGGGTGCGCATCGCGCCGTGGCAGGTCTTCCAGCACCAGACGCTCGCGGGGCTCGCCGCGGTGGCGGACACTGCGGCGGCGGTGTGGGCGGAGCAGGGCGAGGTGACGGGCGCCGCGCCGCTGACGCCGGTGCAGCGCTGGCTCCTCGACCTGCCGCTCCCCGAGCCGCACCACTGGAACCAGGCGCTGCTGCTGGAGGTGGCGCGCCCCGTGGATCCCGCCACGCTGGAGCGGGCCGTCGGCGCGCTGCTGCGCCACCACGACGCGCTCCGGCTGCGCTTCGGGCGGGACGGCGGCGGGTGGCGGCAGGGGATTGCCCCGTGGGACGGCGCGGTGCCCTTCCGGCGGGTGGAGCTGGCGGGCGCCACGGACGCGGAGCGGGCGGCGGAGATCGAGCGCGTCTCGGAGGAGGCGCAGGCGAGCCTGGACCTGGCGGCGGGGCCGCTGCTGCGCGCGGTGCACTTCGACGCGGGAGAGGACCGCCCCGGGCGCCTCCTCCTCGTCGTCCACCACCTCGCCGTGGACGGCGTTTCCTGGCGCATCCTGGCGGAGGACCTGGAGCGCGCCTGCGCCGGCGAGGCCCTCCCGCCGAAGACCTCGTCCTTTCTCGCCTGGGCACGGCGCCTGGCGGAGCACGCGTCGTCCCCCGAAGCCGAGGCGGAGCTCCCGTACTGGCTGTCGCTGGCCGACGGGGCCGCGCCCGCGCTCCCGGCGGACCGGGCCGGGGGCGAGAACACCGAGGGGCGGGCGCGCACGGTCACGGTATACCTGCCGGAAGCGGAAACGGCGGCGCTGCTGCGCGACGTGCCGGCCGCGTACCGGACGCAGGTGGCCGACGTGCTCCTCGCCGCGCTGGCGCGCGCCTTCGCGGGGTGGACGGGGGAGCGCTCGCTGGTCCTGGACCTGGAGGGGCACGGGCGCGAGCCGCTGTTCCGGGACGTGGACCCGTCGCGCACCGTGGGGTGGTTCACCTCGGTCTTCCCGGTGCAGCTGGACGCCGCCGCCGAGGCGGCGGAGCTGCTCAAGGCGACCAAGGAGACGCTGCGCTCGGTCCCCCGGAAGGGCGTCGGGTTCGGGGTGCTGCGCTGGCTGGGCGCGCCGGAAGTCCGCGAGCGCCTGGCGGCGCTCCCGCAGCCCGAAGTGCAGTTCAACTACCTGGGCCGCTTCGACGGCGACGAGGCGGCCGACGTCCTGTTCCGCCCCGCCGCGGAGCCCACCGGCGCGGCGCGGGCGGCGTCCGCTCCCCGCCGCTACCTGCTGGAGGTGAACGCCGGCATTGCCGGGGGACGGCTCCAGGCGGCGTGGACGTACTCCGAGGCCGTGCACCGCGCGGACACCGTGGAGCGGCTCGCCGGGGCCTGGCTGGACGCGCTGCGCGAGCTGGTCGCCCACTGCACGGCGCCCGGCGCGGGGGGCGCCACCCCGTCCGACTTCCCCCTCCTGCGCATCGGCCAGGCCGAGCTGGACCGGCTGGTCGATTCAGTGGGCGGCCGGGTGGAGGACGCGTACCCGCTGTCGCCGCTCCAGCACGGCATCCTCTTCCACTCGCTGGAGTCGGCGGACCCGGCCACCTACCTGGGGCAGTTCACCTTCCGGCTCGCCGGCCCGCTGTACGCCCCGGCGCTGCGGCGCGCGTGGCAGGCGGCCGCCGCGCGGCACCCGGTGCTGCGCACCGCCTTCGTCCGGCGCCCCACCGGCGAGGACGTGCAGGTGGTGCTGCGCGCCGTGGAGGTCCCGTTCCAGGAGCACGACTGGCGCGCCGCCCCCGCGGGCGACCACCCGCGGATGCTGGACGAATTCCTCGCGGCGGACCGGGCGCGCGGGCTGGAGCTGTCGTCCGCCCCCGTGATGCGGATCTCGCTGGTGCGCACCGGCGACGAGGACTGGCACCTGGTGTGGAGCCACCACCACGCGGTCCTGGACGGCTGGTCCGTGCCGCTGGTGATGGGCGAGGTGTTCGCGGCGTACGCGGCGCTCCTCGCCGGGCGCGAGCCCGGCCTGCCGCCGGCGCGCCCCTTCGCCGAGTACGTGGCGTGGCTCGCCGGGCGGGACGCTGCGGCGGAGGAAACGTTCTGGCGAGAGGAATTGCGCGGCATCGCCGCTCCCACGCGGCTGGGGATCGAGCGCGACGCGGGCGCGGAGCGCGGCCCGCAGGGCGTGCGCGAGCTCGCCCTCCCCGCGGACGCCACGGAGGCGCTCCGCTCGCTGGCGCGCAGGCACCGCCTGACGCTGAACACGCTGGTGCAGGGCGCGTGGGCGATGCTCCTGTCGCGCTGGTCGGGCGAGGACGACGTGGTCTTCGGCGCGACCACGTCGGGGCGCGGGGCGGCGCTCCCGGAGATGGAATCGCGCGTGGGGATGTTCATCAACACGCTCCCGGTGCGCGTGCGCGTCCCCGCCGGGGCGCCGCTGCTGGCCTGGCTGGGCGAGCTCCAGGAGCGGCAGGCGGCGCTGCGCGCGGTGGAGCACACGCCGCTGGTCGAGGTGCAGCGCTGGAGCGGGGTGCCGCGCGGGACGCCGCTCTTCGAGCACATCCTGGTCTTCGAGAGCTACCCGGCCTCCGCGGCCACGGTGGAGGGCACCGGGCTCGCCCTGCTGGGCTCGCGCGTGGCCGAGCGCTCCAGCTACCCCTTCGCCCTGCTGGTCGCGCCGGGGGATACACTGGAATTCCGCGCCCTCTTCGACACCGCCCGCTTCGACGGCAGCGACGTGGAGCGCCTGCTCGGCCACCTGGCGGCGCTGCTTGCGGGGATGGCGCGCGCCCCCGGCGGCAGCGTGGACGGGTACGGCCTGGAAGCCGAGCGCCTGCCGGAGTCCAGCGTGGGCGCGCCGCTCCCGGAGGACGCCGAGCGCCCGGTGCACCTGCGCATCGTGGAGCAGGCCCGGCGCACCCCCGCCGCGGTGGCGGTGTTGCACGGCGAAGCCCGCCTCACCTACGGCGAGCTGGACGCCCGCTCGCGAGCGCTCGCCGCGGTCCTCCGCGGCCTGGGCGTGGGCCCCGAGACGCGCGTCGCCGTGTTCGCCGGCGCCTCGCCGGAGGCGGTCGTGGGGATCCTGGCCGTGCTGCGCGCCGGCGGCGCCTACGTCCCCGTGGACCCCGCGTATCCCCGCGAGCGCGTCGCCTACCTGCTGGAAGACTCCGCCGCGCGCGTGCTTCTGACGCGCGACGACCTGCGGAACGCCGTGCCGGACTTCGCGGGCGAGATCGTTTCGCTGGACGGGACCCCCCTCCCCCCGGCCCCCTCCCCCGCAAGGGGGGAGGGGGAGAACGACGGATCCGAGGCCAGGGAAGCTCTTGCAGGCTATTCCCTGTTCCCTGTTCCCTGTTCCCTGGCGTACATCATCTACACCTCGGGCTCCACCGGCAGGCCAAAGGGCGTGCAGGTCACCCACGGCGGCCTGGCGCGCTCCACGGCGGCGCGGTTCGCGCGCTACCCGGAGCCGGCGCGCGGCTTCCTGCTGCTGTCGTCCACCTCGTTCGACAGCTCGGTGGCGGGGATCTTCTGGACGCTCTGCTCCGGGGGCACGCTGCACGTCCCCGTGGGCGACGCGGGGCGCGATCCCGCGCGCCTGGTGGAGCTGGGGGCGCGCGAGGGGGTGTCGCACCTGCTGTGCGTGCCCTCGCTGTACGCGGCGATCCTGGACGAGGTGGAGATGCGGCCGGGGTGGGCGCCCGCCGCGGCCGTGGTCGCGGGGGAATCGTGCCCGCGCGATCTGGTGGAGCGGCACGCGCGCCTCCTCCCCGGGACCGCGCTGTACAACGAGTACGGGCCCACGGAGGGCACCGTCTGGTGTACGGTGCACGAGTGCCGCCCGGACGAGGCGGCGGCGCGCGTCCCCATCGGGCTGCCGGTGCCCGGCGCGCGGGTGTACGTGCTGGACCACGCGGGCCGGCCCGCGCCCGTGGGCGTCCCCGGCGAGGTGCACGTGGGCGGGGGCGGGGTGGCGCGCGGCTACCTGGCGCGCCCGGGGCTCACCGCCGAGCGCTTCGTCCCCGACCCGTTCGCGGAGGGGCCGGGCGGGCGGATGTACCGCACGGGGGACCTGGCGCGCCGGCTGGCGGACGGCGCGCTGGAGTTCCTGGGAAGGACGGACCAGCAGGTCAAGGTGCGCGGCTTCCGCGTGGAGCCCGGCGAGGTGGAGGACGCGCTGCTAGCCCACCCGGCGGTGCGCGAAGCGGCGGTGGCGGCGCGCGAGGAGCGCGGCGGCGCCCGGCTGGTGGCGTACGTGGTGCTCCGCGACGGCGAGGCGATGGACGCCGCGGGGCTGCGGGACTTTCTCCGCGAGCGCCTGCCGGAGCCGCTGGTCCCCTCCGCCTGGGTGGCGCTGGACGCCGTCCCGCGCACTCCCAACGGCAAGACGGACCGCGGCGCCCTCCCCGCGCCGGACGCCGGGGACGCGGTGCGCGCGCACGTGGAGCCGCGCACGGAAACCGAGGCTCGGGTGGCCGACGCGTGGGCCGCAGTGCTGGGGGTGGAGCCGGTGGGCGCGCTGGACGACTTCTTCGACCTGGGCGGCCACTCGCTGCTGGCCATGCAGGCCGTTTCCCGCATCCGCCACGCGCTGGAGGTGGAGCTGCCGGTGCACGCCATCTTCGACCACCCCACCGTGGAGCGCCTGGCCGCCGAGATCGACCGGCGGCAGGACGAGGCGCTCGCCGCGCTGCTGGCGGAGATCGAGGGGATGTCGGACGACGAGGCCGGCGGCCGGCTCGCCGCGGAGCTGGCGGCGCTGGAGCGCGACCCCGGAGCGGAGCCCCGATGACCGCCGGCCCGCACCCGCCGGTGCACCTCGCCTTCGCGGCGCAGGCGCGCCGCACCCCGGACGCGGTCGCGGTGGAGGCCGGCGGCACCCCCGTCTCCTACGCCGAGCTGGACGCCCGCGCCGACGCGCTCGCCGCCCGGCTCGCGGCGCTGGGCGTGGTCCCGGAAACGCGCGTGGGCGTGTGCATGGAGCGCTCGGCGGAGATGGTGGCCGCGCTCCTCGCGGTGCTCCGGGCGGGCGGCGCGTACGTCCCGCTGGATCCTGCCTACCCCGCGGAGCGCCTGGCGTACATGCTCGCCGACTCCGCGGTGCCGGTGCTGCTGACGCAGGAGCGGCTGCGCGGCCGGCTGTCGGAGTTCGGGGGCGAGATCGTCGCGGTGGACGGGACCCCCCTCCCCCCGGCCCCCTCCCCTGCAAGGGGGGAGGGGGAGAACGACGATGTGCGAGGCGAGTTCGCAGTTGCAGGCTGTTCCCTGTTCCCTGTTCCCTGTTCCCTGGCCTACGTCATCTACACCTCCGGCTCCACCGGCCGCCCAAAGGGCGTCATGGTGCCGCACGGGGCGCTCGCCAGCCACATGGCGTGGATGGGGCGCGAGTTCCCGCTGGCCGCGGGAGACCGGGTGCTCCAGAAGACGCCGTTCAGCTTCGACGCGTCGGTGTGGGAGTTCTGGGCGCCGCTGCTGGCGGGGGCGACGCTGGTGATGGCGCCCCCGGGGGCGGAGCGCGACCCGGCCGGGCTGGCGCGCCTGGCGGCGCGGGAGCGCGCCACCGTGCTCCAGGCCGTCCCCACGCTGCTGCGGGCCATGCTGGAGGCGGGCGGGCTGGAGGAGTGCCGGTCGCTGCGGCGGCTCTTCTGCGGGGGCGAGGCGCTGCCGGCGGAGCTGGCGGGGCGCGCCCGCGCCGCCACGGGGGCGGAGGTGGTCAACCTGTACGGGCCCACCGAGACCTGCATCCAGGCCACCTCGCACCGGCATGGCGGGGACGCAGCCGGGGGGACGGTGCCCATCGGGCGGGCGGTGGACGGGGTGCGAGCGCACGTCCTGGACGACGCGGGGGAAGCGGCGGCGGAGGGCGAGCTGTACCTGGGCGGCGCGCAGGTGGCGCGCGGCTACCTGGGGCGGCCGGAGGCGACGGCGGCCGGCTTCGTCCCCGACCCGTTTGCCGGCGAGGCGGGCGCGCGGCTGTACCGCACCGGCGACCGGGTGCGCGTCCTCCCGGGGGGCGCGCTGGAGTGGCTGGGGCGGCTGGACGGACAGGCAAAGGTGCGCGGCTTCCGCGTCGAGCCGGGGGAGGTGGAGGCCGCGCTCCTGCGCTGCCCCGGGGTGCGGGAGGCCGCCGCCGTCGTCCGCCTGTACGGGCCGGGCGACGCGCGGCTGGTGGCGTACGCCGTCCCGCGGGAGGGCGCCGCGCTCGCCGCCGCCGCGCTGCGGCGCGCTCTCGCGGCTTCGCTGCCGGAGCACCTGGTCCCCTCCGCGGTGGTGGTGCTGGAGCGGCTCCCGCTCACCCCCGGCGGCAAGACCGACCGGGCGGCGCTCCCCGCGCCGGCGCTGGCGGGGGCCGCGGAGTACGTGGCGCCGCGCACCGCCACCGAGGAGCGATTGGCGGAGATCTGGCGCGAGGTGCTGCGAGCGGAGCGCGTGGGCGCCGGCGACAACTTCTTCGACCTGGGCGGGCACTCGCTGCTCGCCACGCAGGTGGCCTCGCGCGTCCGCGTCCGCATGGGCGTGGAGGTCGCCATCCAGCAGCTCTTCGACACGCCGACGCTCGCGGCGATGGCCGCCTTCCTCGACGCCGCCGAGGAGGCGCGCGTCGCCGCGCTCCTGGCCGAGATCGAGGGGCTTTCCGACGAGGAGGCCGGGGCGCTCTTCCTGGCCGAGTCCGCGCGGCACGCGGACCCCGCCCCGCAGCGGGAGGGCCGCCCGTGACTTCCATCGCACATCCCGCAGACACCAAGCAGATGAACGACGCCATCCGGGACACCTACCCGCTCTCGCCGCTTCAGCAGGGGCTGCTCTTCAACGCCCTGTACGCGCCGGGGACGGGGGTGGACAACGTCCTGATCCGCTACGCGCTGCGCGAGGAGCTGGACCCCGCGGCCATGGAGCGCGCCTGGCGGGCGCTGGCGGAGCGGCACGACATCTTCCGCACCGGCTTCCGCTGGCAGGGGCTGGAGGCGCCGGAGCAGGTGGTGTACGCGCACGAGCGGCTCCCCTTCGCGCAGCTGGACTGGAGCGCGCTGGACCCGGCCGAGCGCGAGGCGCGCATCGCCGCGTACGTGGAGGCCGACCGGGGGCGCGACTTCGACTTCGCGGCGGGGCCCATGCACCGGCTGGCGCTGGTGCGCGCCGCCGCGGACGAGTGGCACCTGCTCTGGACCTTCCACCACATCGTGCTGGAGGGGCGCTCCATCATCGTCGCGCTCCAGGAGGTGTTCGCGCTCTACGAGGCGTTCCGCCGGGGCGAGGCGCTGGAGCTCCCGCCGGTGCGCCCGTACCGCGAGTACATCGAGTGGACGCAGGAGCGCGACGCGGCGGCGGGGGAAACGTTCTGGCGGGAGATGCTGCGCGGCTTCCACGAGCCGACGCCCGTCTGCGAGCGCGAGGCGCGCGGGGACGACCCGGTGGCGCAGCCGCAGCTGGACGCCTGGATCCCGGAAGCGGCGACGGCGGCGCTCCGGGAGCGCGCGGCGGCGGAGGGGATGAGCCTGAACACGGTGCTGCACGGCGCGTGGGCGCTGGTGCTGGCCCGCTACACCGGCGAGCGCGACGTGGTGTTCGGCATCACCCGCGGCAGCCGCTGGTGGACGGACGGCGGCAGGCACTCCATGGTGGGGCTCTTCCTCAACAACCTGCCGCTGCGCGTGCGCGTGCGCCCGGAGGCGCCGGTGTGGGAGTGGCTGCGCGAGCCGCGCGCCGTGGTGCGCTCGCTGCGCGATCACGAGCACACGCAGCTCACCGCCATCCGCGGCTGGAGCGAGCTCGCGCCCGGGCTGCCGCTCTTCGACAGCTTCGTCAACTTCGACGCCGCCTTCCTGGACGCCGTGCTCCGCGCGCAGGGCGGCCCCTGGCTGCGCCGCAGCCTGACGCTGTTCAGCCGCACCAGCTACGCGCTGGCGCTGGGCGCGTACGGCGAGCGGGAGATGTACCTCAAGCTGGTGTACGACCCGCGCCGCTTCGAGGAGGGCACCCCCGCGCGGCTCTTCGCCGCGCTCCGCGAGATCCTGCTGGGGATCGCCGCCGCCCCGGACCGCACCGTGGGCTCGCTGCTCCTCCCCGGCGACGACGAGCTGCGCGCCCTCGCCGCCTGGGGCACGGGCGCCGAGCGGCCGCTCCCCGCCCTCGCCGTGCACCAGGCCTTCGCCGAGCAGGCCGCCCGCACCCCCGACGCCGTTGCAGTGGAGTCGGGCGGCGAGCGGCGCAGCTACGCCGAGCTGGACCGCTGGTCGGACGCGCTCGCGGGCGAGCTGCGAGGGCGCGGCGTGGGCCCGGAGGTGCGCGTGGGCGTGTGCCTGGAGCGCGGCACGGCCCTGGTCGCCGCCGTGCTGGCCGTGTGGAAGGCCGGCGGCGCCTTCGTCCCCCTGGACCCGGCCTACCCCGCGGAGCGCCTGGCCTACCTGCTGGAGGACTCCGGCTGCTCCGTGCTGCTCGCCGACGCGCGGACGCGCGAGGTGCTGCCGGAGTTCCGCGGCGAGGTGGTCGCGCTCGACGAGACCCCCCTCCCCCCGGCCCCCTCCCCCGCAAGGGGGGAGGGGGAGAACGACAAGATCGAGGTGCGGGAAGCCCTCCCCCAGAATTGGGGGAG
>JBEVLE010000343.1:0-7226 GCA_040509335.1 Longimicrobiaceae bacterium | reverse complement strand
GCAAGCGCCGCGTCGAAGCGCTCCAGCGCTTCGCCGTCCAGCCCCTGCCGCAGGAACGTTTCCGCGGTGAGCAGCGCCGCCTCCACCGGGTCGCCGCCGGCCAGCGCGGCGCGGCGGATCTCGGCGAGGGCGCGCTCCAGCAGCCCCTTGGACAGGTAGTCCTCGGCCAGCGCGAAGGCGTCCGCGGGCGCGGGCGCGGCGGGCGCCTGCGGCTCGGCCTTCGGCGCGATCTCGCCGAACAGGGCGTCCAGCGCGCCGGCGTCGAAGGTGAAGCTCGCCACCCCCTCCTCCTCGCCGGACACGCGCTCGGCGGCGTCCAGGTCGGGGGCGGGGATCTCCGCGTACTCGAACTGCAGCTCGATGGCGAGCCGGTAGCGCGGGGTGGTGTAGTACGGGTTGAGCTCCAGCGCGCGCTTGGTCTCGCGCAGCGCGCCCTCGAAGTCGCCCAGGTTGGACAGGACGAAGGAGAGGTTGTAGCGCGCCTCCGCCGAGTCGGGGTCGGCATCCACCGCCCGCGCGAAGGCGTTGCGCGCCTCGTCGTAGCGGCGCGACTCCATCAGCACCGAGCCCACCCCGTTCCACGCCGCCGCCGAGGCGGGGTCGGCGTCCAGCCCGCCGCGGAAGGCGTCCAGCGCCTCGCGGTGGCGGCCGCGCCGCAGGTACATCAATCCGCGGTTGCACCAGGCGTCGGTGAACCCCGCGCGCAGCCTCACCGCCTCCGCGAAGGAGCGCTCGGCGCCCTCCGGGTCGCCGCGGTGGGTGCGGGCCACGCCCAGGTTGTTCCAGGCCAGCGCGTACGCCGGGTCGGTTTCCACGGCGCGGCGGTAGCTGTCCTCCGCGCCCTTTACGTCGCCGGTCTGGTGCAGGCACACGCCCCGCTCGTTCCACAGCTTGGGGCTCCCCTCGTCCTCGGCCAGCAGCCGGTCGTACAGGTCCAGCGCCGGCCCCGTCTTCCCCTGGAGGAGGTGCACCTCCGCCATCCCCTGGCGCACCAGCCCGGCGTCCTCGCCCCCGGCGAGCGCCCGGTCGAACTCGCGCAGCGCCTCGTCGTACAGCCCCTTCTGGCGGAAGGCGACGCCCAGGTTGTAGTGGGCCAGGAACTCCCCGGTGGCGATCTCCGGGCGGCGCACCCGCTCCCCCACCAGCTCGCGGTAGCGGGCCGTGCTGTAGCGGTCCAGGCTGAGGTTGGTCTGCGCCTTGGCCAGCTGCGGGTTGAGCTGCATGGCGCGGCGGGACGAGGCCGAGGCCTTTTCCATCTCGCCCAGGTCGCCCCACACGAAGGCGAGCACGTGGTGCGCGTCCGCCAAGTCCGGGTGAAGCTCGATGGCGCGCACCAGCTCGCGGCGCGCCTCCTCGTTGAGCCCCCGGTTGTAGTACAGCTCCCCCTGGTAGAAGTGGAGCACGGCGCTGTCCGGGTCCAGCTCCAGCGCGCGCCGGAACCACTCCATCGCCGCCTCGAAGCTCCCCCCCGCCTTTTCCGCCTGTCCCAGCCGGATCAGCGTTTCCAGGTCGTCGGGGGCGTGGCCGAGCAGGCGCCGCAGCTCCGCCACGGCGCCGGCGCTGTCGCCGGTGTGCAGGTACGCCTGGGCCAGCCGGGTACGCGCGTCCGCGTCGGCCGGGTCCTCGCGCAGCCGCTCGCGGAGCTCCGCGATCAGCCGGTCGTAGTAGCCGGTGGCGAAGTACGCGATCTCCAGGTTGCGCTGGGCCACCTGCATCTTGGGGTCGATCTCCAGCGCGCGCTGGAACTGCGAGATCGCCTCCTCGTACAGCCCCTTGTTGAAGTACAGCACCCCCAGGTTGTTGTGCGCGCCCGCGTCCGCCGCGTCGATCCGCTGCGCGAAGCCGCGGAGGATGCGGAGGTCGCGCTCCGAGCGCGGGGCGCGTGCCTGGGCGTTGGGGGCGAGCTCCTGCACGTCAGGCCAGGCGGATGTGCTCGAGGATGATCTGCAGCGACTCCACGTCGGGGAGGAGGAGGAAGTGCCCCTGCACCGAGGTCTCCTCCTCCATCTTGAACTCCGTCTGGATGCAGAACACGTAGTCGCGCTCGTGCCCGAAGTTGGTGTACGCCGTGGTGAGCACCGCGCCCGCCAGGTCGATGACCAGCGACGGCACCGAGGGAAGGAGCATCATCCCCATGAAGTCGGAAAGCGCGTTCATGTACGCCGCCGACAGGATGTTGCCCGCCTCCTTGATCGCCGACTGCTCCAGCTCGCCGAACACGTGCGAGTTCCCCGGGGGCCGGTGCAGCAGGATCTCGGACAGGCGCATGGCCGAGGTGCGCGGAAAGATCAGCAGCGTGCGCCCGGTGAGGTCGCCCAGCATGTGCATGAGCACCGCCGCCACCACCTCCTCGGTGCCGCTCAGCAGCTCGGGGACGTCCTCCAGCGGCGCCACCTGGAGCTGCGGCACGGTGATCATGATCCGGCTCTTCGTCATCTGCGAGAGCGCGGTCGCGGCGTGCCCCGCGCCCATGTTCGCCACCTCGCGCAGCGCGTCGAGCTGAATGGCCTCAAGGTCTCGGATGTCGATCATCGGTCGGCCCGGTCGGTTTGCGTGGGTTGCGGCGCGCTCAGGCGGCGGCCACGGCTTCGGCGCGGCCCTCGCGGGCGAGGATGCTCCCCACGTCGAGGATCAGCGCCGGGCGGCCGTCGCTGAGGATGGTCGCCCCGGAAAAGAGGCGCAGCGTGGCGACGGTGGCATCGAACGACTTGACGACGATCTCCTGCTGGCCGGCGAGCCCGTCCACCTCCACCCCCACCCGGTTCTCGCCGGACTCCAGCACCACCGCCATGCGGCGGCCGTCCGCCGGCGCCGCCTCCGCGTGCCGCAGCATGCCGCGCAGCGACAGCAGGGGGATCACCTCGTCGCGGAGCACGGCCACGGTGCGCCCCTTCACGGAGCGCACGTCGGCCTCGGGGATCTCCACCGTCTCGCCCACGTGGGTGATGGGGAGCGCGTAGGTTTCCCCGCCCAGCTTCACCAGCAGCGCCCGCACGATGGCGAGCGTCAGCGGCATGCGCAGGGTGAACACGGTCCCCCGCCCCGGCGTGCTCTCGATCTCCAGCGTGCCGCCCAGGGCGCGCACCCGCGTGGCCACCACGTCCAGCCCCACCCCGCGGCCGGACACGTCGGTCACCCGCTCCGCGGTGGAGAAGCCCGCCCGTGTCAGCAGCCGGAAGACCTCGTCGTCGGGGAGCGCGTGCGCCGCCTCCGCGGGGACCAGGCCGGCGGCGACCGCCTTGGCCAGCACCCGCTCGCGGGAGATGCCGCGCCCGTCGTCCTCCACGCGGATCAGCACCTGGGAGCGCTCGCGCGCCGCCAGCAGGTGCAGCGTCCCGGTCTCGGGCTTGCCCGCCGCGCGCCGCTCCCCCGGCGACTCGATGCCGTGGTCCAGCGAGTTGCGCAGCAGGTGCACGATGGGATCGCCGATCTCGTCCAGCATGGAGCGGTCGAACTCGATCTCCTTGCCCTCGATCACGAACTCCACCTGCTTCCCCAGCATCCGCGCCGCGTCGCGCACCAGCCGCGGGAAGCGGTCGAACACCTGGCCCACGGGGACCATGCGCGCCTGCATGATCTCGTCCTGCAGCTCGGAGATCAGCCGCGCCGCCTGGTCCACCGTTTCCTCCAGCTCCGGCTCGTCCTTGACCGCCGCCAGCTTCTGCAGGCGGTCGCGGATGATGACCAGCTCGCCGATCTGGTTCATCAGCGCGTCCAGCCGCCGCAGGTCCACGCGGATGTTGCGCGCCCGGGCCGTCGCGGGCGCCGCCGCCGCGGGCTCCGCCAGCGGCTCGGCGGTGGGCGCCGCGGCGGCCTGGGCCGACTCCGCCACTTCCACCCGCTCGATCTCCCCCGCCGCGCGCAGCGCCGCCTCCACCTCCGCCGCGGGCCGCTCCGTGCGCAGCAGGAACTCCAGCACGCCGCGGAACTCCGGCCCCTGCAGCAGCGCCTCGTCCGGCGCGACCCCGCCCACCTCGCCCATCCCGCGGGCGAGGCGCAGCGCCATGAAGGCGCGCACCCCCGGGAGCGGCGAATCGTGCGCCACCACCACCCGCACCCGCAGCGCCCCGTCCGCCGCCGCGCCGCCGCCGTTCGCCCCCGCGGGAGCGAACGCGGACACCTGCGCCTCCGCCGCCGGGGCCGCGTCGCCCAGCACGCCGCGGAGCCGCGCGATCACCGGGGCCAGGTCGGGCTCCGCGCCGTCGTCCTCCGCGACCGCGGCCTCGATGGCGCGCTCCAGCGCGTCCGCGCCCTCGAAGAGCAGGTCCACCAGGTCGCCGTCCACCGAGCGCCCGCCGTGGCGCACCCGGTCCAGGAGGTCCTCCAGGGCGTGCGCCAGGTCGGCGACGCCGCGGTACCCCATGGTCGCCGACATGCCCTTGATGGTGTGCACGGCGCGGAAGACCCCCTCCACGGGCTCGCGCGAGCCGGGGCTCGCCTCCAGCGCCAGGAGGAGGTCGTTGATCGCCGAGACGTGCTCGCGCGACTCGGACAGGAACAGCTCGCCGTACTGGGACAGTTCCATGGAGGACAACGAGGAAGGTTACAGGTTACAGGGGACAGGTTACAGCCAGCGAGGGCGACAGCAGCTGCAGGCTGTCCCCCGTAACCTGTTCCCTGTCCCCTATCCCAGCACGCGCTGGACGGCTTCGAGGACGCGCGAGGGCTGGAACGGCTTCACCACGAAGTCGCGCGCGCCGGCCTGGATGGCCTCGATCACCAGCGCCTGCTGCCCCATGGCGCTGCACATGAGGACCTTGGCGCCCGGGTCTTCCTTGACGATCTCGCGGACCGCGTCGATCCCGCCCATGTCGGGCATGACGATGTCCATGGTCACCAGGTCCGGCTTGAGGGCGCGGTACTTTTCCACCGCCTGCAGCCCCGTCTCCGCCTCGCCCACGATCTGGAAGCCGGCCTGCGTCAGGATGTCGCCGATCATGGTGCGCATGAAGATCGCGTCGTCGCAGATCAACACGGTCTGAGCCATCAATCCTCCAGTGGAAGAGGTGTGAGCGGAAAAGGAATGCGCTACGCGAGGATGGGACGGAAGATCTCGTCCGGGTCCACGGCGACGAAGATGCGGTCGTCCGTTTCCCCTACCCCCAGCAGGTAGGACCGGTCGATGCGGAGCGAGCGGAGCAGGTCGGCGCCCATCTCCAGGTTGTCCAGGTCGGCGCGGACGATGCGCGACACCTCCCGCACCGCCAGCCCCACCAGCCGCCCGCCGTGCTCCAGCACCACGATGCTGTGGTCGGGGTCGGCGGAGGCCGCCGGCAGCTCCAGCCGCGCGCCCAGGTCGATCACCGTGACGATGCGCCCGCGCAGGTTGATCAGCCCGCACACGTACGGCTCGCTCCCCGGGAGCGGCGTGTACGGCCGGGGCGGGATGATCTCGCGGATGGAGCGGATCGCGACGCCGAACCAGTGCTCCGCCACGCCGAGCAGGACGATGCGCTCCGCGGACGCTTCCGCGGCGAGCAGGTCGTGCACGTCGTCTGTGGTCTGGAGGTCGTGCATCACGGCCGGGAGGGAACGTCGTGGTGGGAGGTGAAGCGAAAGTATAGCGGGCACCCCCGCGTCAAGCAAGCGCCGGCCCGCCACCACGCGCCCATTCCGCGGCCGCCGCCAGGTCGGGGGGGAGCGGCGCCTCGAAGCGCATCTCCTCGCCGGTGCGGGGGTGCACGAAGCGCAGCTCCGCCGCGTGCAGGAACTGCCGCGGGGTCCGCCGGGCCAGCGCCTGCGCCCACGCCCGCTCACCCCCGCCGAAGCCGCGCTCCCGCCCCTCGGCGTACGTCCGGTCGCCCACCACCGGGTGCCCCGCGTGGAGCAGGTGCACGCGGATCTGGTGCGTGCGCCCCGTTTCCAGCTCCGCCCGCACCAGGTCCGCCGCCTTCCAGCGCTCCAATCGCCGGAAGTGGGTGACCGCGTGGCGGCCGCCCTCCACCACGGCCATGCGCTTCCGCTCCGTGGGGTGCCGGGCGATGGGCGCGTCCACGGTGAGAGTATCGGCAGGGAGGTGCCCCCAGGCCGCGGCCAGGTACGCGCGGCGGATGCGGCGGGCCTTGAGGTCGTCGGAAAGGCGGCGGTGGGCCTCGTCGTTCTTGGCGACGATCATCAGCCCCGAGGTGTCCTTGTCCAGCCGGTGCACGATCCCCGGGCGCAGCGCCCCGCCGATCCCCGACAGGTCGTGGATGGCGTGCAGGAGGGCGTTGACCAGCGTCCCTGTGCGGTTCCCGGGGGCGGGGTGCACCACCAGCCCCGGCGGCTTGTCCAGCACCACCAGGTCCGCGTCCTGGAAGACCACGTCCAGCGGGATCGCTTCCGCCGCGGCCGTGGAGGGCTCCGGAGCGGGGAGGCGCACCTCCACCCGGTCGCCCGCGCGGGGCCGGTCGCGCTTCTTCGGCGGCGCCCCGTTGAGGAGGACGTTGCCGCGCTCGATCAGCGACGCCGCGCGCGAGCGGGACACGTCCAGCCGCTCCGCCAGCCAGGCGTCCAGCCGCTCCCCCGTCTCCTCGGCGACGAGGAGCTCGCGGCGCTCCTCACTTCGCATCCTTTTCCCGGGCCGCCTGCACGTCCTCGCGCCACAGGGAGATCGCCAGCAGGATGGCCCCGCAGGTCACGGCGATGTCCGCCACGTTGAACACCGGCCAGCGCATCTCGCCGAAGCCGAAGTCCAGGAAGTCCACCACGCCCTGGTGCGAGCGCACCCGGTCGATCAGGTTGCCGATGGCGCCCGCCGTCACCGAGGCCAGCGCCAGGAGCCGGGAGCGGTCGGTGCGCGGCGTGGAGCGGTACCACAGGAAGAGCCCGATGATCGCCAGGACGGTGAGCCCGGTGAAGATCCACCGCGAGTTCTCGCCCAGGTGCAGCCCGAACGCCGCGCCGCGGTTGAAGATGTAGGTGAGGCGGAAGAAGTCGCCCAGCACCGGCACCGGGTCGTAGAGCCGGAGCGTGCGCTGCACCACGGCCTTGGTGGCGATGTCCAGCAGCACGACGCCGCCCACGACGCCAAGGTACATGCCGAGCTTTCCCTGCATGCTGGGCTCGTTCAGGATCGTGGGCGGGGTCTCGGTTTTCTCCGTCAACGTGCTGCTCTCCATAGTTGTGCGATCTCGTTTGTCGTGCGTAGTCTGGAGCCGCTCCGGAGCCCGGCGGAAACTGCCCCGCCGGTCTCCTGCGCGGGTCGCGGAGCCAGCCGAAACTGCCCGGCTGTCTCCGCTCCGGCT
>JBEVLE010000342.1:0-2748 GCA_040509335.1 Longimicrobiaceae bacterium | reverse complement strand
TCCCCAGCAGCACCGCGACCGCCACCACGCCGCCCAGGATCCACGCCGCCGGCTTCGCCTCCGCGAGCGGCTCGGGGCCGCGGAGCGCGCGGGCGGAGGCGCGCCGCTCGTCCAGCCGCGCGGCGATGGCCTCCAGCGCCAGCGTCGCCATCATGACCAGCGACAGCGACACCAGGAAGAAGGAGATGGAGGGCGCCCGGAAGCGCTTGGTCCCCGGGAGGAGCTCGTAGTAGAGCCGGTACAGCGGCGTGTTGCCGCCCAGCGCGATGGTCAGCGCGAAGAGCCCCAGCCCCGCGAACGCCCACCAGTAGCGGTTCCGCCGGCAGAAGTACGCGCCCAGCGCGGCGAGCACCAGCGCCAGCGCGCCCACGTACTCCACGTGCAGCTTGAAGGGGTTGGTGCCGCGGTACGTGTCCAGGTAGCCGCTCAGCTCGGGGACGGCCACCGCCGCCACCTCCGCCGCGGGCATGGAGTACGAGGTGGAGTACTCGTAGCCGCGCCCGCCCGCCATGCCGCGCGGCGACTCCGCCACGTAGTCCCGGAACGGGAGGAAGTTGACCGAGGCCATGGCGAAGCCGAACGCCACCGCGCCCACCCCCAGCAGCACCGGCCTGAGCAGCCGCCGCGGCTCGCGGAACAGCCCGAAGTGCCACAGGCAGAACACGCACCACACCAGCGCCCCCAGCAGCATGTAGTAGGCGCTCTGGATCTGGAAGGTGAGCAGCGCGAAGCCGATCGCAGCCGCCGCCCCCGCGAACGGCGCGAGCGCGCCCGTGCGGATCCCCCGGTGGAAGAAGAAGAGCACCAGCGGCGTCAGCGTCGCCACGATGATCCTCCCCTCGTGCCCCGCCAGCACCCACGACATGGTGAGGCCGGTGAACTGGAAGGCGAGCCCGCCCACGAACGCCACCCAGCGCCGCGCCCCCAGCTCCCGCGCCAGCAGGTACGTCCCCAGCCCCGCCAGGGCGAAGTGCACCACGAAGAACGTCGGCCAGATCTTGGAAACCGGGAAGATCCAGTCCGCCAGGAAGCGCACCGGGTAGTACGTGCTCCCCGGGTTCGCGAACAGCGGCAGCCCGCCGTACACGTGCGGCACCCACTTGGGGAGCACGCCCGCGGCGAACTGCTGCGAGATGAACTCGTGGAAGAAGTACCCGCCCACCAGGTAGTCCGTCCCGTAGATGTGCTTTCCCGGGAGGAAGGCGGGGAGGAAGTACACCAGCGCGAGCGCGAAGTACGCCAGCGCCGCCATGCCGGTGGAGATCGGCGGGCCGGGGTCCGCCGCGGGGGTGGCCGCGGCGCCGCGCGCGGCCGAGGCCGCCCTGCTCTGAGCGTTCATTCAGCGTGGGGATGATTGAAAGGACGTGCCGCGGCCGGCGGCCGCGATCTCCCGCAGGAACTCCAGGTGCCGCTCCGCGACCGCGTCCCAGGAGAAGCGCTCCGCCGACACCCGCGCCGACGCGCTGGTCGCCGCCCGCGCCGCCGGGTCGTCCAGGAGCCGCAGCGCCGCCGCGGCGAGCGCGTCCGGGTCGTCCGGGGGGACCAGGATCCCCCCGCGCGGCGGGTCCACCACCTCCGGGACCGCGCCCACCGCCGCGGCGACCACCGGGACCCCGGCGGCCATGGCCTCCGCGGGGACCATCGGCAGGCCCTCCAGGCGCGAGGGCATCAGCAGCGCCAGCGCGCCCGAGAACAGTTCCAGCACCTGCGCGCGCTCCACGTTGGGCACCAGCCGGACGCGGTCCGCGACGCCCAGCTCCCGGGCCAGCTCGCGGACGCGCTCCTCGTCCTTGCCGCGCCCCGCCAGCCGGAGCTCCACGCCCGGCCGCTCCCGCGCGATCCGCGCGAAGGCGTGCAGCAGCGTGTCCAGCCCCTTCTGGTACACGTCGAAGCGGCCGTAGTACAGCAGGAAGCCGCCCTCGCGCCGCTCCACCCGCGCGAACTCGTCCGGGACCCCGCTGCCGATCAGTTCCACCCGCGCGTCCGGCGCCAGCAGCGGGCGCAGCTGGTCCGTCATCCAGCGCGAGGTGGTGCTCACCCAGCGCGCCCGGCGCAGCGAGCGGCGCTCCGCCGCGTCCACCGCGCCGCCCAGCACCCCGCCGAAGCGGCCGCGCGCCGTGGGCCCGTGGAGCATGTGCACCACCAGCCCCACCGGCCCCTCGCGCGGAATGCGCAGCGGCGTGTACACCGAGAAGTCGTAGACCGCCGCGTCGTAGTCGCCCCGCGCCAGCAGCCGCGTCGCCGCGCGCGCGTAGGTCCAGCGGCTCCACGCGTAGGGCGATCGCGCGCCCAGCCGCAGGTAGCGCACCCCGTCGGTCGTCTCGTCGCGCGCGTCCGGAAAGCTCCCCGTCGCCACGGTCGCGTCCACGCGCCCCGCCAGGCGCCGGTAGATCTCCAGCACGCGCATCGATCCGCCGCCCCCCACCCAGGGGTTCTGCGGGTCGTCGTAGATGCAGTGCAGCACCCGCATCGTCTAGACTCCACGGCGGATTTGGGCGTGCCCCCGGCTCCGCCGGGGTCGGGCTTCGGCTCCGTAAGGCAGCAAACAACGCTGCCTAACGGAGTCGAGCCCGCGCAAACAGCCGCGCGGTCTCGCCCCTCCGGGCCGAAATCCCTCACGCGGGTCCGAGCTGGCGTCCGCGGGGCCCCCACCCGGCTCGCTTAGGCTCGCCACCCTCCCCCGTGCCGGGGGAGGGGAATCTCCACGCTGCGATCCCCACGCTCCGCCGTGCCGTGCTCCCCTCCCCC
>JBEVLE010000341.1:0-4069 GCA_040509335.1 Longimicrobiaceae bacterium | reverse complement strand
CGGAGGGTTCGCTGCTTCGGTCCCGGGCCTCGGCTTCGCGGCGGGCCCGCGCCCGGCCCGCGGAGCCGGTCAGTGGCTCAGGTCGGTGTCCTTGCTCTTGCGGAGCAGGAACGCCGCCGCGATGAACGGCAGGCTGTTCATGCCGAGGACCATGATGGCCGCCATGAGCATCATCGTGCGGCCGGTCCAGGCCGCGTAGACGGCCGCCACGATCGCGGGGAAGGTGATGAAAACGGCGCCGATCAGGAAGAGTCGCATTTCAGGTCTCCGCAGAATCTGTCTCGTCGGACGGCCGCGCCGGCGACGCTCGAAGCAGGGTCGGTCGGCCCGCATATTACCGGGGCGCGCATCGTCCCGCAAGCTGGAGGCATCTTGCATGCCGTAGGGGGGTTTCCCGCCCGCCACGGGGGATTTCCCCACCGGCGGGCGGATCACGAAGGGCGCTCCTCCCGACTTGCACCCCCCGCCCCGGGCCGCGATGATTGGCGGACCGCGGGACGAGCGCGAACGTGGAGGTGAGCGGAGATGCCGGACACGGGGAGCCGGGACACGGCGGCGGAGCGGGCGCCGGGGATGGCTGTGCGCATGGCGAGGGCGCTGCGGCTGCGCTGCCCGCACTGCGGGCGCGGGCGGGTGGTGAGGACGTGGATGCACATGCGGGAGCGCTGCCCCGTCTGCGGGATCCGCACGGCGCGCGGCGAGGAGGACCTGATGCTGGGGGCCATGGTGTTCAACATCGCCTTCGCCGAGGGGCTGCTGGCGCTGGTGCTGGTGGGGGTCGCCGTCGCCACCTGGCCGGACGTGCCCTGGAGGCTCCTCCAGTTCGGCGGCCCCGTGCTGATGGTGCTCGCGCCGATCGCGTTCCTCCCTTTCTCGCGGACGCTGTGGATGGCGTTCGAGCCGCTGTACTTCCCCGTGGCGCCGGAGGAAGCGGAGGAGGGGAGGGAGTGGGTGCGGAACGGCAGGGGATAGGGAACAGGGAACAGGGAACAGGGAACAGCCTGCAACGGCAGTACGGGACGGCGCCGCCACCGGAGGGACGGGTGGGGGCGCCGTTCACCGTCTGGATCCCGCGGCCACGTCGGAGCCTGCGTGAGGGATGCGAGCGCGAAGCGGCGAGACCCGGCGGGGCTGTTTCCGCCGGGGCTCGCCTCCGTTGCAGACGGTCGTTTCGTCTGCTACGGAGCCGCAGCCCGACCCCGGCGCAGCCGGGGGCACGCCCGAACCCGCAGTTCAAAGCAGTTCCGGCAGGATCAGTCGTCGGGGAAAGGGTCGCCGAAGCGCTCGGACTGCCAGGGATCGCCGCGCATGTGGTAGCCGCCCCGCTCCCAGAAGCCGGGACGGTCCTCGGCCAGCAGCTCCACGGCGCGCAGCCACTTGGCGCTCTTCCAGAAGTACAGGTGCGGGATCACGGCGCGCACGGGGCCGCCGTGCTCGGGGGCGAGCGGCTCGCCGTCGTGGTGCGTGGCGAACAGGTTGTCGTCGCGGTCGAAGGCCTCCAGCGGCAGGTTGGCGGTCCACCCGCCCGACGCGCGCAGCAGGACGAAGCGCGCCGCGGGCCCGGGGCGCGCGCGGCGCAGGAGCTCGCGCACGGGCACGCCCCGCCAGAGGTTGTCCAGCCGGCTCCAGCCCGTCACGCAGTGGATGTCGCCGGCGCGCTCCTCGGTGGGCAGCGCCCGCCACTCCTCCCAGCCGAAGCGCAGCTCCTCCTCCACCTCGCCGTACACCTGGAAGTCCCACGTCGCCGCGTCGAACCGCGGGACCTCGCCGTAGTGCAGCACGGGCCACTTGCGCGTGGGCACCTGGCCGGGAGGCAGGCGATTCTCCGGGGCGGGGGGAGGGGTGCCGGGGCGTGGACGGGGCGCGGACATCGCGGCCTGGGGAGCGGGGGAGCGGAGCGGACGCCGGGGGCGGGCCAGGCGTGGCACGGCCGGTGCAGCGACCCCGGGGCTTCACGAATCGTACCTTTCACGGGGCGGAGGCGGCATGACGGACGTGGTGCGAGGCAAGTGCGCTCTGGTGACGGGCGCCAGCAAGGGGATCGGCTACGCCATCGCGGAGGCGCTGGCCGGCGCCGGGGCCGACGTGGTGATCTCGGCGCGCAACGAGGCGGAGGTGCAGGAGGCGGCGCGCCGGCTGAACGAGGTGTCGCCCGGCGAGGTGGTGGGGGTCGCCTGCGACGTGCGCCGCCACGAGGACGTGAGGCGCATGGTGGGCGCGGCGGCGGAGCGCTTCGGCGGGGTGGACATCCTGGTCAACAACGCGGGCGTCGGCGGCTTCGGCCCGGTGGACCAGATGGAGCCGGACAAGTGGCACCAGATCATCGAGACCAACCTGAGCGGCGTCTTCTACTGCTGCCACGAGGCCATTCCGGTCATGCGGGAGCGCGGCGGCGGGTGGATCATCAACATCGCCTCGCTCGCCGGCAAGAACCCGCTGGCGGGCGGCGCCGCGTACAACGCCTCCAAGTTCGGGCTGGTGGGCTTCTCGGAGGCGCTGATGCTGGACGTGCGCCAGGACGACATCCGCGTCAACTACATCATGCCGGGGAGCGTGGCCACCTACTTCAACGGCCACACCCCGAGCGAGGAGGACGCCTGGAAGATCCAGCCCGAGGACATCGCGCAGATCGTGATGGACCTGCTGGCCTTTCCAGGGCGCACGCTGCCCTCGCGGGTGGAGGTCCGCCCGTCCAAGCCGCCGAAGAGATAGGGCTCCCCGCCCATGAGCGATTTCTCGCCCCACAAGCCGAAAGCCGTCATCTGGGACCTGGACGGCACCCTTTCCGACGACCGGGCGCGCGCGCACTTCGTGGAGGTGGAGCAGGGGCGCGCCCGGGACTGGGAATCGTACTTCGACGCCATCGACCAGGACGCGCCCATCGCCGCGTCCATGGAGATCCTGCAGGCCATGCGGGCCTACGGGTCGCGCGTCGTGTTCCTCACCGGGCGCCCGGACTACACGCGGGAAAAGACGGAGAAGTGGCTCCGCGCCAACGGGCTGGACGACTACGACCGGCTGGTGATGCGCCCCGCGGGGGAGCGCCGGCCGGCCGGGTACTTCAAGGCGGAGGCGGTCGCCGCGCTGCGCGAGGAGTACGAGCTGGTGTGCGCCTTCGAGGACCGCATCGACGTGGCCGACGCGCTGCGGCTGGCGGGGGTGCCCGTGTTCCTGTACGGCGCGGGGATGGAGGCCGCCGCGGAGGCGCTGGAAGTGCTGGAGGCCGACCAGGACGAGCTGCTGGAGGACGCGGCGGGCGCGGCGGCGCCGGTGCCGGGGGGAGAGGGGTAGGCCGCGGCCCCTCCCGGCGCGGCGCTATCCTGGGGAGCCGGTGAGCAGTGGCCGCAGCTCCGCTCCGAACTCCACCGCCCGTCCCCAGGTCGTCTCTCCCCAGCTCCAGCCCTCGTCGATGTCGTAGCCCACCTCCGGCCGCAGCGTGGCGCCCAGGTCCAGCAGGACACCGGGTCCGCTGGCGGTGTCGACCGTCGTCCCCAGGATCGCGGGCGAGATCGAGAACATCAGCAGGATCACGGGCACCGGCACGACGACCTGCGCGTTCCCGCCGTGCAGCGGAAGCAGGCACACGGGGGCGAACGCGCCGGCCGCCTCCTGTGCGATCCCGCACCAGAGGGGAGTGCGGGTGGCGTTGTAGATGGCCACGACGCCCCCGACCCCGTCCTCCGTCACCGTGCCGATCCCGGACGCGTGATGCACCGTCAGCAGCTGGCCCGGGGCGATGTCCGCGGAGAACCCCGGCACCACCTGGCTCGCCGTGTCGGCCGGCACGGTGTAGGCCTGGAACCGCATCGCCCCCCGCACCACCGTCGTCGCGGAGTACTGCCGCGTCGTCATCCAGACCAGCGGCTGCGCCAGCAGGTCGAACGACTGCACTGCCGCGAAGGCGAGGAGCGAGAAGCCGGAGTCCGTCAGACCGACGACCGTGGAGGTGCTCATGCGGAGGGTCACTTCGAAGGTGCTTGCGGCCATGGCGTCGCCGGGGGTGGAGGGGTGACGGGCAGCCCACCGGCGCTCCCGGCGGGCTGCGCGCCGGGCGGCGGCCGCTCCGGCC
>JBEVLE010000340.1:0-22476 GCA_040509335.1 Longimicrobiaceae bacterium | reverse complement strand
CACGACAAACCCGAGGGTCAGGAAGCCCTCCCCCAGAATTGGGGGAGGGTGGCGAGCCTAAGCGAGCCGGGTGGGGGCCCCCGCGGACGCCAGCTCCAAACCCACGTGAGGGATTTCGGCCCGAAGGGGCGAGACCGCGCGGCTGTTTGCGCGGGCTCGACTCCGTTGCAGACGGTTGTTTCGTCTGCTACGGAGCCGAAGCCCGACCCCGGCGCCAGCCGGGGGCACGCCCAGATCCTGCCGTTCAGCTCCCTTCGTTCGAACCACCCGGCGCCGCACGCAGCAGCACCGCGCCCGGCCCCTCCACCTCCAGCGCGCCGTCCGCGGACAGGCGCACCACCTCGCCCTCGCGCTCCCCGCCGAAGCGCGCCTCCTCCGTCGCCAGGACCAGCTCCCAGCGTGACCCCCGCGGCGCGCGGGTGGCGTCGGCAGCGGCGGTGTCCACCCGCAGCGTGCCGCCGTCGAACGCGGCCACCAGCAGCAGCGCGCCGCCGTCGGGCGCTTCGCGCCGCAGGGCGACGGCGCGCTCGCCCACGGCGGCGGCGTCCACCGAGGCGCGGGCGCGGTTCCGGAGCGCGGGATCGGCGCGGCGCAGCGACAGCAGCTCGCGGTACAGGGCGAGCACCCCGGCGTGCGGGGGCCGCTCCCGCTCGTCCCAGTCCAGCCGGGAGCGGCGAAAGGTCTCCGGGTCCTGCGGGTCGGGGATGCGCTCGCGCGTAGCGGGGTCGGCGAAGGCGGAAAAGTGCTTGAACTCCTCGCGCCGCCCCTCCGTCACCAGCCTCCCCAGCTCCTCCGGGTGGTCGGTGAAGTACTGGAAGGGCGACGAGGCGGCCCACTCCTGCCCCATCCACAGCAGCGGGGTGGCGGGCGCGAGCAGCAGCAGCGCGGACACGGCTCGGTATTCGGCCAGCCCCACGCCGTGGCTGAGGCGCTCGCCCATGGCGCGGTTCCCCACCTGGTCGTGGTTCTGGATGCACACGACGAACGCCGGGAGGGGGAGGCCCTCGGCGGGGGTGCCGCGCGGCTCGCCGCGGTGGGGGGAGGGCTGCCCCTCGTAGAACCACCCCTTGCGCAGCGTCGCGGCGACGTCCTCCGCCGACCCGGAAAAGGAGGCGAAGTACCCCTCGCGGTCGCCGGCCACCCCGGCCCGCAGCTGGTGGTGCAGGTCGTCGGCCCACACGCCGTCCAGCCCGATCCCCCCCTCCTCGCGGGGGAGCACCAGCGCGCGCTCGTTGCGCTCGTCCTCGGCGAACAGGACGAAGCGGCGCTCCGGCCCCACGGCGGCGCGCACCCGCTCCGCCAGCTCGGCCAGCACGTGCACCGGCGAGTCGTCGAGGATGGCGTGCGTGGCGTCCAGGCGCAGGCCGTCCACGTGGTACTCGCGGGCCCAGTGCAGCGCGTTGCCGATCACCATCTCGCGCACGGCGGCGCTCCCCTCGCCGTCGTAGTTGACGGCGGCGCCCCAGGGGGTGTGGTGCCGCTCGGTGAAGATCCGGCCGCTGGTGAAGGCCGGGAGGTAGTTGCCCTCCGGCCCGAAGTGGTTGTAGACCACGTCCAGGATCACGGCCAGGCCGCGCGCGTGGGCCGCGTCCACCAGCCGCCGCAGCCCCTCGGGCCCGCCGTACGAGCTGTCCGGGGCGAACAGGTCCACCCCGTCGTAGCCCCAGTTGCGCGCCCCCGGGAACTCCGCCACGGGCATCAGCTCCAGCGCCGTGACGCCCAGCTCCGCGAGGTGGTCCAGCCGGCCGGCCAGGGCGTCGAAGGTGCCCTCCGGCGTGGCCGTGCCCACGTGCGCCTCGTACACGACCATGTCCTCGGCGGCGATCCCCCGCCAGGCGGCGTCCGTCCAGGGGAAGGCGTCCGGGTCCACCACCTCGGAGGGTCCGTGCACCCCCTCCGGCTGCGAGCGCGACGCCGGGTCCGGGAAGGCGTCGCCGCCGTCCAGCCGGAACCGGTAGCGCGCCCCCGCCCCGATCCCCTCCACCCGCCCGCTCCACCACCCCTCCCCCTCCTCCCGGAGCGGGTACACCTCCCCGCCGTCCTGCCGTTGCCGTTGCTGGCTGTCCCCTGTCCCCTGTCCCCTGTCCCCTGCCGTCCCGTACACCACGACATCGACCCGCCGGTGCCCCGGCGCCCACACGCGGAACTCCACACCGCCCGCCACGATCCTGGCGCCCAGGGGGCGCTCCTCCACCCACGCGACGGGCTCCGCCGGGGGCGCGGGCGCGGACGGGGCCAGCTCCAGCTGCTCGTCCATCGCCCACAGGCGCTTTCCGGGGGGGCACTCGCGGGCGCGGAACACCACCATGGTGCGCCCCTCCAGCAGGAACTCCTCGCTGGCGTCCACCGCCTCCTCGCCCTCCGCGACCTCGGGGCGGTTGGTGTCCAGCACCACCTCCCACTCGTCGGTCTCGCAGTACTGCGGCAGGGTGAAGAGCATGGAGGCGCCGTCGGCGTTGAGCAGCAGCAGAAAGGTGTCGTCGGCGACCTGCCGCCCCTGCTCGTCCCACTCCTCCAGCGCCTCGCCGGCAAGGCACATCCCGAAGGCCTTCACGAAGCCGGAGTTCCACTCCTCGTCCGTCATCTCCCGCCCGTCGGGGCGCAGCCAGGTGACGTCCTTGACGTCCGAGCCGCGGATGGAGCGCCCGCGGAAGAAGCGGCGGCGGCGGAAGGTGGGGTGCTCGCGCCGCAGCCGGACCGCGCGCCGGGTGAAGTCCAGCAGGTCGCGGTCGGCGTCGCCCAGCTCCCAGCTCACCCAGGAGATCTCGTTGTCCTGGCAGTACGCGTTGTTGTTGCCCCGCTGCGTGCGCCCCATCTCGTCGCCGGCGGTGATCATGGGCACCCCCTGCGACAGCAGCAGCGTGGCGATGAAGTTGCGCTTCTGCCGCTCGCGCTGGCGCACGATGTCCGGCCGCCCGGTGGGCCCCTCCACCCCGAAGTTGTACGACAGGTTGTGGTTGTCGCCGTCGCGGCCGTTCTCGCCGTTGGCCTCGTTGTGCTTGTGGTTGTACGAGACCAGGTCGTGCAGCGTGAAGCCGTCGTGCGCGGTGACGAAGTTGATGCTGGCCTGCGGGCGGCGGCCGTCGTCCTCGTACAGGTCGCTGGAGCCGGTGAGGCGGAAGCCCAGCTCGCCCAGCGTCCCGGGGTCGCCGCGCCAGTAGGCGCGCACCGTGTCGCGGTACTTGCCGTTCCACTCCGCCCAGCGCACCGGGAAGTTGCCCACCTGGTACCCGCCCTCGCCCACGTCCCACGGCTCGGCGATCAGCTTGACGCGCGACAGCACGGGATCCTGGTGTACGGCGTCCAGGAAGGAGGCGTGCCGGTCCACCAGGTGCTCCCCGCGGGCCAGCGTGGAGGCCAGGTCGAAGCGGAAGCCGTCCACGTGCATCTCCTGCACCCAGTAGCGCAGCGAGTCCATGACCAGCTGCAGCGTCTGCGGGTGGCGCAGGTTCAGCGAGTTGCCGGTGCCGGTGTAGTCGCGGTACATCCGCGGGTTGCCGGGCGACAGCCGGTAGTAGGTGGGGTTGTCGATCCCCCGCAGCGACAGGGTGGGGCCCAGGTGGTTGCCCTCGGCGGTGTGGTTGTAGACCACGTCCAGGATCACCTCGATGCCGGCCTCGTGCAGGGCGCGCACCATCTCCCTGAACTCGCGCACCGGGGCGCCGGGGGCGCGGTCGCGGGCGTAGCGCGCGGCGGGCGCGAAGAAGCCCAGGGTGCTGTATCCCCAGTAGTTGCGGAGCCCCTTCTCCGCCAGGAACCACTCGTCGGCGATCTCGTGCACGGGGAGCAGCTCCAGGGCGGTGACGCCCAGGGCGCGCAGGTGCTCCACCACGGCGGGGTGCGCCACGCCGGCGTAGGTGCCGCGGAGTTCCTCCGGCACCTCGGGGTGGAGCATGGTGAGCCCGCGCACGTGGGCCTCGTAGATCACGGTCTCGCTCCACGGCGTGCCGGGCGGACGGTCGCCGCGCCAGTCGAAGGCGGGGTCGACGACCACGCCACGGGGGATCCCCGCGGAGTCGTCGGTGTCGTCCAGCACCCAGTCCTCGCCGGGCTGCTCCATGGGGTACGCCCAGGGGTGCGCGTCCCACGACAGCTCGCCGGCCAGCGCGCGGGCGTACGGGTCCACCAGCAGCTTGAAGGGGTTGCAGCGGAAGCCGCGGGCGGGCTCGTACGGGCCGTTGACGCGGTAGCCGTAGCAGGTCCCCGGCCCCACGTCGGGGACGTAGCCGTGCCACACCCAGCCGGTGCGCTCGCGCAGGCGGAAGGTCCGCGAGGGATGGGGGTCGCCGGGCGCGTCGAACAGGCACAGCTCCACCTCGCGGGCCAGCTCGGAGTACAGGGCGAAGTTGACTCCCCGGCCGTCCCAGTGCGCGCCCAGGGGATACGGGCTGCCGGGCCAGGCGGAGTTGGCGCTCTCCAGGAAGCCGGGGACGTGGTAGCGGGGGTCGATCTTGCGGTCCATCGGGCGTCGGTCGGGGTGTGCGGAAGCGGCGGCGCTCCCGGGCGGCGGGGCGGTTTGCAGGAAGCACGCCGTGCCCGCTTCTTGCTGTGCGGGGCCGCTTCCCGCGGCCGCGCGGGAACCATCGTCCACGAACGTGACGGGAGCAAACGTGCCGGACCAGACCGCGAAGCGCCACCCGGGGGCCGGGCGCGTCCCCGTATCCACCTACCGCCTGCAGCTCAACCACAAGTTCACCTTCCGCGACGCGGCGGAAGTGATCCCCTACCTGGCGGAGCTGGGAGTCTCGGACCTGTACGCGTCGCCGTACCTGCAGGCGCGGCCGGGGAGCATGCACGGCTACGACATCACCAACCACGAGCGGCTCAACCCGGAGATCGGCACGGAGGAGGAGCACGGGCGGATGACGTCGCTGCTGCGCGAGCACGGGATGGGGCACCTGCTGGACATCGTCCCCAACCACATGGGGATCGCGGGCGGCTCCAACCCGTGGTGGAACGACGTCCTGGAGAACGGCCCCAGCTCGCCGTACTCGGTCTTCTTCGACATCGACTGGAAGCCGTACAAGGAGGAGCTGGAGGGCAAGGTGCTCCTCCCGGTGCTGGGCGGGCAGTACGGCGAGGTGCTGGAGAAGGGCGAGCTGAAGCTGGTGTACGAGGAGGGCCGCTTCTACATCGACTACTACGAGACGCGCTTTCCCTGCGCCCCCGCCCCCACCGCGGCGGTCCTGCGCCTGGCGCTGGAGCGGCTGGAGGGGCTGGACGAGGACGACCCGGACCGCATGGAGCTGGAAAGCATCGTCACGGCGCTGGAGCGGCTCCCGGCGCGCCGCCGCACGGACGAGGAGAGCGTGGCGGAGCGCCGCCGCGAAAAGACGGTGACGCAGCGCCGCCTGGGGGCGCTGTACGGCGCCTCGGTGGAGGTGAAGGCCGCGCTGGACCGGGCGGTGGAGGAGTACAACGGCACGCCGGGCGAGGCGCACTCCTTCGACCGGCTGGACGCGCTGCTGGAGGACCAGGCGTACCGGCTGGCGTTCTGGCGGGTGGCGGCGGAGGAGATCAACTACCGCCGCTTCTTCGACGTCAACGACCTGGCGGGGGTGCGGGTGGAGCGCGGCGAGGTGTTCCAGGCCACGCACCGGCTGATCCTGCGCCTGGTGCGCGAGGAAAAGGTCACGGGGCTGCGCATCGACCACCCGGACGGCCTCTTCCACCCGCGCGACTACCTGCGCGACCTGCAGGTGCAGACGGTGGGGACCCTCGGCGAGGAGCCCTTCTACGTGCTGGTGGAGAAGATCCTCACGGGCGAGGAAACGCTCCCGGAGGACTGGCCGGTGGCGGGGACGGTGGGCTACGAGTTCATGAACCGGGTGGGCGGGCTGTTCGTGGCGCGCGGCAACGAGGGCGCCATGGACCTGATCTTCCGGCGCTTCGCGCGCGAGCGGATCGGCTTCGCGGACCTGGTCTACGACAAGAAGCGGGTGATCCTGGACACGTCGCTGGTGAGCGAGCTCACGGTGCTCACCAACATGCTGGGGCGCATCTCGGAGCGGAACCGGCGCTCGCGCGACTTCACCCCGGGGCTGCTGCACGACGCGCTGCGCGAGGTGGTGGCGAGCTTCCCGGTGTACCGCACCTACATCGACGCGTTCGCGGGGGAGGTGTCGGAGCGGGACCGGGGCTACGTGGAGCACGCGGTGCGGCTGGCGCGGCGCCGCAACCCGGGGATGAGCCGGTCGCTCTTCGAGTTCGTGAGGAGCGTGCTGCTGCTGCGCTGGCCGGACGGGCTGAGCGCGGAGGCGCGCGAGGAGCACGCCCGCTTCGTGATGAAGTTCCAGCAGCTCACCGGCCCGGTGATGGCGAAGGGGGTGGAGGACACCTCGTTCTACATCTTCAACCGCCTGGTGTCGCTCAACGAGGTGGGCGGCGAGCCGGACCGCTTCGGCGTGGCGCCGGAGGAATTGCATGCCTGGCTGGCGGAGCGCGCGGAGCGCTGGCCGCACGCGCTCTCGGCGTCGTCCACGCACGACACCAAGCGGAGCGAGGACGTGCGCGCCCGCATCGCGGTGCTGTCGGAGGTGCCGGAGCTGTGGGAGGCGCACGTGACGGGGTGGGCGGAGCTGAACCGCGCCCACAAGCGCGACGACGAGGGGCGCCCCGTCCCGGACGCGGGCGACGAGTACCTGCTCTACCAGACGCTGGTGGGCGCGTGGCCGCTGGGCGCCGCGGAGGACCCGGCGCACGGGGACTTCGTCGCGCGGGTGCAGGGCTACATGGAAAAGGCCACGCGCGAGGCCAAGGAGCACACCAGCTGGATCGAGCCCAACGCGGCCTACGACGCGGGGCTGGGGGAGTTCGTGGCGGCGATCCTGGACCGCGGCGCGAGCGCGGCCTTCCTGGACGACCTGGCCCGCCTGCATCCGCTTGTGGCGCGCATGGGGATGGTGAACTCGCTGGCGCAGACGCTGGTGAAGCTGGCGGCGCCGGGGGTGCCGGACGTGTACCAGGGCCAGGAGTTGTGGGACTTCTCGCTGGTGGACCCGGACAACCGCCGCCCGGTGGACTACGAGCTGCGCCGCCGCCTGCTCGCCGAGCTGCGCGCGGCGATGGAGGGCGGCGACCCGCGGGCGCTGGCCCGCGGCCTGGTGGAAACGTGGGAGGACGGGCGCATCAAGATGTACCTGACGCACCGCGCGCTCACCCTGCGCGGCGCGCTCCCCGCGCTGTTCCGCGACGGCGAGTACCTGCCGCTCGCCCCGGAAGGCGAGCGGGCGGAGCACGTGTTCGCCTTCGCGCGGCGCGGCGGCGGCACGGAGGTGGTGGCGGTGGTGCCCCGCCTGGTGGCGACGCTGATGCGCGACCGCGGCTTCGCGGTGCCCGCGGCGGAGGACTGGCGCGGCACGCGGATCGCCGGCGGCGGCGGGGTGCTGGCGGGCCGCTGGCGCAACGTGCTCACCGGCGAGGAGCTGGAGGCGGGGACGAACGGGTCGCTGGAGGTGGACGGGCTGCTGGGGAGCTTTCCGGTGGCGCTGCTGGAACGGAACTGAAGTGCGAAAGTGCGTGAGTGCGAAAGTAGAACGGCGGCGGCCCTGACCCGGCTCGCTTGAGGCTCACCACCCGGGTCCTTCATCCGTTTCACGCAAAGCGTGAAGCGCCATTCTGGGAGAGGGGACAACAGCGTGCGCTCCGGCGGGCTCCGGTGTTTGGGGTCGGCCGGGGGCGGCTGCTCCGTCGGTGCGAAACCCGAAGGGACTCGTCAGAGCACTCGCCCACGCTCCGTGCGTGGGCGGGATCACGATGGCTTCGAACAACGCACCTCCTGCGCAGCCTCCCCCGACCTCCCTGCGCAGATCGCAACGGTAACAACCCTGACCTGCGACAAGCCCTCCCCCGGAACGGGGGAGGGTGGCGAGCCTGCTGCGTTACGGAGCCGAAGCCCGACCCGGGCGCCAGCCGGGGGCACGCCCAACCTCGCAGTTCAAAGCCGTTGCCGTAAAAACGGAGCCCCCGGCCGATCAAACCCGGCCGGGGGCTACATCTCTACGTTCCAACAAACGCGCCGATGCTCAGGCGATCATCATCATCGGGTCTTCCAGGTACCCCTTGAGCGTCTGGAGGAACTGCGCCCCCGTGGCCCCGTCGATCACCCGGTGGTCGCAGGTGAGCGTGACGTGCATCCGCGGGCGCACCGCCACCTCCCCGTTCACCGCGACCACCCGGTCCTCCACCGCGCCCACGGCCAGGATCGCCGCCTCGGGCGGGTTGATCACCGCCGTGAACTGCTCGATCCCGAACATCCCCAGGTTGGAGATGGAGAAGGTGGAGCCGCTGTACTCCTCCGGCTTCAGCTTCTTGTCGCGGGCGCGCCCGGCCAGCTCCCGGACCTCCGTGGCGATCTCGCCCACGCCCTTGCGGTCCGCGTCGCGGACCACGGGGGTGATGAGCCCCTCCTCCACCGCCACCGCGACGCCGATGTGCACCACGTCGTACAGGCGGATGGCGTCGCCCGTCCACGACGCGTTCACGAACGGGTGCCGCCGCAGCGCCGCGGCCACCGCCTTGATGATCAGGTCGTTGGGCGAGACCTTGATCCCCCGGTCGGCGAAGCGCTCGTTGATCCGCTTGCGCAGCGCCATCGCCTCCCCCATGTCGATCTCCACCGTGAGGTAGAAGTGGGGGACCGGGCCGGAAGACAGCGCCAGCCGCTTGGCGATCGTCTTCCGCATCTGCGTGAGCGGGTGGTCGTGCGACGCCCCTGCCGCGGGCATCGCGGCCGGAGCCGCCGCCTGCGGAATCTCCGCCGCGGGAGCCTGCGCCGCCGGGGCGGGGGCAGCGGCCTCCGCCGCGGGGCGCCCCGCCGCCTGCTGGATGTCGCGCTTCACGATGCGGCCGCCGGGGCCGCTCCCCTGCAGTCCGGAGATCTCCACCCCCGCCTCCGTCGCCAGCCGCCGGGCCAGCGGGGACGCCCGGACGCGCCCGCCCGCCTGCTGCCCGTTGCCGCCGCCGCCGGCCTGCACGATGGAGGGCTGCCCCTCCTGCGTGGCCGCCCGCGTGCCGGAGTCCGGGGTGGGGGTGGGCGCCGCGCCCGCCGGAGTGGCCTCCGCGGGGGTGCCGCGCTCCGCCTGGTCCTCCTCCGACGGCCCGGCCGCCGCCACCGCCGCAGCGCCCCGGCCCACGTCGCCGCCCGCCGCCACCGCCTCCGCGCGCCCCGGTGCGGGAGCCTCGGCGGTGGAGGGCGCCTGCGAGGCCACGGCCTCCGCGCCGCCCGTGAGCGCCGACACGTCCTCGTCCGCGCCGGCGATCACCGCGATCACCGTCCCCACGTTGGACGTGTCGCCCTCGCCGATCATGCGCTTGCGGAGCACGCCCGAGCCGCGCGCCACCAGCTCCATGGTCGCCTTGTCCGTTTCCACCTCGGCGAGGACGTCGCCCTCCTTGACCTCGTCGCCCTCGTTCTTGAGCCAGGTTACGAGCCGCCCCTCCTCCATCGTGGGGGAGAGCGCTTCCATGTAGACCTTGGTTGCCACGTGTCTCTCTCCTCGGCTCTCAGCGGTACAGGACCTGGTTGACCTTCTGCACGACCAGCTCCGCGCTGGGCTTGGCCGACTTCTCCAGCCCCTTGGCGTAGGGCATGGGCACGTCCGCCTGGGTGACGCGGAGCACCGGGGCGTCCAGCTCGTCGAACGCCTCCTCCTGGATCAGCGCCGCGATGGTGGCGGTGATCCCGCCGTACGGCCACCCCTCTTCCAGCAGCACCACCCGGTTGGTCTTGGCCACGGTGTTCAGGATCGCCTCGGTGTCCAGCGGGCGCAGCGAGCGCAGGTCCAGCACCTCGGCGTCGATCCCGTCCTTTTCCAGCTGCGCCGCGGCCTGCAGCGCCACGTGGATCATCTTGCCGTGCGTGATGATGGACACGTCCGAGCCCTGCCGCTTCAGGTCCGCGACCCCCAGCGGGATCACGTAGTCGTCGTCCTCGGGAACCTCGCCCTTGAGGTTGTACAGCATCTCGCCCTCGAACACCGCCACCGGGTCGTCGTCGCGGATGGCCGCCTTGAGCAGCCCCTTGGCGTCCGCCGGGGTGCCGGGGACCACCACCTTGACCCCCGGGTAGTGAACCACCTGCGACTCCAGCGCCTGCGAGTGCTGCGCCGCCAGCTGCAGCGCCGCGCCCGTGGGTCCGCGGAAGGTCACCGGCATGCGGAACTGCCCGCCGCTCATGGACCTCATCTTGGAGGCCGAGTTGAAGATCTGGTCGAACGCCAGGATGGCGAAGTTCCAGGTCATGAACTCGATCACCGGGCGCAGCCCCACCATGGCGGCGCCCGTCCCCAGCCCGGCGAAGCCCAGCTCGGTGATGGGCGTGTCCACCACCCGCATCTCGCCGAAGCGGTCCAGGAGCCCCTTGGACACCTTGTACGCCCCGTTGTAGACCCCGACCTCCTCCCCCATCAGGAAGACGTCCGGGTCCCTTTCCATCTCCTCGGCGAGGGCCTGGTTCAGGGCCTCGCGGTACGTGATCACGGCCATTTGGATGATTCCTTGGGAGTTCCCCCGGCTGCGCCGGGGTCGGGCTCTATTCTGCCGGACACGAAACTACCGTGTCCAGCAGAACGGAGCCCCGCGGAAACTGCCCCGCGGGTCTCCGCCCTTCGGGTTACGATCCCTAACTCGACTGCTTTCTACCGGCGGCCGTCGAAATACAGGCGGCCGTTCACGTCTTCCGTGGAGTAGATGTCGGTGTACAGCTCGTCCAGCTCCGGCTCGGGCGAGTTCTCGGCGAACTCGGCGGCCTCGTCGGAAAGGCGCTTCACCTCCTCGTCCTGCTTTTCCAGCTCCTCCTGCGAAAGGATCCCCTCGCGGGCGAGCAGGTCGGCGTAGATGCGGATGGGGTCCTTCTGCTTCTCGCGCTCCACGTCCTCCTTGGTCCGGTAGACGCCGGAGACCGGGTCGGACATGGAGTGGCCCACGAAGCGGTAGGTGCGCGCCTCGATCAGGGTGGGGCCCTCGCCGGCGCGGGCGCGGTCGGCGGCCTCCCTGGACACGCGGTACATGTCCAGCACGTCCATGCCGTCGGCGATGGCGGAGGGCATGGCGTAGGCGCTGGCCTTCTGCGAGATGTCGTACAGCGAGGAGGCGCGCTCCCACGCCGTCCCCATCCCGAAGCGGTTGTTTTCCACGATGAGAACCAGCGGCAGCTTCCACAGCGCCGCCATGTTCAGCGACTCGTGGAAGGCGCCCTGGTTCACCGCCGCCTCGCCGCAGTACACCTGCATCACCTTCTTTTCGCCGCGGTACTTGATGGCCCACGCGATCCCCAGCGCCAGCGGGATCTGCGCGCCCACGATGCCGTGGCCGCCCATGTAGCCGTCCTCGGCCGAGAACATGTGCATGGAGCCGCCCTTGCCCTTGGAGGTCCCGGTGGCGCGGCCGTACAGCTCCGCCATCACCGGGCCCGGCTCGATCCCCATCTGCAGGGCGTGCACGTGCTCGCGGTAGGCGGTCATCACGTAGTCGCCCTTCTCGAGCGCGTGGATCGCCCCCACCGCCACCGCCTCCTGCCCGATGTACAGGTGGCAGAAGCCGCCGATCTTGCCCAGGGCGTACGCTTCCGCGGTCTTTTCCTCGAAGCGGCGCGCCAGGAGCATGTCGTACGCGATCCGGCGCAGCTTCTCCTCGGGGAGCGACTTGAGCAGCGCCGCGTCGGCGTCGGCCGGCTTCTCGGCCTGCTGCCAGTCGCGGTCGGGGCCGCTCGCGCTGCCGTTCTGCGCCGTGGAGGCTTCGGGCTGCGCGTGGTCTTCGCGGGGCTCGGGGCGGGCGTCGCCCTTCTTGGTCTTGGTCTCTGCCATCGTGTTGGTCCGGACGTTGGCGAATCTAGTCAGGATGAACGGGTGCCCGGCTTCAGAGCACCCGCTCGTAAACGTCGCGCAGCGCGAGCGTGCAGCCGATGGAATCCAGCCGCAGGTCGGCGTCCAGCCCGCTCGTCTCGCTGAACAGCCACAGCCCTTCCGCCTGCCGCGTGTAGCGCTCCACGCGCGGCTCGCTCTGGCTCAGCAGCAGGTAGTCCATGAGCGCGGGGATGCGGCGGTAGTGCTCCCACTTGGCCGCATGATCGTAGTCGGCCGTGGAGGGCGACAGCACCTCCACGATCACGACCGGGTTCAGGAGCGTGTCCTGGTGCTCGTCCTCCAGGCGCGAAGCGCCGCAGGCCACCACCACGTCCGGGTAGAAGTACGCCCCGGTGCGCTCCACCTTCACCCGCATGTCGCTCATGAACGGCTCGCAGGGCCCGCCGCGGAGCCGGCCGTGGAGCAGGGCTCCCAGGTTCATGGCGATCCGGTTGTGCTTCCGGCTCGCGCCGGTCATGGCCCGGACCTCACCCGCCAGGTACTCGCTCCGGTACTCGGCCGCGCGCTCGCGGACGAGGTACTCCTCGGGCGACAGCGTGGACGTGTAGGTGGTCGTCATGGCCGCGGCGCTCGCGTGTCGTCTACAGGCTGCCCAGCTGCACCAGCTGCCGGGGCTGCACCGGCGGCATCGCCACCAGGGCGGCGCGCGCGGCAGCCTCCCCCGCGTCGATATGTACCTCGGCGTCCAGCTCCGCGTCCAGGATCTGGGTGATGCTGCCGGGGCCGCCGGCCTCCACCTCGCGCGCCTGCTCCTTGGCGTGGTACGAGGAGCGCACCAGCGGGCCGGACTCCACGTGGCGGAAGCCAAGCTCGTTCTCGCCGATCTCCTTCCAGCGGCGGAACTCCTCGGGCGTCACCCAGCGGTCCAGCGGCACGTGGTGCTGCGAGGGGCGCAGGTACTGCCCCAGCGTCAGGATGTCCACCGCGGCCTCGCGCAGGTCCTTCATGGAGGTGTAGATCTCCTCCTCCGTTTCCCCCATCCCCAGGATGATGGCGCTCTTGGTGAGCTGGGCGGGGTTGAGCCGCTTGACCGCGCCCAGCAGCGAGATGGAGCGCCAGTAGCGGCCGCCGGGGCGGAGGGCGCGCATCAGCCGCTCCACCGTGTCGATGTTGTGCGCCAGGATCTCCGGGCGCGACTCCACCACCGCGCGGATGGCGTCCTCGCGACCGCGGAAGTCGGGGATCAGCACCTCGATGGAGCACCCCGGCACCCGCTCGCGGATCTGGCGGATGGTCTCGGCGTAGATGGCCGCGCCGCCGTCGGCCAGCTCGTCGCGGTTCACCGAGGTGATGACCACGTGCTCCAGCCCCATGGTCTCCACGCTGTCGGTCACGCGGCGGGGCTCGTCCCAGTCCAGCTCGGTGGGCATGCCGTGGGCGACCGCGCAGTACTTGCAGGCGCGGGTGCACACGTCGCCCAGGATGATGAAGGTGGCGGTGCCGCTCTCCCAGCACTCGCCGATGTTGGGGCAGTGGGCCTCCTCGCACACCGTGTGAAGCCGCTGCTCGCGCATCAGCTTCTGGAGGCGCAGGTAGTTGGGCCCGCCCGGCGCCTTGACCTTGAGCCACTCGGGCTTGCGCGCGCGGATGGGGATCCCCTCGCTCCCCTCCGCCAGGTGCAGGGTGGGCTTGCCCTTGCTCTTGACCACCCCGGTGTCCTTGCCTCCCGGGGCGTACCCGTACGGGACGGCCCCGTCCTGCGTGGAGCTTTCGCTCATATCCCTTCTCCCGGGGAGGGCCGGAGCCATCCCCAACGTGAGCTTCACGGAGCGCGATCTCCGGCGGGGCGGGGGGTGTGCCGGTGAATCCGGCTCACCGGCCGCAACATCCATTCCCCCGCCCGGTTCCGGAACCCGGAAACTTACCCCGGGGGGACCCGCAATGCAACGCCGGGCGGGGCGCGGGGTTCGGCGGCCGCGGACCGGCCGTCACCACCCCTCGCTGCCGGGCTCCCCCTTGAACGGACCCACCACGCGCGAGGTGATCCACCCCCCGTAGAAGCGGCCCGGCTGCGGCCGGACGCGCTCGCCGTCCACCGTGCACTCGTCCATCGCCGCCGGGTAGAAGGCGAGGTGGTCGCGGAGCGCCTCGTACCCGGGGAGCGGCGCGGGATAGCTCCACGCGGCGCGCGGCCGGAGCATGCCGCCCCCCTCCACGTCCCAGTAGCGGGCCAGCCCCTTCCACTCGCACAGGCTGGAGCCCCGGGCCTCGCACAGCGCCCCGGGGAGCACGTCCTCGGGGGGGAAGTAGTAGACGGGCGGGTGCGAGGTTTCCAGCACCCGGATGCCGCGGTGCGTTTCCGCCACGGCCACGCCGCCCAGGACCACGCGCAGCCGGCGCCCGGCGGGCTCGACGCGGGGCGGGCGCGGGTAGTCCCACACGGATTCCTGCCCGGGCTCGGGCTCCACTCGGTGGATGGACATCGCTCTCGGGTCGGAGATTGAAGGGGCGGTGCCGGAGCCCGCGGGCGCAAACCGCGCGCCGCCGGTGCCGCAAACGCAGGCACCGGCCGATGGAGCTCCATCGGCCGGTGCGCGGACGGGCGGGGAGCCGCCGCCGCCGTCAAACGCCGTCGCGCTCCCAGAACGGGGGCGGCTCGATCCCCAGCGCCCGCAGGTACACGTACCCCTGGCCGCGGTGGTGGACCTCGTTGTCGATCACGTACCACACCAGCGCGTACACCGGCCCCGGCCACTGCCCGAAGGCGGTGTCCTCCTCCTGGAAGCGCTGCGGGGTGAGCTGCGGCCACACCCGGTCCATCTCGGCGGTGTCCTCGTCCCACTGGCGGAGGATCTCCGCCTTGGTGGTGGGCTTCACGGCCGTGGGAGCGGTCCACTCCCCGGTGGCCGCGCCCCGGGCGGTGGGCGCCGCCATGCGGATGAACTCCCAGGCGAGCTCCCCGAAGGTGCGCATCCCGCCGAGGGTGAAGCTGAACAGCTGGTCCTCGGGGAAGGCGTCGATCACGCGGCGGGTGAGCGCGCGGTGCCCCTGCCAGTGCTTGAGGAGCTGCTCGGGGGTGATGACGGCGGCGGACGCGGGTGAATCGGGTGCCATGGCGGGCCTCCGGTGGACGGGTGAGGACGATCGGGAGGGTACGGCGGCCCGAAGATAAGGCGAAGATTTGTGGACGGCAAGCGCCGCCGGACGCTATTCCAGCAGGGCGCGCGAGCCCGCCGGGTCCGTGCCGGCCAGCAGCTCCAGGCCGCCGGCCGCCAGCCGGCGTGCCGCGGCGGCTTCGGCGCGCCCGCCCCCGGCGTCCGCCGCCCACTGCGCGTGGCGGGCGAGGAGCCCGGCCTCCAGCGCGCGCCCCAGCGTCAGCGCGAGCCGGCGCGCCCCCGCCTCCGTCTCCTCCCTCCCCAGCAGCGTCGCCAGCCTCAGCCAGTCCCCGGCCCGGTCGGTCACGGCGAGCGCATGCCCCACGACCCCCGAGAGCCCCGGGTCGCGGATGGCCGCCGCGCAGCGCTCCAGCTCCGCGCGCACCGGCTCCACCCCGCCGGCGGACTGCATGGCGCGCAGCGCGTCCAGCGACAGCACGTTGGTGGTCCCCTCCCAGATGGCGAGCACCTGCGAGTCGCGCAGGAGCACGGGGATCCCCGTGTCCTCCACGTACCCCGCGCCCCCGAACGCCTCCACGACCTCGCTCGCCACCGCGACCGACTGGCGCGCCGTGGTCAGCTTGGCGAGCGGCGTGAGGACGCGCAGCAGCCGCGCCTCGTCCTCCGTGGCCTCCCCCGCCTCCGCCGCGCCCAGCAATTCCACCGCGCGGAAGGTGAGGTGCAGCGCCCCCTCGAACTCCGCCTGGAGCCCGGCCAGCGTGTCCACGTGCAGCGGCTGCTCGGCCAGCGGCGCGCCGAACGCCACCCGCCGCCGGGCGTAGTCGCGCGCCAGGGCGATGCCGCGCCGCATCAGCGCCGCCGCGCTCACCGCGTTCCAGGTGCGCGTGACGTTGAGCATGGGGGCGATGCTCCGCACCCCGCTGTCCAGCCCGGCCACGGGCACGGCCGGCGTGCCGTCCAGCGTCAGCTCGGCGGTGGGGAGCTTGCGCGTCCCCAGCTTGTCCTTGAGCCGGTCCACGCGGATCCCCCGCAGCCGCCCCTCCGCGTCGCGCGTCTCCACGTAGAAGAGGGCGAGCCCCTTGCCGCCCGGCCCGTTCCCCTCCGGCCGCGCCAGCGTCAGCGCCATCTGCGAGGCCGCGGCCGAGGTGAACCACTTGCGCCCGTACAGCCGCCACGTGCCCTCGTCGTCCCGCCGGGCCACCGTTTCCGAGCGGCCCACGTCGGAGCCGCCCGTGGTTTCCGTCATCCACTGCCCGCTCGTCCAGAAGCGCGCCGGGTCGCGCGCGGTGAGGCGCGGCACGGCGCGCTCCGCCAGCTCCCGGTTCCCGGAGGCCAGAAGGGTGCGCGCGGCGCCGTCGGTCATCGCCAGCGGGCAGGAGTAGATGTCGGTGGACGGGGTGAACAGGTAGGCCAGCGCGAACTGGTGCACGCGGGAGTGGCGGCCGTGCGCGCGCTCGTACGCCGTGGCGACCACGCCGTGCTCCGCGGCGATGCGCTCCGCCTCGCGCCAGAGCGGCGTCGGCTCGATGGCGTCGACGCGCTCGCCCCAGGCGCTCCACTGGGTGAGCCGCGGCTCGCTGAGGCGGTCGGCGAGCTGAGCCGGGTACAATTCCGCGGAGATGCGCCCCATCTCGCGCATCGAGGGCTCTACCTCGCGCAGGATCTCCGGCGGGAGCAGGCGCGCCAGGAGCGAGCGCAGGGCGCGGTCCTCGTCGTACTGGTTGCCGAGCGTCGGCGCGTCCTGGACGAAGGGCATGGGCGGGCTCTCCGGGTCAGCGCATCCGCTTCATCACCGTCTTCGCCGCGCGCACCACCAGCGAGCGCGGGAACATCCGCCCGGCGATCGTCCCCAGCCGGTTGAGCGCGCCGGGGACCACGGTGTGCTCCCCGGCGTCCAGCGCGCGCAGCGTGGCGGCCGCGACCTCCTCCGCGGTCATGATCCCCGGCGTGCGCCCGGTGACCTGCGTCCCCGCAACCTCCTGGAACCCGGTGGCGACGGGGCCGGGGCAGAGCGCAAGCACCCGCACGCCGCTCCCGCGGCACTCCTCCGCCACCGCCTGCGTCAGCGACAGCACGAACGCCTTGCTCGCCGCGTACACGGCCAGGTCGGGGATGGGCTGGAAGGCGGCGACGGAAGCCACGTTGACGACGGCGCCGGAGCGCCGCGCCCGCATGGGCGGCAGCGCCAGGTGCGTCAGCTCCATCAGGGCGGTGCAGTTGAGGCGCACCATCTCCGCCTGCCGCTCCAGGGAAAGCCGGTCGAAGCGCCCCTTGAGCCCGAAGCCGGCGTTGTTGACCAGCAGGTGGATCTCCCGCCCGTCGGTGGCCTCGATCCAGAGCACCCCCGCCCCTCCCGGCTTCCCCAGGTCCGCCGGCAGCGCCTCCGCATCCACGCCGTATGCACGCCGCAGCTCCCCCGCGAGCACGTGCAGCCGCTCCTCCCGGCGCGCGGCCAGCAGGACGCTCGTCCCCCGCGCCGCGAGCGCGCGAGCGAGCGCCTCCCCGATCCCGGAGGAGGCCCCCGTCACCAGCGCCCACTTCCCCGCGTACTCCCACGCGCCGCCGTCGCCGCCCGCCATCGCCCCCCTCCGTTTCGAGGTCCGCCGAACCGCTCCCGGCGTGTCCGCGCATTCCATGCCCGGCGATCACGGGGCGGCGCGGCGGAGCGCGGACCGGTGGATAACGATGCATTCGCGCGGTTGACAATCCGCATTATGGATATAAATTCAAACACATGAATAACCGCGCCATGGTCAGGGCGGGCGTACTCGGAGCCAACGGTTACACCGGGCGCGAGGCCGTCCGCCTTCTTGCCCGCCACCCCCGGGTGGAGATCGTCGTCGCCACCTCGCAGAGCGAGGCCGGGCAGCCCCTGCGCTCGCTGGACCGCGCGGCGTCGGAGCTCGTGCTGACGAGGGCGGAGGGTGCGGATCTCGCCGCCTGCGACGTGGTGCTCTCCTGCCTGCCGCACGGCGAGTCGGCCCGGTGGGCGGAGCGGGCGCTGGCCGCGGGGGCCAGGGTGGTGGACCTGTCGGCGGACCTGCGCGTCCCCGGCGCGGATACCCCGGAGTGGGCCCGGGGCGCGGTCTACGGACTCCCCGAGCTGCACCGCGAGCGCATCGCCGGGGCCGGGCTGGTGGCGAACCCGGGGTGCTACCCCACCGCCGCGCTCCTGGCGCTGGCGCCGCTGCTGCGGGCGGGGCTGCTCGCCGGGCCGGCCATCGTCAACGCCGCCTCCGGGGTGACCGGGGCCGGGCGCTCGCCCAAGCGGGAGCTGCTCTTCGCCGAGGTGGCGGAGGACTTCCGGGCCTACGGGGTGGGGAACACGCACCGCCACCTGGCGGAGATGCGCGACCAGGCGGCCCGGCTGGCCAGCGGCGACGGGCCGGAGCTGGTGTTCACGCCGCACCTGCTCCCGGTGCGCCGGGGGATCCTGGAAACCATCCACGTGACGCTGCGCGAGCCGCTGGAGAATCCCGAGGATCTGTGGGCCGCCGCCTACGCCGACGAGCCCTTCGTGGAGGTGACGCGCGGCCGGACGCCCTCGCTGGCGGACGTGGTGGGGAGCAACCGGGTGGCGGTGGGGGTGGCGGCTGTGGCGGGGGTCTCGGCGCCCATGCTCACGGTGGTGGCGGCGATCGACAACCTGGTCAAGGGCGCCGCCGGGCAGGCGGTGCAGAACCTCAACCTGATGTCCGGGCTCCCGGAAACGGAGGGGCTGCTGTGAGCCGCGGGATCACGGTGGTGAAGGTGGGCGGCAACGAGCTGGACGACGCCGCCTGGACCGCCCGCCTGGCGCGGGCGCTGGCGCGGCGCGGAGGCTCCACGGTGGTGGTGCACGGCGGCGGCAAGGAGATCACCGCCCTGCAGCGCGCCCTGGGCGCCGAGCCCGAGTGGCGCGACGGGCTGCGGGTGACCACCGGAGAATCGGTGCGCGCCGTCGCCATGGTCCTTTCCGGGGTGGTGAACAAGCGCCTGGTGGCCGCGCTGCTCACCGCGGGGATCGACGCGGTGGGGATCTCGGGCGAGGACGGCGGGCTGCTGCGCGCCGTCCTGCTGCGCGGCGGGGCGCTGGGGCGCACGGGCGAGGTGGCGGAGGTGCGGACGCGGCTGCTGGCGGCGTGGCTGGAGCAGGGGCTGGTGCCCGTGGTCTCGCCGGTGTCGCGCGGGCCGGACGGCGGGCCGCTCAACGTCAACGCGGACGACGCCGCGGCGGCGGTGGCGGCGGCGCTGGGCGCGACGGAGCTGCTGTTCGTGTCCAACGTCCCCGGGGTGCTGGACGGCGGGGCCGTGCTCCCCGAGGTGGCGGTGGACGAGGTGGAGGCGCTGATCGAGGGCGGGACCGCCTCGGGGGGGATGGCGCCCAAGCTGCGGGCGGCGGCGCGGGCCGCGGCGGCCGCGGGGCGGGTACGGATCGGGGGGCTGGAGATGCTGGAAGACCAGGGGGCGGGGACCCGGGTGCTGCGCGCGCCGGTCCACGCCGGGACCGCTTGAGGCGAACCATCATGGCGACGGAAACCATCACGTCCGGCGGCGCCCTCCTGGGCGTCTACCGCCCCGCGGGCCCCGTGTTCGTGGGCGGCGAGGGATCGCACCTCATCGCCGAGGACGGCGCGCGCTACCTGGACTTCACCAGCGGGATCGCGGTGAACGCCCTGGGCTACGGCGACCCGGACGTGGCCGCCGCCATCCGCGCGTCGCTGGACGCGGGGGTGATCCACACCTCCAACCTGTTCCGCACCCGGCCGGCGCAGGAGCTGGCCGAGTGGCTCACGGCGCACTCGTTCGCGGACCGCGTCTTCTTCTGCAACTCCGGCGCGGAGGCCAACGAGGGGGCGATCAAGTTCGCCCGGCGCTGGGCGCGCGAGGGAGGCGACGAGCGCAGGCACGAGATCCTCGCCTTCCGCGGCGGCTTTCACGGGCGCACCATGGGGGCGCTGGCCGCCACCGACCGCCCGGCGTACCAGGAGCCCTTCCGCCCGCTGATGCCGGGGGTGCACTTCTGCGAGGTGGGCGACGTCCGGGGCTTCGCCGAGCGGCTGCGCACCGGCCGCGTCGCCGCGGTGATCGTGGAGCCCATCCAGGCCGAGGGCGGCGTGCTCCCGGTGCCCGCGTCGTTCCTGCGCGCGCTGCGCGTGCTGTGCGACGAGGCCGGGGCGCTCCTGGTGTTCGACGAGGTGCAGGTGGGGCTTGGCCGCACCGGGCACCTGTGGGCCCACGAGGCCGCCGGGGTGACGCCGGACGTGCTCACGCTGGCCAAGCCGCTGGCGGGCGGACTCCCCATGGGCGCCGTGCTGCTCACCGAGCGCGTGGCCGAGGCGCTGCGCCCCGGCGACCACGGCAGCACCTTCGGCGGCGGGCCGCTGGTGGCGAGCGCCGCGCTGGCCGCGTGCCGCAAGATCGGCGAGGCCGACTTCCTGGCCGAGGTTCGCCGCAAGGGCGGCCTGCTGTCCGACCTGCTGGGGGCCATGGCGCTGCGCCGGCCCGAGGTGGTGGCGGTGCGGGGGGCGGGGATGATCTGGGGGGTGGAGCTGGCGAAACCGGCCGGGGAGGTGGTGGCCCGCGCGATGGAGCTGGGGCTGCTGCTCTGCTCGGCGGGGCCGGACGTGGTGCGCATCGTCCCGCCGCTGGTGGCGACGGACGAGGAGCTCGCCAGGGGGATCGCGACGCTGGAGGAAGCGCTCTGATGCTGATGGACGACAACGTGGAGCCCCCGATGGCCTGGACGGGCGGTCCCAGCACTGCGGTGACGGAGGCGCCGGTGCGCCCCCGGGTGACGGTCCGCCCCGCGCGGGTGGCCGACATGAAGCAGGTGGAGCCGCTGATCAACGGCTTCGCGGCCCGCGAGCTGATGCTCGCAAAGACCATCGAGCAGCTTTCCCGCAACTTCCGCGAGTTCGTGGTGGCGGAGACCGCGGACGGCCGCATCCTGGGGTGCGCCGCGCTGCGGGTGTACACGCCGCAGCTGGCGGAGCTGGGCTCGCTCGCCGTGCACTCCGACGCGCACGGGCTTGGCGTGGGGCGCAGGCTGGTGGAGCAGATCGAGGAGGAGGCGCGCATCCTGGGGATCGGGACGGTGTTCGCGCTGACGCTCCAGGACGTGTTCTTCCACAAGCTCGGCTACCGGACGGTGCAGAAGGAGATGTTCCCGCTCAAGGTGTGGGCGGACTGCCGGCAGTGCCCCAAGATCAATGCCTGCGACGAGATCGCAGTCGTCAAGGAAGTCCTCTAGAGCCAGGAGACACAGAGATGCCGAAGGAAACCATCGTCCTCGCCTACTCGGGCGGACTCGACACCTCGATCATCGTCCCCTGGCTCAAGGAGAACTACGGCGCGGACGTGGTGTGCGTGGCCGCCGACGTGGGGCAGGGCGAGGAGCTGGACGGGCTGGTCGCGAAGGCCCTCGCCTCCGGCGCGAAGGAGTGCTACGTGGAGGACCTGCGCGAGGAGTTCCTCACGGAGTACGTGTGGCCCACGCTGCGCTCCGGCGCGGTGTACGGGCGCAAGTACCTGCTGGGCACCTCCATGGCGCGCCCCATCATCGCGCGCCGGCAGGTGGAGGTGGCGAAGCAGGTGGGCGCCTCGTCGCTGGCGCACGGCTGCACCGGCAAGGGCAACGACCAGGTCCGCTTCGAGCTGACCTACGCCTCGCTTGCGCCGGAGATGAAGATCGTCGCTCCCTGGCGCGAGTGGGACATCCGCTCCCGCGAGGACGCGCTGGACTACGCGGCCGTGCACGGGGTGCCGGTGACGGCCACCCGCGAGAAGATCTACTCGCGCGACCGCAACATCTGGCACGTCTCGCACGAGGGCGGGCCGCTGGAGGACCCGGACTTCGAGCCGCAGGAGGACATGTTCCTGCTGACGAAGTCGCCGGAGAGCGCCCCCGACCGCGCCGAGTACGTCACCATCGGCTTCGAGCGCGGCTATCCCGTGTCGGTGAACGGCGAGGCCCTGGGGGCGGTCGCTCTCCTCGAACTGCTCAACGAGATCGGCGGGCTGCACGGCATCGGCCGGATCGACCTGGTGGAGGACCGGCTGGTGGGGATGAAGTCGCGCGGGATCTACGAGACCCCCGGCGGCACCCTGCTGTACGCCGCGCACTCGGAGCTGGAGCAGCTGGTGCTGGACCGCCGCACGCTGGCGCTCAAGGACGCCATCGCCCCGCGCTACGCGGACCTGGTGTACGAGGGGCGCTGGTGGACCACGGAGCGCGCCGCCATGGACGCGCTGGTGGACGTGACGCAGAAGCAGGTCACCGGCGAGGTCAGGTTCAAGCTGTACAAGGGCAACTACTCGGTGGCCGGCCGCCGGTCGGCCCACTCGCTGTACGACGAGCGCTTCGTCACCTTCGGCGAGGACGACGTCTACGACCAGGCGGACGCCGCGGGCTTCATCCGCCTGTACGGCCTGCCCATGCGCGTCGCGGCGCTCAAGGCTCGCGAAGCCTCGGCGCCGGCTGGTCCCGCGGCGGAGTACGGGCGCGTCCTCACCGACGTCGCCGCGGACTGATCGACGGGTGCGGGGCACGGAGCACGTGGCGACGCCCACGTGCT
>JBEVLE010000339.1:0-9409 GCA_040509335.1 Longimicrobiaceae bacterium | reverse complement strand
CGCCGGGATCTCCCGGCGAGGGCGCTTTTCGTCGTTCGCGGTTCCGCAGTACCCCCCAGATCTTTTTGCGGAGGGAAACTCACGCGGCCGTTTGCGTGAGGTTCCCGCAGCCGGAGCGGAGACCCGCCGGCAGTTTGGCGGGGCTCCGCGACCCGCGCAGGAGACGGACGGCAGTATCGTCCGGCTCCGGAGCGGCCCCGACACTCCGGAACCCAGAATTACCGGGTGCTCTGCGCGGAAGAACGGGTGGACTCCTGGCACACGGGCCAGCTCCCCGGCCGCCCCTGGGCGTTGGGCGGGAGCACGGCGAGACGCTCGCGCGGCACCCGGGCCGGGTCCTCGGAGGCGAGGTACACCAGCATCGCCGTCAGCACCGCGTTGTTGCGCACGTCGTCGAAGGCGATCTTGTCGTACGTGTCGCGGTTGGTGTGCCAGGTGTAGGTGCTGTAGTCCCAGCTCAGCGACGACAGCGAGAACCCCGGCGCGCCGTGGCAGACGAACGACGCGTGGTCGCTCCCGCCGCTGCTGGGGGAGCCCGGCGCCTGCACCGTGATGTGCTGCGTGATTGCGCGGGGGATCTGCGCCAGCCAGCGGTTGAAGAAGGGCTCGGTGCCGGTGAAGCCCATCATGGAAAGGGTGGAAACGCGCCCCGTCCCGTTGTCCTGGTTGAAGAGCGCCTGCAGGTTCTGCACGACGCGCGGGTTGTCGGCCGCCCAGGCGCGCGAGCCGTTGAGCCCCTGCTCCTCGCCGCTCCAGTGCCCCACCAGCAGCGTGCGCCGGGGGTTGGGGTACACCTTCCGGAGGATGCGCATGGCCTCCATCATCACCACCGTCCCCGTCCCGTTGTCGGTCGCCCCGGAGGCGGCGTCCCACGAGTCGAAGTGCGCCGAAAGCATCACGTACTCGTTGGGCTTCTGGCGCCCGCGCACCTCGGCGATGGTGTTGTAGACCGGGACCTCGGCCGCGGTGGACCGCGACTCGGCGGCCACCCGGATCACGGGGCCCTGGTTGTTCTGCGCCAGGCGGAAAAGGAGCCCGTAGTCCTCGCAGCTCATGTCCAGGTGCGGCACCTTCTGCGTGCGAGCCTGGAACACCTTGTTGACGCCCCACCCGGACGACCAGTTGGTGGCGATGACGCCCAGCGCCCCCGCGTCCTCCAGCTTCACCGGCAGGGTGCGGGTGTTCAGCCCGGTGCGCGCCACCCGCGTGTCCCACGCGTCTTCGGCGGCCTCGCGCTGCTGCTTGAGGCGCTCGAGCGTCTCCGGCGTGGCCCACTTGGCCCAGTTGTCGTCGGGGCGGCAGGTGGGCTGCGCGAAGGAGATCAGGACGAACTTGCCGCGGGCCTGCGGGAGCCACGCGTCGAACTCCGCCTGGCTGCGGAAGTCGGGGAGGACCACGGCGGGGCCCTGCACCGGCTGGCCGCCCGTGCCGGGGCTCCACGCCAGCATCGTCCCCTCCAGCGTGCGGACGCGCGGCTGCACCAGGTCCACGTGGGTGATGCCGCGCTCCCAGCCGCGCCAGGTGCCGTACTGCTCGGTGCGCGCGGGGATCCCCCAGGCGCGGTACTGCGAGATCGCCCAGTCGCTCGCCAGCTTCTGCTGCGGCGTGCCGGTGAGCCGCGGGCCGATGGAGTCCAGCAGCGCCTGCGCCAGCCGCTCCAGCTGCGAGTTGCGGGTGCCCTCGTTCCAGATGGCCTCCAGCACGGGATCCTGCCGGGGCGCCGCCTGCGCCTGCGCCGCTGCGGGCGCCGCAAAAAGGGCGGCCGCGGCGGCCGCCCCGATCCACGAGAAACGCTTCATCCACACCTCGCTTTGAGAGTTCTCCGCGGCGCGGGGCCGCGGCACAGGAGGCCGGCGCCGCCGGCCGGGTTCAGAGGTCCAGCTCCACCAATCGTGCGGACGTCCGTCCGGGCGCCAGCTCCGCGAGCGCCACCGTCACCGGGTCGCGGAAGCGGCGCGGGCCGGCGCTCCCCGGGTTCACCGCCAGCACGGCGCCGACGCGCTCCACCACGGGCCGGTGGGAGTGGCCGAAGACGACCAGCTCCGCGTCCGGGTACGCCGCCGCCGCCCGGGCCGCCGTGGGCGAGCCCAGCTGCATGCCGTGGAGGACCACCACGGGGACGCCGCCCAATTCCACCCGCGCCACCTCCGGAAGGCGGGCGCGCACCTCCCACCCGTCCGTGTTCCCCCACACCGCCGTGACCGGGGCGATCGCCTCCAGCTCCACCAGCAGGTCCGCCGGCCCGACGTCGCCGGCGTGCAGGATGTGCTCTACGCCCTCGAAGACCGCGAACACCTCCGGGCGGAGCAGCCCGTGCGTGTCCGAGATGATGCCGACCTTCATGCCTCCCCGCTCCGCCACCGCCGCCCGATCCCGTGCTCCACCCCCAGGTGGTCCAGGATGCGCGCCACCACGAAGTCCACCAGGTCGTCGATGCTCCGGGGCCGCGAGTAGAACCCCGGCGCGGCCGGCATCACCGTGGCGCCCGCGCGGGTGAGACGGGTCATGTTTTCCAGGTGGATGAGCGAGAGCGGCGTTTCCCGGGGGACCAGCAGCAGCGGCCGGCGCTCCTTGAGCGCCACGTCCGCGGCGCGCTCCACCAGGTTGCGCGAGGTCCCCGCCGCGATGGACGCCAGCGTGCCCATGGAGCACGGGCAGATCACCATCCCGCGCGACGGCGCGGAGCCGGAGGCGGGGGTCGCCCCGCGGTCCAGCGCGTCGTACAGCTCCACCCGCGACCAGTCGCCGGTGGCGGCGCGCAGCGCGTCCAGCCCGTCGATTCCCGACTCCTCCGCCAGCAGGCGCCACCCGTACGACGACACGATCAGCCGCACCGGCGTGGCCGTGTCGTTGAGGGCGCGCAGGAGGCGCACCGCGTACGGCGCCCCCGACGCCCCCGTCACCCCCAGGGTGATGGGCGCCTCCCCGGCGGCGCTCACGCCAGCAGCCTCTCCACCAGCACCAGGAGGCAGAAGCCCACCGAGATGATCCCGTTGATGTTGAAGAACGCCGCGTCGATGCGGGAAAAGTCGTCGGACCTCACCAGGCTCTGCTCGTACGCCAGCATCACGGTGACGAGCACCGCCCCGGCGTAGTAGATCGCCCCCGCCTCCGGCACCAGCGAGCCCAGCAGAAAGAACAGTCCCGCGCACGCCAGGTGGAGGACCCGCGACGTCACCAGCGCCCCGCGCGGCCCCAGCGCCGCCGGGATGGAGTGCAGCCCCTGCGAGCGGTCGAACTCGATGTCCTGCAGCGAGTACAGGATGTCGAAGCCGGACACCCAGGCGACCACCGCCCCCGCCAGCACCAGCAGCACGGACGCCGGCCGGCTCCACTCGCCCGAAACGGCCAGGTACGCGCCCACCGGCGCGATGGCCAGCGACACCCCCAGCACCAGGTGCGCCCAGCGCGTGAAGCGCTTGGTGTACGAGTAGAAGAAGATCCAGGCGAGCGCGAACGGCGCCAGCAGCAGGCACAGGCGGTTCAGCATCGCCGCGCACGCCAGGAACAGCCCGCTCGCCACCGCCACCGCCGCCGTGGCCTGCGCCACCGAAAGCTTCCCCGCCGGGATCTCGCGCATGCGCGTGCGCGGGTTGCGCGCGTCGATGGCCCGGTCCACGATGCGGTTGAAGCCCATCGCCGCGAAGCGCGCCGAGGTGAAGGCCACCAGGATCAGCAGCAGGTCCGTCCAGCGGACCGGGAAGCGGTACGACGCCAGCGTCGCGCCCACCAGCGCGAACGGCAGCGCGAACACGGTGTGGGGGAGCTTCACCAGGTTGGAGTAGTCCACCAGGCGCCCCCGCCCGCCGATGTGCTGCCCTTCGTGGATGTATGTGCTCAATTCGCTCTATCCTGTTCTTCTTGCTCCAGGGCCGCGCCGATCAGCGGCTCCACGGAGGCGATCAGAGCCGGAACGGAGGTCGTCACGGCACTCCATACCACGTCCCGGTCCACCGTCCTGTAGGCGTGGATGAGGATGTCGCGAATCCCCGCCATGGCTTTCCAGGGAACCTCCGGGTGCGCGGCCCTGAACTCGGCAGACACGTTCTTGGCCGCTTCGCCGACAATCTCGAGCTGCCTTGCGACGGCCGACTCCCGCATGTCGTCGGCCTCGAACTCCGTCCGGCTGACTCCGGCGACGAAACGCTGGACCTTGCGGGCGGCGATCAGGATGTCCGCCAGCCAGTCCCGATCAGGAATCTTCATAGACGGTGCGCGCGGATCCCAGGATCGCCTTTCGCCGGAATGGATTGGGGCTCTGCTCCACCCCTTTCCTGGTCGCGAGGTCCACCGGCCGCCCGAAGATCACCGCGAGCTCGTCCTGCATGTCCACGTGGTCGAAGAGCGACGGCGTGTTCTCCGGGTCGAAGGTCACCAGGACGTCCACGTCGCTCGCCGGGCCGAAGTCGTCGCGCAGCACGGAGCCGAACAGCGCCAGCTCCACCACGTGCCAGCGGCGGCAGAACTCGGCGATGCGCTCGCCGGGAAGATCGATCCCGGCCTCGACGTCGTGCAGGAGAGCCATCGCGACTCCTCGGGTCGGCCGGGGCTACCGCAGCGCCGCCGCGGCCAGGTTGAGCACCCCGAAGCTGAGGTACGCGACCCCGCCCACGGTGAGGAGCGAGCGGGCCAGCGTGATCTGCCGCACCCCCACCTCGTCGAAGTGCTCCTCCGGCTTCCACAGCGCCCGCAGCGACACCGGCACCCCCTCGCGCGCGTGGCGGGTCCACGCCACGATCTGGAGCATCGCGGACGAGACGCAGCACGCGATGAAGGTGAGGACCAGCCCCACCCCGAAGATGGACAGGAAGTCGGTCACGGCCGGCGCGTCCCCCAGTGGATGGCGGCGATCCCCCCGGAGAGCGTGGTCCACCCCACCTCGTCGAACCCCGCGCGGCCCATGCGCTCCGCCAGCTCCGGCGGCTCCGGGAAGTTGAGCACGGATTCCGGCAGGTAGGTGTAGGCCGACGAGTGCTTCGACACCATCCGCCCCACCAGCGGGAGCACCCGCAGGAAGTAGAAGAAGTACAGCCCGCGGAAGGGCTGCCAGGTGGGCGTGGTGAACTCCAGGATCACCAGCTTCGCCCCCGGCTTCAGCACCCGCGCCGACTCGCGGAGCCCGGCGTCCAGGTCCGCCAGGTTGCGCACCCCGAACCCCACCGTGGAGCCGTCGAACGCCGCGTCCGGGTACGGGAGCATCAGCGCGTCCGCGCACGCGGAGGACACCGGGAGCCGCGCCACCTTGCCCTGGCCCCGCTCCAGCATGGCGAAGGTGAAGTCGCTCCCCACCACGCGGCCGCGGAAGCCGGGGCGGCGCGCCAGCTCCACCGACAGGTCCAGCGTCCCCGCGCAGTTGTCCAGGTACGTCCCCCCCGGCGCGCGCTCCCACCCCAGCCGGTTCACGGCCCAGCGCCGCCAGAGCTTGTCGATGCCCAGCGACAGCAGGTGGTTGAGCAGGTCGTAGCGCGGCGCGATCGACGAGAACATCCCGCGCACCTGCGCGGCCTTTTCGGCGGGCGCGGGGAGCACGGTGGGTCGGCTGGTTGCGGACGGCATCGCGGACGGCGTGAGAATCGTGTAAAATGAAGGACAAAAGGTACCTGCACCCGCCCCTGGCGGCAAGGCTGGCCCCCGGCCGGTCCGCCACGCGAGCCCGGCTGAAACTTCGGCCGCGGGGCCGCCGTACAGGCTCCAGGCAGAGTACTCCGACCCTTCAGTCCACAAATTGGACGCGACCCAAGTACCCGACCACGAGCTCGTCACCCGCGCCCGCAAGGGCAGCGAGGCGGCGTACAGGGAGCTCCTCGGCCGCTACCAGCGTCCGGTGTTCTCGCTCGTGTACCGCATGGTGCGGGACCGGGAGCAGGCGGAAGACCTGTCGCAGGAGACCTTCGTCAAGGTCTTCAACAACATCGACCGGTACGACCCCAAGTACAAGTTCTCGAGCTGGATCTTCAAGATCGCCACCAACGTGACGATCGACGCGCTCCGCAAGAAGGAGCCGGCCACCGTCTCCCTCGACGGCTCGCGGCATGCGGAGACGGACGAGGACATCGAGGCGACACGCATCACCGCGGTCTCGGACGACGAGAACCCCGAGGAGCTGCTGGAGGCCCGCGAGCTGGGGTCCGAGATCGAGCGCGCCATCGGCAGGCTGCGCCCCGAGTACAAGACCGCCGTCCTCCTGCGCCACGTGGAGGGGCGGGCGTACGAGGAGATCGCCGAGATCATGGCGGTGCCGCTGGGCACCGTGAAGACGTACATCCACAGGGCCCGCGGCGAGCTGCGCGAATCGCTCGCCCACCTGCGGATCTGACAGCGCTGAAACTTCCAGTGGCGAGAACCCGTAGTCGGTGACGAACCGCCCGACCAACCAGGAGAGTGGACCCGTGTCATATCCGTTCGGACACGTGCCGCAGTGGACGCTGGAGCTGTACGCCGACGACGCCCTCCCGCCCGAAGAGCGGGAGGAGGTGCGGGCGCACGTGGAGCGCTGCGGCACCTGCGCGGCCGAGGTCGAATCCAGCCGGGCGCTCTTCGCCTCGCTCGGCGACCTCCCGCGCTTCACCCCCATGCCGGAGTTCGCCGACGCCGTCATGGCGCGGGTGCACCTGCGGCCCGAGGGATCGGCCGCGCTTGCGAGGGTGCGGCGCTGGCTGCCGGCCACGCGGCGCGGGTGGATGATGCTGTTCGCGGCGCTGGCGGCGCCGTTCGCGCCGCTGCTGGCGCTGGCGGCGTGGCTCCTGTCCTTCCCGCTGGTCACCGTGGGCGGACTGCTTTCCATGGGGCAGCAGTGGGCGGCGCAGGCGGGGCACGCGGCGGTGGACGGCGCGTTCGAGCTGGTGGCGGCGAGCGGGGTCCTGGAGTGGGGGCAGGGAGCGGCGGCGGCGCTGTGGGAGAACCCCACCGGCGAGATCTCGCTGCTTGCGATGGGGATGGCGGTCGCGACGCCGGTCTCGGCGTTCGTGCTGGTTCGACTTCTTCGAGCCCCGGCGGGGGATGTGGCCCATGCGAACTGATATCGTGAAGGTACCGGCGCTGCTGTTCGCCGCGGCGCTCCTGGGGAGCGGCCTCCCCGTGGCGGCGCAGGGCGCCGCCACCGAAGAGCTCCGGCGCGAAAGCGCGGCCGTGCAGGCGGAGGCCGCCCGGGAAGTCGCCGCGGCGCAGGCGGAAACGGCGCGGGAAGCCGCCCGGACGCACCAGGAGGCGGTGCGGGAAGCGGTGCGTGCCCGGGCGCAGGTCCGCGAGGCCGGGGTCTCGGTCCTCACCGGCGACCACGTGGTGGCGGACGGCGAGGTGATCGACGGCGACATGGTGGTGGTGGACGGCGACCTGACGGTGCACGGCGAGATCCGCGGCAACGCGGTGGTCACCGGCGGCGACCTCCTCATGGAGGACGGCGGCAGGGTCATGGGCGACGCGGTGGTGACGGACGGCGAGCTGCTGAACCACGGCGGCCGCATCCTGGGCGAGATGCGCACGCTGGCGGTGAACGAGGAGCACGTGCTGGTGCTGCCCTCCGCTCCGCACGCTCCCCCGCCGCCGCAGGCCATACGCGTCCGGCACCCATCGCGGTTCGACGACCTCGAGGAAGGGGTCGCGGGGGTGATGTCCACGCTGGCCCTGGGGCTGGTGCTCGCGGGGATCGCGGCCGCGATGGTGTTCTACGGGCTTCCCTACCTCCGCAAGGTGAGCGACACCGTGCGCGCCCACACGGGACGCTCCGCGGCGGTGGGGCTGGCGTCGCTGATCCTGATCATCCCCGCCGGCATCCTCCTGTGCGTCGCGCTCACGGTGTCCATCATCGGGATCCCGCTCCTGCTGCTGGCCGTGCCCCTCTATCCGGTCGCGGCGCTCGCGGCGCTGGTGCTCGGGGGGCTGGCGGTGGCGCACGCCATCGGCGAGTACACGGCGGAGCAGCGCGGCGGGTTCGACTTCCGCTACCGGAACGCCTACGCCTACGCGTTCTTCGGGATCGCGCTCCTGCTGGCGCCCATGCTGGCGGGGCACCTGATCGGGATCGTGGGGTTCCTGGACTGGCTGGCGGTCCTGCTCATGGTGGTGGGTGTGCTGGTGCTGCTCGCGGCCGCCACGCTGGGGCTGGGCGCGGTGATCCTGACCCGCGCCGGCACCCGCGAGGCGTACGTCCCACGGGCCTACGACCCGGTGCTGGACGGCGACCCCCTCTTCGACGCGGAGCCGGTGGCGAGGGAGCCCCATGTCTGAGCCGCGCGGCGGCCGGCGCGCCCTGCTCGCGCTCGCCCTGGCGGTGGGCGCCGGCATGGGCTCGGCGGGGGCGACGGAGGCGCAGAGCTGGCGCACCGTGACCTCGTCGCGGCAGGCGCTGGGCGAGAAGGCGCTGGACGTGGCGGTGGAGTACGGCGCGGGGCGGCTGGTGGTGGCACCGGCGGACCGCCCGCTCCTGTACGAGTTCCAGATGCGCTACGACGAGAGCCAGACCACGCCGGTGACGGAGTACGACCGCGCGAGCGGCGCGCTCCACCTGGGGATGAAGTCGCGCGACCGGGGCCGCGGCATCCGGGTGAACCGGGTGCGCGAGGAGTCGCGCGCCGACCTGCACCTGACCCGCGAGGTGCCGCTGGAGCTGGAGCTGGAGTTCGGCGCGGGGGAGGCCGACATCGACCTGGGCGGCCTGTCGCTGCGCAGCCTGCACCTTTCCACCGGGGCGAGCGAGACTCGCGTGGCCTTCGGCACGCCCAACCGCATCGCCGCGGAAGAGGTGGAGATGAAGGCGGGGGCGGCGAGCTTCCAGGCCACGGGGCTGGGGAACGCGCGGGCCGAGCGCTTCGTGTTCGAGGGCGGGGTGGGAGAAACGGTCCTGGACTTCGGCGGCGCGTGGGACCGGAACGCCACCGCGAAGGTTTCGCTGGGGCTTGGCTCGCTGACGCTGCGGTTCCCGCGGGACCTGGGGGTGCGCATCGTCAAGGACTCGTTCCTCACCAGCTTCGACGACACGGGGCTGGTGAAGCGCGGCGGGGCGTACTACAGCCGCAACTGGGAGAGCGCCCGCAACCGCCTGACCGTGGAGGTGGACGCCGCCTTCGGCTCCATCGACATCGACTGGATCGACCGGTAGGAAACCCGAGGACAAACACAGGAGGACTCCGATGCTCACCGCCCTGCTCACCCTGTTCGTCATCTGCGTCGTCGGCCTGGTGGCCGTCAGCATCCTTTTCGCGCTGGTCGCCGCGGTGTTCGGCCTGGCCTTCGGCGCGCTGGGGCTGCTCTTCAAGCTCGCGCCCGTCCTGCTGGTGGGCTACGTGGTGGTCAAGCTGGTGCAGCGGAGCGGCGGCGGCGGCTCCCACCGCCGCCTCGCCCCCTCGGACCAGGCCTGGCTGGACTCGTAGCCGCGCGGACCGGACGGAACGCACGAGGGGGGTGGCGAGCG
>JBEVLE010000338.1:0-4696 GCA_040509335.1 Longimicrobiaceae bacterium | reverse complement strand
CCCCACCCGGGGAGCCGCGCCGTGTCGTTGCGGCGGTGCCTGCTAGTTCAGCTCGCAGATGGGGCAGGAGCCGGTGTTCACGGCGCAGTACCACTGGCCCAGGCAGTTCTTGCACAGGCGGTAGCCGGACTGGCAGACCGGCGGGGCCGCGGCCGGAGCCGGCTTGGCGAGCAGCTCGGCGCCGCCGAACCCGAACACGATCGCGCAGGAGGTGCCGAGCAGGACCCGGCGAAGCGTGGTGAACGAAAGGCTCATGGTGTCCCCCGAAAGAAGGTTGCCAGGCGCGCACTCCACGATCGCGGAGGCGCCGCCGCATAATAACAGCCATGTATCGCACGGGTCAACAGGGACATTCTCTCGGGATGTCCCGTGGGGAGGGGGCGAAGCCGGGTGGCAACCCCCGCAGCTAATCGCCCCGATGAAGGAAGGCGGACATCCGCCGCGCCAGCGCCTCCAGGTGCACGGAAACGCAGGAGTCGTGCGTCCCCGCGATGGGAACGGTTTCCACCTCGCGCGCCACCTTGCGCCAGCCGAGCGTGGGATCTTCCGGGAGGGGCCGGGACCCCTCCGACCAGAACAGCGTCACCCGGCCGCCGTACCGCCCGGGAACATAGGCGCGGACCGCCCGCAGCATGTGCCTCACGCGCAGCTCCCGCTCGCTCTCCCCGCCTTCCTGCGCGCCGGCGCCTGTCCGCGCCCCGCCGCCCGGCTCGTCCGGACCGGCCGCGCGCCGCAGCCTCCGCCGCGCCTTCAGCCACAGCGCGTGCGCGACCGCCGCCGCGCCGCGCGCGGCGTGTCCCCGCAGCTCGCGGTGCAGGTCGCGGAGGTAGTCGGCGACGGCGACCAGGCGGTCCGCCCGCTCCGCCTCGGTGCCCCCGGCGAGCCGCCCGAGCGCCGCGGCGGCACGGAGCGCGGCGGCGTAGTACGCGGCCTCGGCGGACGCCTGCACCACCAGCAGGCGCTCCACGCGCTCGCCGGCGGCCTCCAGCAGGCGCGCCGCCTCGTAGGCGACCAGGCCGCCGTTGCAGTACCCGCCCAGGCGGTACGGGCCGCGGGGCTGCACGGCGCGCAGCACCGGCAGCTGGCGGCGGGCCATCTCGCGGATGCCGGGGTCCGCCCCGCCGCGCCCGGGGCGGAGCGGGGGGAGGAGGTGAAGGGGCTGGTCCGCGCCCAGGAAGCGGGCCAGCGCCAGGCCGTAGAGGCCGCCGCCCCCCACGTCGCCGTGCAGGAAGAAGAGCGGCGGTCGCGCTCCCTCCGGGTTCAGCGTGACGACGGCTTCCGCGTCTCCCGCGGGCCACTCGCGGCGGAGCGCCGCGGCCACGCCCTCCACCGTGGCGCCGGCGAAGAGCGCGGCCAGCGGCACCCGCCTGCCGAAGCGTTCCTCCAGCCGGCTCAGCATGCGCACCGCCAGAAGCGAGTGCCCGCCCAGCTCGAAGAAGTCGTCGCGGATTCCCACGGGCGCGCCGCCCAGCAGCTCCGCCCACACCGCGGCCACCTGGTGCTCCAGCATGTCGCGGGGCGCGGCGAGCCCCGTCGGCGCGGGGGCGGCGGGGGCGGGGAGCGCGCGCCGGTCCGTCTTGCCGCTGGAGGTGACGGGGATGGCCTCCAGCAGCGTGACGGTGGCGGGGACCATGTAGGCGGGGAGGCGCCCCGCCAGGTGCTCGCGCAGTTCCGCGGGGGCGGGCGACGTCCCCCGCGCGGGGACCACGTACGCCGCCAGGCGCTTCTCGCCCCCGTCCTCCCGCACGGCCACCACGGCCTCGCCCACGGCGGGGTGCGCGGCGAGCGCGGCCTCCACCTCCGCGGGCTCGATGCGGAAGCCGCGGATCTTGACCTGCCCGTCCAGCCGCCCCAGGTGCTCCAGCGCGCCGTCGCCGCGCAGGCGGACGCGGTCGCCGGTGCGGTACAGCCGCTCTCCGGCCCCGGCGCCGAAGGGATCGGGGACGAAGCGCTCCGCGGCCAGCTCCGGCCGCCCCAGGTAGCCCCACGCCACGCCGTCGCCGCCCAGGCAAAGCTCGCCGGGGACGCCGGCGGGGACCGGCTCCAGGCCGGCGTCCAGCACGTACGCGCGGGTGTTGGCGAGGGGGCGCCCGATGGGGACGGAGGCGGCGTCGTCCGCGAGGGCGTCCACGCGGTGCCAGGTGGCGAAGACGGTGGCCTCGGTGGGGCCGTAGACGTTGACCAGCTGCCGCGGGGGGCCGGCGCGCAGCACGGCGCGGACGGCGCGCGGATCGGCGGCCTCGCCGCCGAACAGGACGTGGCGCAGCGGCGCGAAGGCGGCCGGCGCCTCGCGCGCCACCAGGTTGAAGAGCGAGGTGGTGAGGAAGATCGCGCTGACGCCGCGCGCGGCCAGCTCGCTCTCCAGGCGCGCCGGCGCCAGCGCCGTCTCGCGGTCCAGGACCACCAGCCGCGCCCCGCCCAGCAGCGCGCCCCACACCTCCCAGGTGGCGGCGTCGAACGCGGGGTTCGCCAGGTGCGCCACGGCGTCGCCTGGGCCGAGCTGGGCGAGGTCCGTCGCCAGCACCAGGCGCGCGACGGCGCGGTGGGGAACCATCACCCCCTTGGGCGCGCCGGTGGAGCCGGAGGTGTACACGACGTACGCCAGCGCGTCGCCGCCGGTGGCGGGAGGGGGCGCCCACGCATCGTTGCCCGGGGTGCCATCGTCCGCGGCGTCGAGGACGCGCGCGCCGCCGGCGAGCTCCGGCGCCACGGGGCCGGCGGCGAGGAGCACGCGCGCGCCCGCGTCCTCCAGGATGGCGCGGAGGCGCGCGGCGGGGTGGGCGGGATCCAGGGGGACGTACGCGGCCCCGGCCCGGAGCGTCCCCAGCATGGCGGCCACCAGCGCGGCGGAGCGCTCCATCAGCAGCCCCACCCGGTCGCCCGGCCGCACTCCCGCCTCCGCGAGCCGGCGGGCGAGCCGCTCGGCGCGGGCGTGCAGCTCGCCGCGGGTGACCCGCTCGTCGCCGTGCTCCAGCGCGACGGCCGCGGGCGCCGCCGCTGCGTGCGCGGCGACGAGCTCGGCGAGCGAGGCGTCGCGCGGGTAGGGGCGCGCGGTGCGGCTGAGCTCTTCCAGCAGGCGAGCGCGCTCGGCGCCGTCCAGGAGCGGGAGGGCGGACGCGGGGCGCTCCGGCGCCGCGAGGGCGGCCGCGAGCAGCCGCCCGAAGTGCTCCGTCAGGCGCGCCGCAGTGGCCGGGTCGAAAAGGTCCGCGGCGTACTCCAGCCGGCCGCGCAGCCCGTCTCCGTCCTCGTACAGGAAGAGCGTCAGGTCGAACTTGGCGGTGCCGGTGTCCACCTCGGTCACATGGGCCCGTACGCCGGGGAAGGCCGGCGGCTCCCCGGGGACGTTCTGGTACGCGAGCACCACCTGCACCAGCGGCGCGCGCGAGGGGTCGCGCTCCGGCCGCAGCTCCTCCACCAGCCGGTCGAAGGGGACCTCCTGGTGCGCCATTGCGCCCGCCGCCGCGTCGCCGACGCGCCGGAGCAGCTCGCGGAAGCCGGGGTCGCCCTCCAGCCCCACGCGGACGGGGAGGGTGCCCACGAAGAAGCCGACCACCTCCTCCAGCTCGGGGCGGGTCCGCCCTGCGCTGGGGGTTCCCACGACGAGGTCCGCGGCGCCGGTGTAGCGGTGCAGCAGGAGCTGGAACGCGGCCATCGCCACGGCGAAGGGGGTGACGCGGGACTCCCGCGCCAGCGCGGCGCCGCGCTCCCGGAGCGCCGCGGGGAGGCGGAAGGGGTGCACCGCCCCGCGAAAGCTCCGCGCCGCCGGCCGCGGGCGGTCCCCAGTGAGCTCCAGCGGCGCGGTCCCGGCCAGGCGCTCGCGCCACCACGCCAGGTGGGGCTCCAGCGCGCCTCCGCCGAGCCGCTCGCGCTCCCACGCGGCCCAGTCGGCGTACTGGAGGCGGAGCGGGGGAAGCGACGCCGGCTCGCCGGCGAGCGCGGCGGCGTACGCCGCGGACAGGTCGCGCGCGAGCACGCGCATGGACCACTCGTCGGCGGCGACGTGGTGCACGCTGAGCAGGAGGAGGTGGTCGTCCGGGGCGAGGCGGAAGAGCCAGGCGCGCAGCGGCGGCCCGGCCGCCAGGTCGAAGGGCCGCGCCGCCGCCTCGCGCACGCGGCGCCACGCCTCGCGCTCCCGGAGCGCCGCGGGCACGGCGCCCAGCTCCACCACCGGCAGCCGCGCCTCCCCCGCCGGGCCCACCACCTGCTCCGGCTCGCCGCCGCGCTCCACGAAGCGCGCGCGCAGCACGGCGTGCCGCTCCTCCACCGCCCCGAGCGCCCGCCCGAGCGCCGCCGCGTCCAGCGGCCCGGCGAGCCGGTACGCCCGCGGCACGTTGTAGAGCGGCGAGCGCGGATCCAGCGCGTGCAGGAACCACAGCCGCCGCTGCGCGAACGACAGCGGGTGGCTCCCCTCTACCGGCCGCCGCGTGACGGGCTCCGCCCGCGGGAACACGGCGACGCCGCGCAGCCGCTTCTCCAGCAGCGCTCGCTGCGAGGGCGTCAGGCCGGAGCCGCGTTCGGGCGGGGTGTCCAAGGGACGCTGTCTCGGGAGAGGGGATGAACGACCGGACTGCTCCGGCCGGGCTCCGGGAGAGGGAGGGACGCGCAGCGGAGGGCGAGTACTCCGCCGGGCCTCGACCCCCCTCCCCCCGGCCCCCTCCCCCGCAAGGGGGGAGGGGGAGCACGACGATGCCGAGAC
>JBEVLE010000337.1:0-4015 GCA_040509335.1 Longimicrobiaceae bacterium | reverse complement strand
GAGGGCCGGGGCAGGGTGCCGGGCCGCCGTGGGCCGGCTGCGCTCAGTCGCTCGCGGTGTGCGTGCGTGCGCGCTCCTGTCCGCCTCTCCAGGGGGGAGGGCAGCACAGGGTGCACATGCGGCACTTCAGGGTCGCGAAGCGGGGAGTCACGTCGGTGTTCTCCGGTCCCGGTCGGGATCGAGGGCAACAGAAAAGCCCGGGCAGACGCGCCGCCGGGCATCGCTGTTTAGCACTTGTTTTACGTGGCTGCAAGCGGCACAAATCACCACGGTCGTCGGTTGTCTGCTTCAAGGAATAGCCGCGGCGCCGCGGCGCGTCAACCCTCCCCGACGGCGGCCTCCCGCCCGTGCGGCGGCCTCGCCGCCGGGGTCTCCGCGTGGGGCGCGGGGTCCCAGTCGGTTTCCGCGCGCGCCGGGAGCAAGGGGACCAGGGGGAGCGCGGCCAGGTGCCGGAGCGCGTTGAGCCGCGACCCGGGGTAGCGCAGCGCCGCGAGGTAGCCGCGCAGCGCGCCGCCCGGGCTCCGGCTCCAGAAGTGGTGGTGGCCCAGCTCGGCGAAGGCGAGCCCGGTGCGCCGGCGGAGGATGGCGCGGTGCCCGGCCGCGAGGAGCTCCTCCTCCAGCACCGTGCGCCGCACCTGCGCGTCCGCGACGAGCTTTTCCAGCGGAGTGTTGTAGCTGTTGCTGCCGTGGCGGCGGACCTCCGCCAGCACCTCGGGGATGAACCCGGCCCGCAGCCGCGCGTAGGCCCGCAGCATGTAGTGCATGTCCGCGCTGCGGCGGATGCCGGGGTGGTAGCGGAGCCCCCGGACGCGGTCGGCGCGCAGCATCATGGTCTGCATCCAGGCGGGGAACTGCCCGAAGGGGACGAAGGCGGCGAACGCGTCGGCGGCCACCACGCGGCCGCCGCCGTCGCGGGAGGGACGCGTGGGAACCCCGGCCAGCTCGGGGAAGAAGCTGAACTGGGTGCGGGGGAGGAAGCCCCCGTCGTTGAAGCGGGCGAAGTCGGTGAACACGGCGCCCAGCTCCGGCTCGGCGCGCATCATGGCGACCTGGCGCTCCAGCTTGGCGGGGCGCCAGCGGTCGTCGGCGTCCAGGATGGCGATGAGCTCGCCACGCGCCGCGTCCAGGCCGGTGTTGATGGCCACCGAGTTGCCGCCCCGCTCGATGCGGATCCGCCGGAGCCGCGGGTCGCGGAAGCCGTCGAGCACCTCCTGCGTGTGGTCGGTGGAGCCGTCGTCCACGACCGTCACCTCGAAGTCCTCGAAGCTCTGTCCCAGGACGCTGTCCAGGGCGTCTCCCAGGAACCGCCCGTAGTTGTGCGTGGGGATGATGACGCTTACGGCGGGATCGCGCTTCAACGGGAACCTTGCGGGTGTGACCGGACCGCCGGCGGGAACGGATGCGTGGAGCCGCGGGCTGTGACGGGGCGGATACGGAGAATACCGGTGCAGCTCAAGGGTCGGATCGTTCCGGAGCGAAGAACCGGTCGAAGCCCTTCGATGCCAGACCTTCTCGCAAGCGCTTGTCCCCGGTCCAGAGAAGGCCGTCCAGCTCCAGGGTCAATGCGACATGGGGCGTGTCGCTCTCGTCCACTCCCGCGCAGAGCTCCCGCGCTGCGCGCCAGTGGGCGGGAGCGATCAAGTCCTCTTTGAACAGGGTGAGCCTGCGGAGCAGCACATGATTGAAACGCGCCAGGTCCTCGTCTTCGAGACGGCTCAGCCGCAGGATCTTTTCCTTGTGCCTGAACAGCTCCACGAGCACACTCTCTCCAACGTGGAAGGCGTGTCCGGATTGGAGCAGGGCTTCCGCGAATCGGCCTCCTCCTCCAAGGAGAGCGGAGAAGATGACGTTGGTATCGACGACGACCCTCTCCGGCGCGTCGGCCACCGATCAGCCCTCGGCATGCGACCGGGTCCGCTCCCATACGGCGCGATCGATCTCGTCGGCGAGGGCAGTGGCGTCCACCTCCGAGAGACGGCTTCGGTGCCGCAGGGACTCGAGCGTGAGATAGTCGAGGAACTTCGACACCTGCTCGCTGTCGACGAACCCCTTCCGGAGGCGGACGACGACGTCGCCGTCTTCCACGTTGATGCGGTATGCCGGCTCTGCCATGATTCCTCACCCCGGATTGAGGCCCTTTCAGCCGAACAAGGAAGATAACTCCGTATTCACTCGCCTGCGAGCGTGAAGACGCCGTCGGCGGCGCAGTCGGGCGCCGGACAGGACTGCCCACTGCGACTCGCCCTGATACACGATGACCCGGCGCTGTTCACGCGATCGGGGCGTACGTATTCTGCACGTACAACCCCGCTGGAGACTTGCATGCGAAACAAGCTGGCCGTCGCCCTGGAAAGGAATGTGTACGACGGGCTCCGCCGCGTGGTGGGTCTCCGGCGCATCGGCAAGCTCATCGACGAGCTGGCGCTGCATGCCTGACGAGCGGGCTCGCGGCGCCGGCGGCGTGCACGCGCGGATCGCCATCATCGGCAGCGGCTTCGCGGGGCTGGGCGCGGCCATCCGGCTGAAGGGCGAGGGCATCGACGACTTCGTGGTGCTGGAGCGCGCCGGCGACGTGGGCGGCACCTGGCGCGACAACTCGTATCCCGGCTGCACCTGCGACGTGCAGTCGCACCTGTACTCGTTTTCCTTCGCGCCCAACCCGGACTGGACGCGCAGCTACTCGCCGCAGCCGGAGATCCAGGCGTACCTCCGGCGCTGCGCCCGCGACTTCGGCGTGCTGCCGCACGTGCGCTTCGGCCACGAGGTGCGCGCCGCGGAATGGGACGACGCGGCGCTGCGCTGGCGCGTGGACACCTCCGCCGGCCCGGTGACGGCGCACGTGCTGGTGATGGCCTCCGGCGCCCTCAGCGACCCGCTCGTCCCCGACCTCCCGGGGCTGGACACCTTCCGCGGCGCCGCCTTCCACTCGTCGCGCTGGGACCACGCGCTGGACCTGCGCGGCAGGCGCGTGGCGGCGATCGGCACCGGCGCATCCGCCATCCAGTTCGTCCCCCGGATCCAGCCGCAGGTCGCCCGGCTGTACGTTTTCCAGCGCACTCCGCCCTGGATCCTGCCGCGGCACGACCGCGCGCTGGGCGAGCGCGAGCAGCGGCTGTTCCGCCGCTTTCCCGCGGCGCAGCGGCTGGCGCGCGGAATCATCTACCTGGCCCGCGAGGCGATGGTGCCGGGCTTCCGCCACCCGGGGGCGATGCGGCTGGCGGAGCGGGTGGCCCTGTGGCACCTGCGGAGGAGCGTCCCCGACCCGGCGCTGCGCGCCCGGCTGACGCCGGACTGGACGCTGGGGTGCAAGCGGGTGCTGATCTCCAGCGACTACCTGCCCGCGCTCGCGCGGCCCAACGTGGAGCTGGTGACGGAGGGGATCGCGGAGGTGCGGGAAGCTTCCATCGTCACCGCGGACGGCGTGGAGCGGCCGACGGACGCCATCGTCTTCGGCACGGGCTTCCGCCCCACGGACCCGCCGCTCGCCCCGCACGTGCGCGGGCGCGGGGGACGCACGCTCGCGGAGGCGTGGTCGGGAAGCCCGCGGGCGTTCCTGGGGACCACGGTGGCCGGCTTCCCCAACCTGTTCATGCTGCTGGGCCCCAACACCGGGCTGGGCCACACCTCGGTGGTGTACATGATCGAGGCGCAGATCGAGCACCTCCTGGCCGCGCTGCGCCACATGCGCCGGAGCCGCGTCGCCGCGCTGGAGCCGCGCGCCGAGGCCCAGGCGGCGTTCGCTGCGGAGGTGGACGGGCGGATGCGCGGGACGGTGTGGACCTCGGGCGGCTGCCGCAGCTGGTACCTGGACGCCACCGGGCGCAACTCCACCCTGTGGCCCGACTTCACCTGGCGCTTCCGGCGCCGCGCCGCCCGCCTGGACCCGGCCGACTACGTGGCCGTGCGCGCGCGCCCGGACGCCCGCGCCGCCCGACGGCCTGCGCCCCTGACGGCCCTCACCCGGCTGGAGGACGAGGTGCGGGCCCTGGGCCGCTCCTTCGGCGCGCACAGCGCG
>JBEVLE010000336.1:0-3793 GCA_040509335.1 Longimicrobiaceae bacterium | reverse complement strand
CTGCGCGCCGGGGCCCCGCGCCGTGCACGCAGTGGGGAGATTCCCCACGGGCCGCGCGCGGAGGCGCCGGGATGTCCCGTCGGATTATCGGCCGCCGCCTGACGGAGGACGGCGTGGCTTGCGGGTATCCTTGTCGTGGCGCAGGATGTGGGCGGAGCGGCACGGCGCCCACCGCGCGCAGCCCGGCCCCCCGGCACGGGGGGACACGCCCGAGACTGCAGTGGAGAGCAGTTCAGGCCGTTCCGCACGCCGGGAATGGTCGGGGTCTTGCGGCAGGAACGGAGCCCACGGCGAGCCCCGCGGTCCCCAACCGAGGAAACCCAAGGTGAGCAGCAATCCCACGCCCCTCATCCGCACGCTGAACCGCGCCGAGTGCGACGCCGTGCTGGCGCGCAACCACGTCGGCCGCGTCGCGTACGGCAAGGGAAACCGCATCGACATCCAGCCCGTGCACTACGTCTTCCACCGGGCCTGGATCTACGGCCGCACCCGCCACGGGGCGATGCTGGAAACCACGGGCGACAGCTGGTGGCCGGTGGCCTTCGAGGTGGACGAGGCGGAGGAGCTGTTCCGCTGGCGGAGCGTGGTGGTGCACGGCGGCTTCTACACCCTCCCGCCGGACGGCGCCGCGGCGCAGCAGGCCGAGTGGGACGAGGCGGTGGGGCTGCTGCGCACCCTCCTCCCCGAGACCTTCACCGCGGACGACCCGGTGGCCTTCCGGCTGGTGCTCTTCCGCATCGCGGTGCAGGACGTGTCCGGCCGCGAGGCCGTCCCCGGCGGCGCGGCGGGGTAGCCGGTGGCCGCCTCGCCCGAGCTGCGGGAGCTTCGCCGCAGCCACGAGCCCAGCCCCGGGGTGGAGCTGGTGCGCCACTACCTGAGCGACCTGGTGTACGGCGCCAACGACGGCATCATCACCACCTTCGCGGTGGTCACGGGGGTGGCGGGAGCGGCGCTGGACCCCGCGGTGGCCCTGATCCTGGGGCTGGCGAACCTCCTCGCGGACGGGTTCTCCATGGGGGCGAGCAGCTTTCTTTCCATCCGCTCGGAGGAGGCGGTGCGGGCCACGCGCGGCGAGGCCATGCAGGAGCCCTTTCCCCTGCGGCACGGCCTGGTCACGCTGGGCGCCTTCGTGGTGGCGGGGAGCGTGCCGCTGGTTCCCTACGTGCTCGCCCCGCCGGAGCTGCGGCTCCGCGTGGCGGTGGCGATGACGCTGGTGACGCTGTTCGTGGTGGGCGCGCTGCGGGCGCTGGTCACCACGCTGCGCTGGTGGCGCGCGGGGCTGGAGATGCTGCTGGTGGGCGCCGTGGCGGCGGCGGTGTCGTACGGGGTGGGCGCCGCCGTCGCGGGGCTGGTGTGAGGGCGGGGGGCGGGCTCCGGATTCTCCTTTTTTCAACCTGGTGAGCGATGATACCCGACAAGATCCGCGTCCTCCTTGCCGACGACCACGCGGTGCTCCGCGGGGGCCTGCGCGCGCTGCTCGGCCTGGAGCCGGACATGGAGGTGGTGGGCGAGGTGTCCACGGGCGAGGAGGCGATCGAGCGGGTGCGCGCGCTCCGCCCCCACGTGGTGGTGATGGACCTGGCGATGCCGGGGATGGGCGGGATGGAGGCCACCCGCCAGGTCATGGCGCTGGACGTGGGGACGCGCGTGCTGATCCTCACCTCGCACGCCGAGGAGGAGTACCTGCTCCCGGTGCTGGAGGCCGGCGCCAGCGGCTACGTGCAGAAGACCAGCGCCGACAAGGACCTGATCCTGGCGGTGCGCACCGTGGCCCGCGACGAGGTGTTCCTGTACCCCAGCGCCACCCGCCTCCTGCTGCGCGGCTACAAGACGGCGGGGCACGGCGAGAACGACCCGCTTCACGACCTGAGCGAGCGGGAGCGCGAGGTGCTGAAGCTGACGGCGGAGGGGTACGGCTCCGGGGAGATCGGCAAGAAGCTGTTCCTGTCGCCAAAGACGGTGGACACCTACCGCTCGCGCCTGATGCAGAAGCTGGGGCTCACGCACCGCGCCGAGCTGGTGCGCTTCGCCCTGGAGACCGGGGTGCTCAGGGCGAAGCAGGGAACGGCCTGAACGGCTTCGGACGGCGGGGCCGGGCCGGGCGACGGCCTGAAGGCGCCCGGCTCCGGGAGCGGACGGTTCCGGAACGCAGATTGCTTCAAAATTTTACACAGGCCGCCGCCCGTGGCCCATCCACCTGTCTCCAGGAGGAGCTCCATGTCCCCCACTTCCGCTCCCGCCCAGCCTCCCCGCGGCCTGATCCTGGTGTCCGGGGGCTGAACGCGGGCGGACGGAAAACGGGGTCCGGCGCCGCAACGCATGCGGCGCCGTGTCCACAGGTAGGCCGCGCGCGCCGTCCGCCGGGGCGGCGCGGAGCTTCGTCGTTGAGGGCTGCTACTCCGGCCCGGTCTCCGCGGCGGGGAGGGTGAAGGCGAAGGTGCTTCCCTCGCCGGGTACCGACCGCGCGCCGATGCTCCCGCCGTGCGCTTCGACGATTCCCTTGCAGATCGCCAGCCCCAGCCCCGCGCCGTGGCGGTTGCCGCCCTGCGTCTTCCAGAAGCGGTCGAAGACGTGGGGCAGGTGCTCCGGCGCGATCCCCGGCCCCGTGTCCGCCACGGCGACGCGCACTCCCTCCGGGTCCCGCCCCGCCGACAGCTCGACGCGCCCGCCGGCCGGGGTGAACTTGAGCGCGTTCCCCACCAGGTTGGCGAGCACCTGGAGCACGCGCTCGCGGTCCGCGACCACGGGCGGCAGCCCCGCCTCCGCCTCCACCGCCAGCGACACGCCGCGCTCCGCCGCCACGGGCGAGAAGTGCTCGCGGGTGGCCTCCAGCAATTCCCGCGGCTCGTACCAGTCCGGCTCGATGGAGAGCCGCCCCGCCTCGATGCTGGCGACGTCCAGCAGGTCCTGCCGCAGCCGCTGCATCTGCTCGGCGAGCTGGCGGATGCTCGCCACCCGCTGCCGCACCTCGCCCTCCTCCGGGAGGGAGCGCAGCAGGAGGGTGGTGGTCACCAGCACCGCGCTCAGCGAGTTCCCCAGGTCGTGCGACACCACGCGCAGCACGTCGTCGCGGGCGCGCACCGCCGCCTCGGCCGTCGCGCGCGCCTCGCGCTCGCTCGCCAGGAGGTGCGCGCGCTCGCGCTCCAGTCGCTTGCGCTCCACGGCGTAGCGGATGGCCCGCGCCAGCAGGGTGCCGTCCAGCCGCCCCTTCACCAGGTAGTCCTGCGCCCCCGCCTGCACCGCCGCCACCGCCAGCGTCTCGTCGTCCAGCCCGGTGAGCACCACGATGGCCGCCTCCGGCGCCGCCGCGAGGGTGCGCCGCACCGTTTCCAGCCCGTGCGCGTCCGGGAGCGACAGGTCCAGCAGCACCACGTCGAACGCCTCCCCCGCCAGCCGCTCCTCGGCCGCCGCGAGCCGGTCGGCGTGCGCCAGCTCGAAGGGAAACGACTCCGCCTCGCGAAGCGTTTCCCGGATCAGCCGCGCGTCGCCGGGATTGTCCTCGACGAGCAGGATGCGTGTGGACACGGAACGGCCAGGGAACAGGGAACAGGGAACAGGGAACAGGGAACAGGGAACAGCCTGCAACGGCGGCCCTCACCCGGCTCGCTTGAGGCTCGCCACCCTCTCCCAATTCTGGGAGAGGGGGCCAACTGCTGGATCCTGAGAACGGGCAAGCAGTTGCGTGAGGGATTTCGGCCCGGAGGGGCGAGACCCGGCGGCTGTTTGCCGGGGCTCGACTCCGTTACGCAGCGTTGTTTGCTGCGTTACGGAGCCGAAGCCCGACCCCGGCGCC
>JBEVLE010000335.1:0-3122 GCA_040509335.1 Longimicrobiaceae bacterium | reverse complement strand
GGCGCCGGGGTCGGGCTTCGGCTCCGTAAGCCCGCAAACAACGCGGGCTAACGGAGTCGAGCCCCGGCGGAAACAGCCCCGCCGGGTCTCGCCCCTTCGGGCCGAAATCCCTCACGCGGGGCTTCGCGGGGCCGGAAAACGCGAACGGGTCCGGCCGCTGCGGCCCGGACCCGGATGGTCCCGTCTCCGGCGCGTGTCTGCGTCGCCCGGTGCGCCCGCACGGCGGGAATGCTACCCGGCGGGCGGGTGCCGGGGTCCGCGTGCGTCAGCCCGCCGCTTACCGGACCTCCGCGCGCCGCTCCATCATGCGGGCGTCGGGGTCGGTGAAGGCGCGCACGCTGGCGAGGACGGCGCGGTCGATCATCCCGTCGATCATCTCCATGGCCGCGCACGCCCCGTCGGAGCGCGCCCCGTTGGCCGAAAGGTGCGCCCAGATGGCGCGGCGGAACATCGCCAGCTCCGCCACGTTCTCCTCCAGCTCGTAGCCGTCCACCCGCCGCCCGAAGCCGTGCACCGCCGCGAAGTACTCCGCGTCCGCGCGGTCGCGGTTCAGCAGCAGCCGGTCCAGGATGGCGTCGAAGAGCTGCGGCACGTGGTCCAGGAGGATGGGGTCGCTGAGCCGCCGCCCCGATTCCACGCTGGCGTTCTCGCGCACCCGCTCGATCCAGTCCACGATGATCGCATCGCGGCCGGCGCGCAGGGCGCCCAGGATGTCGGTGAAGTCCTTGACTTCGATGCGGTACAGCGACGGCCCGATGTTCATGCTGCCAGCCGGGGTAGGGCGCGGCGGAGGAGCGATCCGCGCAAATCTAACACGGCCGCGTGTCCATGGGGAGCGCGCTCAGCGCCCGGCCATGAACAGGAGGAGGAAAACGTCGTACAGGGCGTGCGTCCACGCCGCGATCCCGAAGCCGCGCAGCAGGAAGAGCACGCTGAAGGCGAGCCCCGCCAGGAAGCGGAAGGTGAACGACTGGAGCTGCCACGGGTCGCCGTACGGGCCGATGTAGTGGAACGCCGAAAAGGCGAGCGCCGAGAGCAGCGCCGCGAACACCCCGGAGCGCACCCGCGGCAGCCCGCCCGAGCGGAAGAGCACGAACAGCCCGCCGGCCAGGAGCACACGGAAGAGCAGCTCCTCGTAGATCCCGGCGCCCAGCGACAGCACGATCCCCTCGCCCAGCGGGAGCGACGCCATGGTCCCGCCGCGGTCCGCAGCGAGCCGCATCCCCGCGCCCTCCAGCACCCACTGCGTGGCCGTCCCCACCACCATCCCGAAGAGCAGGGCGTACAGCGCGCTCTCCACCATCATCCCGGCGAACACCCCCACCCGGATCTCCCTGACCCGCTTGCGCCGCCACTCCGCGAGCACCACCACCCCGGCCACCGCCACCAGGAAGGCGGTCAGGGCCACGGTGCTGTGCAGCCCGCCCGTCGCCAGGAGCGCGCGGATGAGCACGTCCGCCCCGTTGCGCAGCGGCGCCGCGGAGGTGGTGGAGACCCAGGCCGCCCCCGCCTCGTACAGCAGCAGCAGGGGGATCGCGAAGAGCAGCGAGTACGTCTGGGTGCGGGAAAGCTCGAAGTAGCGTCGCATCGGGAGAGCGGAAACGGCCTCGCGTGGCCTGGCGATTGCGAAACGGCGCGTGGAAGCGCGCGGACGGGATTCCGTCCGCGACTCACCTTACGGCAACGGCGCGGCGGGGGTTTCGGCCGGCGCGGGAGGCGGCCGGCAGATGCTGAAACGTACGGCAAGACGCAGCGGATGGGGAGCGGGGGCGGCGCTCGGCGTGCTGCTGGCCCTCCCCGGGTGCGGTCTCCTCGGCGGCGGCCCCCCGGCCGCCGCGGTGAGCCCCGGGGAAAACGCGCGCATCCGCGGCGAGGTGGAGGCGCGGCTCGCAGCGGAGCCCTCCATCGGGGCGGGGCGGGTGCGGGCCGAGGTGGCCGGGGCGACCGTGGCGCTGCACGGCGCGGTGGACGGCTTCGGCGCGCTCCAGTGCGCCATCGCCAACGCCGGGCTGGTCCGCGGCGTGGACAACGTGGTGGACAAGATGGTGCTCCGCCCCGGCCCCCGCACGGTCCGCTGCCTGGCTCCCCGTCCCACGGCCGCGGCGGCGGATCCCGTCCCGGAGGCGTGACCGCCGCCGGGGGCGGTGTTAGATTGTTCGCCCCCGTCCGCCGGACCCGTGCGCGCCACCCACGCTCCCCGGAGGCCCGTCCTGTCCCGTCGCAGCAAGCGTCCCGCCGCGTCCCGCACCCCCGCCCGCCGTTCCCGCTCCCGGGGAGGAAAGCGCGCGGGAGCGCGCCGCCTCCGCCCGTCGCTGCTGGCGGACGCGCGGCACCTGGCCGTGGCCGCCCTCGCCGCCGCCGCGCTGGTGCTCTTTCCGCCCACCCGCGGCGTCCTCGCCGGGGCGTGGGGGGTGCTGCGCGAGGCAATGGCCGCCAGCCGCGCCGCGGAGGCGCGCCGCTCGCTGGTGGGGGCGTACGCGGCGCGCTACGGCATCTCGCACGCGCTCGCCGGCGACATCTTCGACGCCGCGGACGCCGAGGGGCTGGACCCCGACCTCGCCTTCCGCCTGGTGCGCGTGGAAAGCGAGTTCCACGAGCGCGCGGTGAGCCCGGTGGGCGCGCTGGGGCTCACGCAGCTCATGCCCGCCACCGCCGCCGGCCTCCAGCCCGGCATCACCCGCGAACAGATCCTGCACCGCCGCACCAACCTGCGCCTGGGCTTCCGCTACATGCGCGGGCTCCTCCGCCAGTACGACGGCGACGTCGCCGAGGCGCTGCACGCCTACAACCGCGGCATGGGCACCGTCGCCCGCATCCGCGCCTCCGGCGGCGACCCGGCCAACGGCTACGCGGACAAGGTGCTGGGCCGGCGCGGCGCGAGCCCCGTCCGCCCCGGCGCCGCCGTTTCCGACGCCGCCGCGCCGCCCCCCCGCCCGCTCCACGAGATGGCTCCCGGGCGCCTCCCCGCCTCGTTCGACTGATTCCGGAGGGGCCGCTGCGGAGCCGGACGGTACTGCTGTCCGTCTCCTCCGCGGGCTCCGGGAGCCAGGCCAAACAGCCTGCCTGTCTCCCTCCGCCGGGGGGAGCCTCGCCATACTGCCGGCGAGTCTCCCCCCGAAACG
>JBEVLE010000334.1:0-3191 GCA_040509335.1 Longimicrobiaceae bacterium | reverse complement strand
GGCGGCCCGGTGCGGCCGCCGCCCCTCGCTACAGCCGGGGTCAGTGGGTCGAGGAGCCGCCGGTCGTCTGCACGCCGGCGGACTCCAGCCACCCCTCCATCTCGCCGCGGATCTCGGCGAGGCGCTCGGCGCTGCGGGCCTCGTAGCGGGCCACCAGCACCGGCTCGGTGTTGGAGGCGCGGATCAGCCCCCAGCCGTCGCCGAACAGGACGCGGGCGCCGTCCACGTCGATCACCTCGTGCTCCCGCTTGAAGTGCTCCGTGGCGCGGGCGACGATGCCGAACTTGGTCTCTTCCGTGGCCGGGTAGCGCAGCTCCGGCGTGGAAACGAAGCGTGGGAACTCGGCGATCCACTCCGAGAGCGGGACGCCCTTGCGCTGGATGGCGTCGATCAGCAGGCAGGCGCCGTACAGGGCGTCGTCGTAGCCGTAGTAGTCGTTGCCGAACATGATGTGGCCGGACAGCTCGCCGGAAAGGAGCGACTTCTCCTCCTTCATCCGCTTCTTGATCAGCGAGTGGCCCGTGGCGTTCATGATGGGGATGCCGCCCGCCTTTTCCAGCACCTCGGGGAGCTGCTGCGAGCACTTGACGTCGAACACCACCTTCTGCCCGGGGCCGCGCTTGGCGATCAGGTCCAGGCCGTACAGGAGGAGGAGCGTGTCGCCGCGGACGATCTCGCCCCGGTCGTCGATGGCGCCGATGCGGTCCGCGTCGCCGTCGAAGGCCACGCCCAGGTCGGCGCCGGTCTCCTTCACCCTGGCGATGATGTCCACCAGGTTCTTGTCCACCACCGGGTCCGGGTGGTGGTTGGGGAAGCTGGGGTCGGAGTCGCAGAAGAGCGGGATCACCTCCACGTGGTCGCCCAGGGCTCGCAGCAGCTCCACGGCCACGATGGAGCCGGTGCCGTTGCCGCAGTCGGCGACCACCTTGATGGGGCGCTGGATGCTGAACTTGCCGGCGACGTAGCGCACGTACTCGTCCAGGATCTCCCGATTTTCAACCTGTCCCTCGCCGCTTTCATAGTCGCCGGACTCGATCCTCCCGCGGATCTCCTGGATGGCGCCGCCGTACAGGGAGCCGCCGGCCAGCGTCATCTTGAAGCCGTTGTACTGCGGCGGGTTGTGCGACCCGGTCACCTGCAGGCCGCCGTCCAGCCCCAGGTGGAACACCGCGAACGAGTGCACCGGGGTGGGAACCAGCCCCACGTCCACCACGTCGGCGCCGGCGGCCACCATCCCGCGGCGGACGCCCGCGGCCAGCTCCTCGGAGGACACGCGGTTGTCGCGGCCCAGGGCGAGCGTGGGGCGCGGTTTGCCCAGGCGGCGCCGGGCGAGCGTGGCGAAGGCGCGGCCGATCCCCTCGGCCACCTCGGGGGTCAGGTCCGGCCCGACGACGCCGCGGATGTCGTACTGCCGGAAGATGTGCGGGTTGGGGCTGCTCATGGCTGCAACGGGTCCGTTCGGCGGTCGAAGATGAAAAAGGCGCGACCCCGCGGCGTGCGGGCCCGCGCCCCGGGAATCAGCGCTGCGCGCCGGCCACGGCGATGCACTCGATCTCCACCCGGGCATCGCGCGGGAGGCGCGCCACCTGCACGGTGGAGCGGGCGGGGGCGTGGTCGCCGAACCAGCGGCCGTACACCTCGTTCATCGCCGCGAAGTCGTTCATGTCGAGCAGGAACACCGTGGTCTTCACCACGCTCGCCAGCGAGGCGCCGGCGGCCTCCAGCACGGCGGCCAGGTTCTGCATGACGCGCTCGGTCTGCGCGGCGACGTCGCCCTCGACCAGCTGCATGGTGGCGGGATCCAGCGGGATCTGCCCCGCGGTGAAGACGAGCCCGCCGTGCGCGATCGCCTGGCTGTAGGGACCGATCGCGGCGGGGGCCCCGCCGGTCTGGACCTTTTCTAGAGCGGCCATGTGTCTCCTCTTGTCGGTTGTCGTCAGTCGCCCGCGGGAACGGCGGAGTGCGGCGCGCGGGCGGCTACGGCCGCGCGCACCTCGTCGGGGGTGACCACGGCCACCCCGTGCTTTCCCACCTCGATCCCCGCGGCGAAGTTGGCCAGGATGGCGGCTTCCTCCACCTCCGCCCCGGCGGCGAGCGCCACCGCCAGGAAGGCGGTGACGGTGTCCCCCGCCCCGGAAACGTCGTAGACCTCGCGCGCCACGGTGGGAATGCGCAGCGAGTCGCCGGAGGCGCAGCGCAGCACCATCCCTTCCTCGCCCAGCGTGAGCAGGAGGTGGCGGGCGCCGGTGCGCCCGCGCGCGCCCTCCAGCCACGCGTCGTCGCGGGGCCGGATGGGCTCGCCCATGGCGGCGCCCAGCTCCACGGCGTTGGGCTTGAACACGGTGGCGCCGCCGAAGTCCCAGAAGTGGCGGAACTTGGGGTCCACGACGCTGGGGATGCCGGCCTCCTCCGCCGCCCGGAGCGCGGCGCGGATCACGGCGGGGACCAGCACGCCCTTGTTGTAGTCCTCGAGCACCAGCGCATCGGCGCCGGCCACGGACTCGCGGACCAGCGCGCACAGCTCGTCCACGCAGTCGTCCGGGAGGTCGTCGGCGCGCTCCCGGTCGAAGCGGATGACGTGGTGCTTGCGCGCCATCACCCGCGTCTTGGTGGTGGTGGGGCGGTCGCGGCGCTCCACCAGCCGCGCGCGCAGCGTCCCCCCCGGGTGCTCCGCCAGGGCGGCGCGCATGCGCGCGCCCGGCTCGTCGGCGCCCACGTAGCCCAGCAGGTCGCAGTCGGCGCCCAGCGTGACCACGTTGGCGGCCACGTTGGCGGCGCCGCCCAGCGCCACGCGCTCGGTGTCCACGCTCACCACGGGCACCGGCGCCTCGGGGGAGATGCGGGTCACCGTGCCCTCCAGGTACACGTCCAGCATCACGTCGCCCACCACCGCGACGCGGAGGCCGCGGGCGCGGTCCAGGATCTCGTCCAGGCGCTGCGGGGTCAGGCGGTCCATTCGTGCGGTGCTTGCGCGTGCGGGCTCCGGCCGCGGGGCCGGGAAAACGAGCGGGGGAATGTACCGGGTGGGGACCCGTCGTGTAAAGCAGCACGAACGCGAGGGTGTAGCTTTGAAATAGAAATGTCCGGGTAGGTTGAAATAGAAATGTCCTCCTTCGGGGTAGCTTCGCCCATACTGGGGCCAACGCGAGCCCCGGAGAGAGGATGCTGTTGATGAACACACGAGATCGGGA
>JBEVLE010000333.1:0-3049 GCA_040509335.1 Longimicrobiaceae bacterium | reverse complement strand
CGGCGCCGCTCCCCGAGGGAGCGGCGCCGCCGCTCGTTTCCGCCCGGTCCGGCTACTCGTCGACGCGCTTCACCGAAGACGCCCGGGGGCCCTTCGGGTCGTCCACGATCTCGAACTCCACCCGGTCGCCGCGCTTCAACGACTTGAATCCCTCCATCTCGATCGAGGAGTGGTGCACGAAGACATCCTTTCCCCCGTCGTCCGGACGAATGAAGCCGAAGCCCTTGTCGTCCTTGAAGAACTCCACGATGCCAGTCTGTCGAGCCATGGTGCCTCCGCTGTGACGGAACCGGACGGATGCCGCGGCGTCGCCCCGTCCAACGGCGCCCCGGTCTGCTTACACGGCGGGTCACAGCAAAGAACGTTCCGCACCTCTCGGCCCCTCCCGTGAGGCTCCGAAATCAACTGTTTGCCGGCGGCCGCGGGGCGCCCGTGAGCTCCAGGACCGCGACCTCGGGGCGGCACAGGAAGCGCACCGGGAGGTGCACCGTCCCCACCCCGCGCGAGGTGTACACCTGCGTCCAGGGGCGGCGCCGCAAACCCTCTTCGTACAGGTCTTCCCGCACCGCCGGGTTGCGCAGCGCACCGATCCAGGGGAGCCTCACCTGGCCCCCGTGGGTGTGCCCGCTCACCACCAGGTCCACCTGGTCGCAGACGCGGCGGGCGCGCTCCGCCTGGTCGGGGTCGTGGGCCAGCAGAAGTGTGAAATCCCGTTCCTCCGGCGGCGGCAGGACGTCCATCCGCGGGGTGCCCATGGAGTAGTCGTCCACCCCCGCCACGCAGAGCCGCGCGCCCCCCACCTCGCGCACGACGGCGGCGTTGGTCAGGTCCACGATCCGGGGGTGCGCGCCCACCTGCCGGTGCCAGGTGTCGATCCCCACGATGTGGTCGTGGTTGCCGGGCACCGCGTACACCCCCAGCGGCGCGTCCAGGCACGCCATGGCCCCCAGCACCCGCCCGAAGTCGCCCGAGCCGTCCGCCGCGAAGTCGCCGGTGAGCGCCACCAGGTGGGGCCGCTCGGCCATGGCCGCCCGGCACGCCCGCCGGATCAGCGACAGCGGCGTCCCCTCGCCCGCGTGCATGTCGGTGAGCAGCGCGATGCGCAGCCCCTCCAGCGCGGGGTGCAGCCCGCGCACGTGGATCCGCGGCCGGGTCACCTCCAGCCACCGTGGCTCCACCAGGAAGGCGTACGCGCCGAGGCCCGCCGCGCCCAGCGCGGCGGCGGAAAGGATCTTGCGGGCGGCGGAGGTCTGCATGCCGGCGGGCCGTGCAAGCGCCAGACCACGCCGCGCTTGCCAGCCCACGGAGCACGGCGCATCTTCACGCGCCGGACCCGCGTGAGGGATTTCGGCCCGAAGGGGCGAGACCCCGCGGCAGTTTGCGGGGGCTCGACTCCGTTGCGCAGCGTTGTTTGCTGCGTTACGGAGCCGAAGCCCGACCCCGGCGCAGCCGGGGGCACGCCCGAACCCGCCGTCCAGAGCCGTTACCGACGACCACCAGGCATAGAGGAAAAACCGATGGCCGAGACAGTCACCGCGCAGGGCGACGACCGCGCGCTGCTGGAGCAGTCTTCCGTGCGGGCCCTGCTGGACCAGCTCCGCGACGCCGTGCGCGTGCGGGACGGCGAGGTGGAGGTGGCGAACGAGGAGGCGCTGCGCGGCGCCGGGATCGAGACGCTGGCGCGCGCCGCCGTCTTCGGCGACGACGCCGACGTGCGCGACACCGCCCGCTGGATCATCGGCGAGGCGGGGGAGCGGCTGGGGATCCGCCCGGCCTCCATCCACGACCTGTACATGGCCCGCGGCCGCGGCGAGGTGTCCGGCTTCACGGTGCCGGCCATGAACATCCGCGCGGCCTCGTTCGACACGGCGCGCGCCATGTTCGCGGCCGCGCGGGAGCTCCGGGTGGGCGCGCTGATCTGCGAGATCGCGCGCTCGGAGATCGGCTACACGGACCAGCGCCCCGCGGAGTACGTGGCGGTGCTCACCGCGGCGGCGATCCGCGAGGGGTGGAGCGGCCCGCTCTTCGTGCAGGGCGACCACTTCCAGCTCAACGCCAAGAAGTTCCGCGCCGACCCCCAGGCCGAGACCCGCGCGGTCAAGGACCTGATCAAGGAGGCGATCCACGCCGGCTTCTACAACATCGACATCGACACCTCCACGCTGGTGGAGCTGGACAAGGGCACGCTGGACGAGCAGCAGGCGCTCAACTCGCGCCTGTCGGCCGAGCTGACGGCCTACGTGCGGCACTACCAGCCGGAGGGGGTCACCATCTCCGTCGGCGGCGAGATCGGCGAGGTGGGCACGGAAAACTCCACCCCGGAGGAGCTGCGGGCGTACATGGACGGCTACCGGCGCGAGCTGGACCGCATCGCCGGCAAGGACGGGGGGCGGCTGGAGGGGCTCAGCAAGATCTCGGTGCAGTCCGGCACTTCGCACGGCGGCACGGTGCTCCCGGACGGCTCCATCGCGGACGTGGCCATCGACTTCGAGACGCTGCGGACGCTGTCGCGGATCTCGCGCGACGAGTACGGCCTGTCCGGCGCGGTGCAGCACGGCGCCTCCACGCTGCCGGCGAGCGCCTTCGGCAAGTTCCCGGAGATGGAAACGGCGGAGATCCACCTGGCGACCGGCTTCCAGAACATGCTGTACGACCACCCGTCGCTCCCCGGCGAGCTTCGCGAGCGGATGTACGAGCACTGCCGGACCAGCTTCCCCGAGGAGCGCAAGCCCACGGACACCGAGGAGCAGTTCATCTACAAGGCCCGCAAGAAGGCGCTGGGCGCCTTCAAGCGCGACCTGTGGGAGCTGCCCGAGGACAACCGCGCGCCGATCCGGGCGACGCTGCAGGAGCAGTTCGCCTTCCTGTTCCGGCAGCTGCGGGTGGACGGCACCCTGGACATGGTGCGCGAGCACGTGGCCGCCCCGGCCCACCGGCGCTCCGGCCCCGGCGCCCTGCGCATGAAGGCGGCCGCCGACGACTGGGACCTTTCGGACTGACCGCCGCCGGGGCGCAGGCCGCGCCCCCACGGTGTTTTCCGGCCGGAGCG
>JBEVLE010000332.1:0-22793 GCA_040509335.1 Longimicrobiaceae bacterium | reverse complement strand
CGCCGGAGCTCCGCTTCGGCGCCCCGCCCGGGACCCTTCCTGCGCCGGCCGCCGAGCTTCCTCCGCCAGACGCGGCGACCGCGCTCGGGGTCTACTTCTTCGAGCAGGACCTTGACGCCGTCGGCTTGCTCGGCGAGCCCCAGGACGTGTCGAACCTCGCGCACCATGGCGTCTTCAACACGCTTGCTGCGGTGGGACTGACCCGGCAGGCCGCGCGCGCGGGAAAGCAGGCCGTGGCCGAGTGGCTGCGCACCGGCGACGCAGCGGGTGCGATGACGTCGTTCGATCTCCTGCGCCGCGTCGAAGACCGTGCGGGCGACGTGGAAGGCGCCCTCGCGCGCGTATGGGAAGTGCTGCCACCCTCGACGGAAATTGCGGAGGCGGAGGGCAGGGAGCGGAGCTACGGGGAGCAGGTGGTGCTGGACTACTGGACTCCCGCGCCACTCAGCCGCCTGGCCGGCCTTGAGCGCGATGAGGCGGAGCGGCTCCTGGATTCCTTCGTCGCACGCATCGACGCCCTCACCCCGGGATCACGGCAGGAGTGGATTGCCGAGGCCGAGGTCGCCCGTGCGCGTCTCGCGCTGGCGAACGATGATCGCGGAGCGGCGGATCGCGCACTCATGGCCGCATCAGGCTCGGCGGACGGGACTCGCATCGAAGAACGGATTCGGATCTACGCCGCGCGGCTGCGCGCGTTCGGATACGGCGCCAGCTACGCGCGGGACGTGATGGAAGCGCTTCGGCTGCAGGCCGAGTACGCCGCGCGCCTGGCGGCCGCCGGCGACATGGCGGCGAACGAGCGCGCGGAGCTCGGACGGCGGCTCCGGTCGTTCTGGACCGAGACGGTGAGCACCTCGGAGCCGCCCTTCGACGCCCTAGCGGAACTGTTCGGGCGCGAGGGAGAGGCCGCACCCGGCTTCCGCGGCGCCGCAGCCAACCTGCTCGCCGCGCTCGACATGGTCGACGTGCCGAAGAACGTGGGCGCCGACTTGGCCGAGCGTCTCGTGGACGGCGGCCGGGCCGAGTTGGACGACGCGCAGCTGGATGCGGTGCTACGGCGGTACGTGGCGGCGGGGCTCGAGCGCGCCGACGGCGCGGGGCTGATGGGCAACGCACGGTTCGCGCGACAGGAGCTCGCGGACATGGCGAAAAAGCTGCGGGCCCACCAGTCCGCCTTGGAGCCGGCGCTGCGGCGGCTGTTTCCCCCGGCGGTGGTCGATCGACTGCTCGGATTCGGCGCGAGCACGGATCCCCAGGAACCGCACACGGCGGTCGACGGGAGCTAAGCCGCAGGGCGCTTCTCGACGCCCACATCGTATGGTGTCGGCCGATCCCGGCCGCGAGCCAACCTTCCCGACACCTTGATTCCGCAGGTGAGATCCGGGGCTGATCAGGAGCGATGGATTTTCGCACCGCGCCTGCGGAGCGTCTGATCGAGCCCTCCCCCTCGTACCTCGTAGCCGACCCGCCCCCTCACCCTCGACCGGTCCAGACCCTTCCCCTGCCGCCGGTGCCGCCCGGTGGTCTTTGGGATGGCGACGGACGCGCGGGCCGCCCTGGCCCGAGACGCCCGGCGCAACCCGCCGGCGGGAGGGAGGATGTCGACGCGCACCGTTTACCCACCGTTCTCCTGGTCCTTCACCCGGCACCGGACCTTCCAGGCGTGCCGCCTCCGCTACTACTACCAGTACTACCTGTCCCAGGGCGGCTGGCATTCAGCGGCTCCCGCGGCTCGCCGGCGGGCGTACGCCCTCAAGCACCTGACGACGCTCGAGGCCGTCCTGGGCATCGCGGTTCACGGCTGTGCCCGGCGGATTTCAGCAGTCCTGGGGCGGGGCAGGCCCGCTCCGCCGGAGGCGGACCTCGTGCGCGAGGTGCGCGGTGCCCTGAACGGAGTCTGGCAGCTCCGCGACCGGGAGACCTTCCGGAAGAGCCCCCGCCAGCACCCGATGTTGCGCGAAGTCTACTACGGGTCGCTTCCGGACGACGCTGCCGTGGAGAGGGTCCGCGACTCGCTCCGCATGTGCGTGCGCCACCTGGTCCGCTCTCCGGTCTGGGAGGAGATCGCACGATGCCGGCCTGCGGACGTGCGCGCCGGCGAGTCCTTCCTCCGCTTCCGGCTGGAGGACACGGACGTGATCGCCGTGCCCGATCTGGCGTACCGCTCGGACTCCGGGGTCACGGTCCTGGACTGGAAGACGGGGGCCGGCGGCGGGACCGACCTCCAGCTCGCCGCCTACGCTCTGGGCCTCGCAGGGGCGGAGGCCGCACCGGGCCAGCTGCACGGCCGCGTCGTCTTCCTCCGACCGGGTACGGAGCGGACCCTCTCCCTGGGGGCCGCCCAGCTGGAAACGGCCGCCGAGCGGATCCTCGAGAGCGCCGCGGAGATGCGGGCGTTGCTTGCGGACCCCCGGCGGAACCTCCCCCAGGACCCCGCCGCGTTTCCACCCACCGATCACCGGCCAGGCGCGTGCGGCCGGTGCAACTTCCATGAGATCTGCCCCTTCCGCCCGCTCTCCGCGGCCGGACGAGAGTCTGACCGAGCCACGCCATGAGCGGGACCCGGAGCCGCTCCCCCAGTGGCTGCGGACCCTCGCTCGCCGCCGTGCGCGCGGCCGCACAGGGAAACCGGCCAGCGCTGGAGCGCGTCCTCTCGGCGCTCTACACCCCGGTGTTCGACTTCCTGATGGCCCGCTTCGACTTCGCCCACGACCCCGAAGACGTCTGCCAGGACCTGGCCCAGGAGACGCTCCTCCGGATCGCCCGCGGGCTCGCCGGCTGCCGCGCCGAGTCCGAGGAGCAGTTCCTCGTCTGGGTGCTGACGGTGGCGCGCAACGTCGGGCTGAACCACGTCCAGCGCCTGCAGGTCGAAGTGACCCTGCTCGCGGGAAACTCGGACCCCGCCGAGACGCTCTCCCCCGATCCATGGGGGGAGACGGACGACGCCCCCCACGGCGAAGGCGACCGGATCGTGTTCCGGCTGCTCACCGAGGTGATCGAGCAACTCCCGGACTCCGCGAGCCACCTCCTCTGGGCCCACCTGGTCGACGGGCTCCCCTGGTCCCTGGTCGCCGAGCAGGTCGGGACCACCGCGGACGGAGCGAAGCGGCGGTTCCAGCGCCTGCAGGAGCGACTGCGGCGGGAGATGCTCCGCCGCATCGCCTCCCTTCCCGACCCGGACCGCCGAAAGGTCCTTGGCCGGCTCGGATGTTCCCCGCCTCCGGAAGCGGACTCGAGCCCGGCTCCCCGGACCAGGGTCTCATCCCCGCCGAGCCCGTCGAATCAAGGTTCCGGGGTAGGTGACAATTGTCTGTAGCCAGGGCGCATCTGCGGGCGCTATTCGTCGGCCATGCCTCGCAAGTCCGTGCCCAGGGTGGTCGGGCCACTGCTCCGCGACCTCCGCACCGCCAGGAGGCTCTCGCAAGAAGCCCTTGCGAGCCGGGCCGGGCTGCACCGCACCTACATCGGGTTGCTCGAGCGGAGTCTGCGCGACCCCACGGCGGGTGTGCTCTCCGCACTTCTGGACGCGCTGGGGGTTTCATGGGGGGAGTTCGGCGCCCAGCTGGACGAGCGGCGCAGGGAGGCGTCGCCTCTGCCGCGCGAGGGCGCACAGGCGGTGAAACGGGTGTGACCGGGTAGGCGGCCCGCGGCGGGTACGGCGAGGCGTACACCGGAAAGGACCTCTCCCCCGTGCACCCTCCTCCCATGCCCCGGACCATGAACCGGCTCCTCGAAGCCCTTCGCCTCCGCGTCGCGGGGTGGATCCGCAGGCTCTCGGCTGCGCCCTCCCGCCGGGAGGTCGAGCGTGCCACCGCCACCCTCCGCGACCCGATCCGCCGCCGCCCCGAGGCAGACGAGGCCGCGCGGCAAGCCACGCGCCGCCTCGACGGGGAGACGCCTTCGTCCGACCCGACCCTCCCGACCGAATGAACCGCGGGGCGAGCCATCCGGCCGCCCCGCGTTCAGTCGTGTCCTCATCTGCCATCCCATCCCACAGGAAATGCGGCGCTACCCCGACCGACCTCCCTGTTCAGCCTGGCATCCGTCGATCGGCTCCCGTGCGGATTCGCTCTCGAGGGTGCCGGCGAGCCAGGCGCGCAGCAGGGCCGGATCTGTACTCTCCTGGAGCACACGCGGGATGCGCACGAACAACCTCAGCGCACCACCCGTGGCTGGACGTGCCCGGACGCGAAACACCCTCCCATATCGAAGGGCATCGCTGAGCATGCTCAGCGTCCCACACGCGAACCGGGCACGCATCCACTCGTAGGTCGCATTGACCGTGAGGAAGTCCTCCATCTGCACGTTCTCCCCCATGGCCGCGACCACCTCCGTAATGCGCTTCGTACCGAGCCGTTCCACCTCCGCAGGGGATAGCCAGACGAAACGGGACAGCGCCCCTTGATGCCCAGACCCTGGTGTGGCGGTGATCGCCCGCAGGCGGATCTGCTTTTCCGTCGCGCCGCCCAGGATGCGTCTGGCCTCCCGCATGGGCACCCAGTACTCGACGGCGAGCTCCGGATGGAGCCTCTCGAGTGCGGCCTGCACGCATCGCTGCAGCGCACCCGCCTCGATGCCCTTCCGGTGGACCCACACGCGGCCCGAATCATCCCGCACGAGAGAGTTCGTCTGGCGGGCCAGGCGCTGGACGCGCTGCCGTTCCGCCCCTTTCACCGTAACCACCTCAGCCAGAGGGAGGATGTCGAGGACGGCCCATCCTCGCTGTCCGGCGATCTTACCCCGAGCGTACTCCGGAAACGCGCGATCCAGCTCCCGCTCCTTCGGCACGACGGTCAGCCCGTCCGTCGTCCAGGCCGCTGGCCCGAGGGCACCCTCCAGCACCGCTTCGAGGACCCGGGTGGGATGGCAGTCCATGCGCACCGCCAGCTCACGAACTCCCTGCGGCGTACCCTCCCGGGGCTGCACGGGCTCGGAGTTCTCGTTCAGAAGGGCAGCCGTCTGGACCCGGTCCGCGTCGAATCGCAGCCGGTGCGGAGCACGCTCCCAAACTGCCGCCAGCGCGTCGTTCATCTCCTTCGCCACCTCGTCCTGGCTCGCACCCGCCGCGAGTCGCATGGCTGCGTAGAGACGCTGGGGTTGCGTGCTGGTCATGCCCCGCGTGAACACCCGTCCCGGAACACGCGCCCCGGTCGGGAACTCGACCTCGACGTCCATCACGTACCGCGTCACGCGTCGCACGTAGATCTCGGTGATGAGGTCTGCAAGGATCGCCCGGGCCTTGCCGTCGATCCCGCGGGCGCGCTCCAGAAGCCGCGGCAGATCCGAGGCGAGGGCCACCAGCTTCTCGAGTTCCGTGTCCCGGAGCGCGCGAGCACGTCCCTCCTCGCGGACCAGTTCTGCCAGCTCGCGCTCCGCCCGGACCAGGTCGATCCGATACCGCTCCCGCTCGCCCATCCAGAAGCTCTGATCCTCCACGTTGTCGGCAGCTCGTGCATCCAGTTCCCGGTCCACCGCCCCCTGCACCCGCATCTGAAGGCGGGCAACCCGCGATTCGACCTCGGTCCTCCGGCTCAGGATCCCGCCGCCGTGCGCCCGCAGCGAGTCCATCGCGCGGCGAAGCGCATCCCCCCGGAAGACGGAGAGCACGATCCTGATCACCAGGTCGTCCAGTTCGGGTCCGATGGAGGCGTCCGTGTGTCCCCTCCCCTTGCACCAGCTGCTCGCGTACCGGTAGGTCCCATCCGCCTGGTAGCAGGCCGTGAGCTTGGAGCCGCACATCGTTCCCCGGCTCGTGACATGAGCGCACCGGATGGAAGGGAGAGGGTGCAGCCTGGGGCCGGGGTAGCGGACACCGAAGACGCGCGCCCCGGAACTCAGGATCCGCCGGACGCGCGGGTAGTCGACTGCTCCGGCAAATGAGGGGAAGGCGTTGGTCTCCCAAACGGTGTACGTCCCTCCTGCCCCGCCCTCTTCCTGGTCCTCCAGCACTCTGCTTCGAAACGCGTAGATCCCGTACAGCGCGGGGCTCCGGTACCAGATTTCGAGGATGGAGCGGTTCACCGGCACCCACTCTGCCATCTGCTCCGGATTGAAGCTGAAACCCGGCTTCCGCGGTACCATTCCGGGCACAGGCCAGTCCGGATCCGTCTCGATCCGCCGGATCACTCCGCGGAGGCTCTCTTCCTCGAGGATCCACCGGAGACGAAGGACGACCGACTGGAACAGCGCCCGATCTGGATCGGGCAGGACGTAGCGCGTCTGGTAGTGCCGCTGGTGGAACGCCCGATGACCGCTGAGGTCGGCGATCCACTCCAGCAGCCCAGCCTCTCGAAGGCGCTGCACATAGACCGTGTCCTCCGGCGAGGCCCACACCAGCCCCAGTGGCAGGTTGACCGGGGCCTTCAGCATGCGCGCGAGCGCCATCCGCGTCAGGACCATCCAGCGCGTACGTGCACGGTTCTCGTACTCGGCGAACTTGGACTGCAGGCCAAGGATCAGGTCGTCGCTCGGCTCAGCCGGATCGTAGATCCGACCATCCACCATCACCAGCGCCCTCTGCTTGGCCAGGAGGTTGTAAAGCCGGGCACTGTCCGTGTCGTTGCGGCCCAGGCGGTCGTAGCGGGCGAGGATCACCATCCCGATCACACCGCTCTCCACCAGCTGGACCAGTTGTTCGAACTTTTCGCGCACGATTTCCCCCCGGCCCGACTCTCCCCGTGCATCAATGACGAGAATGTTCTCCGGCTTCACTCCCAGCCGCTCCACGTGCTCCAGCTGGAGGCGCTGCACCTGCTCGCTCCCCGGGTTATCCCGCTTCTGGTCCGGCGTCGACTGCCGGATGAACAGAACCACCTTTCGTCCCAGCGCCCGGATGGCGCGTTGCGGAAAGCTGTCGAGTCCGATCGTGCTCATCGTGAGGGCTCTCCTCGCTTGGAAGCCGGTGTTCGGCCGATCCTGAGGTTTCGGTCCACCCAGGCGGCATTGATGAACTGCACTTCCCCTCCGTGGTGGAGGATCTCAACCGCCGCGCGAGCCAGGCGCAGTGCGATCTGCTCCACCATTTCTGGAGGGATCTTGATCGGTGGCTTCTTCGCGTCCATCAGCCGGTGGTGACTGCTCATGCGACTCCTTCCCGGTTGCAGGTGAGGCGTCCACAAACAGACCCGCAGCCGGCACCTTCAGGCCTTCGCCGTCCTCTTCCGCAGAGTCACCCACCCTCCATCGCTTCGACCTTTCCAGGATTCGTTCGAGATGAAAGGCGGAGTAGTAGGCCAGCGGGTCCAGGTCCGCGTCACTCAGGAGTATGAACGGCTCGTGATCGGCCACTCCGAACCGTGACATATCCCTGGGAACGACGAGTGCCGTACGGGGAGACAGCAGCGGCTCCGCTGGGAGCATGTGCGCAGGGATTCCCACGAAGGTCTCGGACGACCCGCGCGGCGCCTGGTTCGCTCCTCCGCCCCTGGAGTTCATCAGGTTCGGAGAGCTGCTCAAAGCCTCGGATCTGACGAACTCCAGAGAACCGGGGTCAAAAGGCGAACCGGCACGATGACGGCGTGGCGGCAGACAGTCCTCCGGGCGAGGTGGCATTAGGGTGCTCCAATCAAGGTGGGTCCGGCCTGGTCAGGCCGGTGCCGCCACCCTACCGGGCGGTTTTCGCGGACCCGGAAACACACATCGCAGCGGAGGGTGAGCTCGACCGCTGGCCTAGCTGGCGAGACGTCGAAGCCGCCCCATTCGAACGGTGGGCTCGAGATGAACTGATTGTGGGGTAGATTCTCAGGAACCGAGCAAGCACGTCGCCATACTCAATTTGCACATCATCTTGCGAGTAGCTGTCGGGGTGAAGGAGCAATGAGTTGTACGGAATCTGGAGGTAGGTTGCTCCCGAACTATCCATCTGGCACCGATTGATCTCAGGGCGTGATCGGCCAATTTTCAGCTTGCAATGACGACGAAGTCCGATCAAACGGGGCGGTCCGGCGAGACTTCGCCAGACCGCCCCGTAGTGATGTCTGCCTTGTAATCGTCACCCGTGGCGAGGCACCCGCTTGCGGCATGCCGTGACATCCACCGCCGGCAGTGGATGGATCAGCCGGTCGGGTCTATCCCGAGCGTCCTGCACAGTTCCGACCACCTCTCAAGGTCGGACCGCCACGCCCGCAGGATGTGCCGCACGGAGTTGTATCTGCCTGCACGCCAATCCGGGGGGTAGAGGTCCCACCAGGTGCGGAAGCGTCGGAAAGGCACCCCGGCAGCCCGGAGGTGGAGGACCACGCCGAGAATCGCACGCCGGTCCAGGCGTGGCGAGGACCGCTCCCCCCCCGACCTCTCTTCGCCGATGTGGTTTTTCCATGGATACGGCAGCCTCGCGAGCACGGGCTGCACCTTCTCCCACACGTCGTCCGGAACGAGAGAGCGGACATGCAAGACCGCGGCGCGGCGCCCCCTGGCGCCTCCCCTGCCAAGACGCAGGATCTGCCCGTGGAGCACCTCAGGGGGAATGGGCTCCAACGCATCGACCGTCCCGAAGACCAGCTCGAAGTCCCGTCCGAACTCGAACGGGGCTGATCGGCCGCCATCGACGGCATCGGATTCGACCGCCTGCTCCTGCTCCCCGAAGAGCATCTGCGCCTGCTCCACGGCTCCCTGCGTCTGCCCCTGCTCCTGGGGCTTCCCCCTCCGGATCGGCCCTCCCCACTGCTCCATGCGGCTTCGGAACCAGGCGGCGTCGCGGCTGACCAGACACGCTGCTAGATGGCGTGCCTGGGGGCTGGCCACCCGGAACGAGCTCTGGGCTGACAGGCCGGCGAGAAAGAGCATGTCTCCCTGCTCAAGGTCTTCGGTCTTCATGCGAGCGAAACGATCTCGCCCCCCGAACCCGCGGACAAGCGAAAGCGCCTGCCGCAGCGCCTCCTTGAGCTCGACCCAGGGGCGCAGCGATCCGGGCGCAGCGACGAGCCATGGGAACGCCGGCGCCAGTCTCGAAAGGATGCGCTCGTCGATGTCGTCCATCGCGAGCGCGTCGCCGACCGCTGCAGCAGCGAGCATCTGACCCAGGATGATCCGCCCCTGAGGGCTGAGCAGCTTGGTGTGGGGGTCCACCAGGACGGCCTGGTCGTGATCGTCGACCACGTGCGCGCGCGTCAGCTCCTCCAGAAACCGCTTTCCCGCACCGCCCCGGAGGAAGAACCGGATCGACCGCCGCTCGTAGCGGCGCTTCCCGGCGCGGGGCCGCCTGTCCACGTTCTGAAAGTACCCGGCGAACACTTCCTGGGCGCCCTCGGCATGCCGGTAATGGGCCGCCATGGTCTCCGCCTGTGACAGAATGTCCTTGGGTTTGGTGAGGAAGCGATCACTCAGCCGGTTGAGCGCTCTCAGCACCTCGATGTCGCCGCCGACGTTCGCCGGGAGCATGCGGACGAGCGCTGGCGCCGGATGGTTCCGGACGGCGGATTCGTCGAGGCCGAACCAGCCGGCACGCGCGCGAAGGAGCTCCACGTACCGCTGGAAGGCGCCTGAAGACCGGTCTCGCTGCTCAGCCGACTGGATCAGGATGGAGCGGTGCGTCCCCGCCACCACCCGATAGTCGCCGGCCACCAGCGGAGGGCCGGTGATCACGAAGGCCGTGGGATCGAGCACGTGTTCCGGATCGAGGCGCGCGGTCGCAACCTGCGCGTTGATCAGGGCCCGGTGGTCGGCTGCCGATCGGGACAGGAGGAGCCGGGAGTTGATCCCGTCGGGGAGCGCGACGCCGCGGTCGAGATCATGCGACGGCTTGAGCTTGCGGGAGTCAACGACACAATACTGCGCCTCGATCCCACGGTCGCGGCTGGAAGACCGGCCAGGCAGTGGAGCATCCCCAGGGAAGAGCACACGACACGGCGAGCCCGTGATGTCAGGGCACATCATCGAGAAAGGGGGGTGAAGCCAGGAGGGAGCTACGAGGGAGACACAAATGTACAATTCGCCTGCATCCGCCGCCACGGCTGGCGACAATCCGTCCGACCTCGCCTGTCCGGACCCGAATGATCGGCTTACGACGTGAACCCTCGCCAAACCCGCCGCGACGGAGAGGCCAGGCAGCGCGGGCACCCGCACATCGGTAGCCGGAGCACGTCATCAAGCTCAGGTGCAACCAGCCACCTCGAGCTCGTGGTGCCTGGCAATTCGAGCGAACCCGCTGTGCGGCGCCCGATGGTGCCGTCCCGCGGTCCTGTTCACAGAACACCTCAAGGTGACTCGTGAACCTCGGAGGCGGCCCTGCGAATCCACCTCTCCACTGCACTGCGGAGCCCCTTCGAGCGAGCCTGGAAACTGGTGCCCGAGTACCTGCACGCATCGCTGTCCGAATTCCTGCGAAGCGCCAGGAGCATCGTACCCGGGACGAGAGTCCGTCTCCGGCTGTCGGACGGAACCTCCGTGTCCATGCACCTGGAGCAGGGCCTGGCGGCCTTCCTGCTGGACCGGTCTGCCGTGCCGTTGCGTGGCTGGCTACTCCTGCGGGAGGACCTCGCCGACCGTCCCGAGCCTTTCCTGGTGCTGACGATCCTCCACGAGTTCGCTCACGCCATACGAGCGCTGGAGGATCCACGGCGTGCGATCCAGGTGCCTGAACACCGGGCAGAGGTCGCCGCTTGGCTGCAGGCCGGTGCTTGGGCCGTGCACAGTCCATCGGGGGAGGATGCCGAGGAGATGGCGGAGATCGCCGCCTCCCGAGCACTCGACGAGCTGGCGGACTGGCCCGAAGTCGAATCCCCCCCTCCGCAACGACCCGATGCGGAAACGCGGTAGTTCTGCGCGAGCCTCCGCGTCAGTTCCGGCCGGGCCTCCCCGGAAAGCTCTCCCCGGGTCAGGGGTGTGCCTCCCGGAGTCATGGCCGCCTTCGGCAGCAGAGTGTCGAGTGGCATGCCGAGGCCCGACGTTCGGCTCGGAGCAGAGCGTCAGGCTGCCATCGGCAAAGGGATCAGCTGTCCGGCGCGCCGGGAGGGAGGCGACGCGCGCGGGCCCGGAGCGCGTCCAAGTTGGCGCGCTCGCCCTCCGCTTCCAGCAGCTCGCGGCGGCGTGCGGCGAACTTCTCGTACTCGGCCTCGGCGTGGCTGTCGGCGTCGGCTTTGCGCACGTGCCCGGCGTCGGGCAGCACGTCGCGCTCGTTGAAGCGGAGGAACGCGTCCAGCCGCTCCTCCCAGTCGCGCAGGAAGACCTGCCGGCGCCGGCGGGCCTGGTCCTCCGCGTAGTCCAGCCACATGACCACGATGCGGTTCAGCTCGTCGATCTCGCCGTCGCGCAGGTAGTTCTTGGCCACCGTCACGTCGCCCTTGCGCACGCCCGTGCCCTTCCACGTGGTCAGACCCATGTGGGGCCGGCCGTGGTCCGCCCGCTCGCGAATCAGCTCCGCGGCGGTGCGGCCGGTGGCGGCGAAGTGCAGCTTGTTCTGGATGGTCTGGAAGAAGCGCGCGGTCTGCTCGTGGTTGGGGACGTAGTCGGCGGCCATGGCGAAGATCTCGCGCACGCGCAGGTACATGCGTCGCTCGCTGGCGCGGATGTCGCGGATCCGCTCCAGCAGCTCGCCGAAGTAGTCGGGCACGCCCGCGCCGTCGATGGGCGGGTTGCGGAGCCGCTCGTCGTCGAGGGTGAAGCCCTTCACCAGGTACTCGCGCAGCCGCTCCGTGGCCCAGCGGCGGAACTGCGTGCCGCGCACCGAGCGCACCCGGTATCCCACCGCGAGGATGACGTCGAGGTTGTAGTGCTCGATGGAGCGGGTGACCTGCCGCTCGCCCTCCTGGCGAACGATTCGGAAACTCCTAATAGTTGCCCCGGGGTCTGCCTCGCCCTCGGCGAAGATGCCCTTCAGATGCTCGTTGATGGTGGGCACCTTTACCTGGAACAGATCCGCCATGAGCGCCTGGCTCAGCCAGAGCGTTTCGTCGGCGAAGCGGCATTCCACGCGCGTGCGGCCGTCCTCCGTCTCGTAGAGGATCAGCTCGCCGCGCGCGGTCTCCGGTTCGTCCTCGTGCATCCCGCTCACGAGTTCCGCCCGCTCTCGCGCCCGTGCTGATCGACGATCGCCGCGAGGTGGGTCGTGACGGCGGCGGCCGGCGCCAGCTTCCGGTGCCACACCACGATTCCATCCGCACGCAGCAGGTCCAAGCCAGCCTGCTCCCCCGCTGGAAGGACAAATCGGCAGATTCTCATCTTCTTGGGATGCGATGTGAGCTCGGCGAATCCGAAGCGAGTCCTGCTGCCCGTCAAGGCGATACCCAGCGAGGAGTCTGGCGAGCGCGAGGCGCGCTGTACATCGACGACGCGTTCGGTGTCGCGGATCCTGACAAGTCGCATTGTCAAGAAAGGCGCAGGTACGATTCACCGGGCGGGCGGGAGAGCCCCGCGGAGCCTACCCGCTTCACTGCCGGTTGCTCCTGGCTCTGCGCCCGTAATCTAGGGCTGCCCGACCGACATGGCGAGGCGAGCGATGTCTCGGTGCGGAATGGCAATGCGCCGTGTCCTCCCTGGGACCACCGGGTCGATCAACCCATCTCCACGTATGTCTCCATGGAGTCCGGAAGCTCGTTGAGGAGTTCGTACCCGATCGCCGCCTCGATGGCGTCGACGGCCGCCGGCGAGGGCGTGTCCGCGCGCCCGGCACAGCTCCTCCACAGCGGCCCGTTTCGTCCCCGGAGCCACACGGCGCCAGTCCCACTCGCCCCGCTGACAAATGCGGCACGCCCGTGTGGGCTGGCGGCCGTGTGGCACGTCCACTCGCATGTCCTCCTTGTTCTCCTCCTCGCCGCCCGATTGCCGGTTCCGCCGAGGGTGACATCGGCAAGTCGGCCGGAAACCCTACATCTTCATGCTGGCCACCATGGAACGGTGCATCTCCATGAGCCGCGTGAGCCGGGCTTCGTGCGCCGGCATGAAGCCCGACAGCTCGGCTCCGCTCATCTCGGGCATCCGCACCAGGTCCTGCCGGAGCGAGTCGACGGCCGCGTTCCAGGACTCGTCCGCGGCCATGTTCATCGCGCGCATCTCCCGGTTGAACTCCGCGACCATGTTCGCGGCCATCTGGCGGTGCATCGGGAGCAAGGCGATCAGGCTGTCCCCGCCCGCCCCGCGCATCGCCTGCATGTGGGCCTGCATCTGCTCCATCGTCTCCCCGGACTGCGTTCCGGGCATTCCCTGCATCCCTCCCATTCCGGGCGTGCTCTCCGGCGCCGACGACGACGGGCGTTGCGTGGGCGCGCTTCGGGAGGCATCTCCGCCCGGCTCATCGGGAGCACAAGCCGAAGCCGTCAGCGCGAGGGCGCCGAGGGCAGTACGGAGGTATTTCCTCATAGGCCGATCTCCCGGGTGAAAGGCAGGTTGGTGTCGTAGGGCCAATGTGTCAGCCGTCGGCCGGGCGCGGGGTCCCGGCCGGGACTTCCTCCCGGACGGGCACAGCGGCGCGCCGGAGCTCGCGCTCCTTCCAGAGCGAGTAGATGGCCGGGATCACGATCAGGGTGAGCAGCGTGCTGCTCACCATCCCTCCCACCATCGGCGCGGCGATGCGCTTCATCACGTCGGCCCCGGCGCCGTGGCTCCAGAGGATGGGGAGCAGGCCGGCGATGATCGCGGTCACCGTCATCATCTTGGGGCGCACGCGCTCCACGCTCCCCTCCTCCACCGCCGCGTCCACGTCCTCGCGGCCCCGGAGCAGCCCCTGGAGCCCCCGGTCGCGGTACGCGTGGTCCAGGTAGAGGAGCATCACCACCCCGGTCTCCGCCGCCACCCCGGCGAGCGCGATGAAGCCGATCCCGGTGGCCACGCTCAGGTTGTAGCCCAGCAGCCACATCAGCCACACCCCGCCCACCAGCGCGAAGGGGAGGGAGAGCATCACCACCAGGCTCTCCGTCGCATTCCCAAACTGGAAGTAGAGGAGCAGGAAGATGATGGCGAGCGTGATCGGTACCACCACGCGGAGCCGCTGGTTTGCGCGCTCCATCGCCTCGAACTGCCCCGACCACTCCAGACGGTACCCCGCCGGCAGCGTGAGCTTCTCCTCCAGGAGCCGCCGGGCGTCGGCCACGTAGCCGCCCACGTCCCGGCCCCGCACGTCCACGTACACGACGTTGTTCAGGTACGCGTTCTCGGACTTGATCAGCGTCGATCCCTTCACGACCACTACGGAGGCGAGCTCCCCAAGCGAGACCTGCGCGCCCGCAGGGGTCGCGACCAGGGTAGCGGCCACCTTCTCGGGGGTGTCGCGCAGCTCGCGCGGGTAGCGCACCAGTACGGAGTACCGCTCCCGCCCCTCGATCACCTGTCCCGCCGGCATCCCGCCGATGGCCGTCATCATCGCCATCTGCACGTCGTCCACGGTCATCCCGTAGCGGGCCGCGGCCGCCCGGTCCACCCGGACGTCCAGGTAGCGCCCGCCCAACGCGCGCTCGGCGAAGACGGAGCCGGTGCCCTCCACCTGCGGGAGCAGCGCCTCGATCCGCTTGCCGATCCGGTCCAGCTCCGCCAGGTCGGGACCGAAGACCTTGATCCCCACCGGCGTCTTGATCCCGGTCGCCAGCATGTCCAGCCGGTTCCGGATGGGCATCGACCACATGTTCGCCACGCCGGGCGTCTTCACGGTCCGGTTCATCTCCGAGACGATGGAGTCGTAGTCCACCCCCGGCCGCCACTCCGACTCGGGCTTGAGGATCACCGTCGTCTCGATCATCGAGAGCGGGGCCATGTCGGTGGCCGTCTCGGCGCGCCCGATCTTTCCCAGCACGGTCTCCACCTCGGGGATGCGGGCCAGGGCGCGGTCCCTCTGCTGGAGGATCTGCTTGGCCTGGCCGCTCCCCACCCCCGGGAAGAGCGAGGGCATGTCCATGACGCTCCCCTCGTGCAGCGGGGGCATGAACTCGCTCCCCAGCCGGCTCCACGGGAGGAGGGTGAGCGCCAGGACCGCGGCGGCGGCGCCGACCACGGGCCCGCGGTGCCGCAGCACGAAGTGGATCACCGGCCGGTAGGCGCGGATCAGCGCACGGTTCACCGGGTTCGCGGCCTCCGGCTTCACCCCGCCCCGGATCAGGAGCCCCATCATCACCGGGACCAGGGTGATGGAGAGCAGCGCCGCCGACGCCATGGCGAGCGTCTTGGTCCAGGCCAGCGGCTTGAAGAGCCGGCCTTCCTGCGCCTCCAGCGCGAAGACGGGGAGGAAGGAGAGGGTGATGATGAGCAGCGAGGTGAAGAGCGCGGGCCCTACCTCCTTCGACGACTCGACCACCAGCTCCCAGTGCCCGAGCGGCTTCCCCTCGCGCTCGTTCCGCTCCATGTGCTTGTGGAGGTTCTCCACCATCACGATCGCGGCGTCGATCATGGCGCCGATGGCGATGGCGATCCCGCCAAGCGACATGATGTTGGCACCGATCCCCAGGAGGCGCATCCCCAGGAAGGCCATCAGGATCCCGATGGGGAGGGTGAGGATCGCCACCAGGGCACTGCGCGCGTGCAGAAGGAAGACGATGGTGACCAGGGCGACGATGAGCGACTCCTCCACCAGCTTCTCGCGCAGCGTGTCGATGGCCCGCTCGATCAGCCCGGAGCGGTCGTAGCCCGTGACGAACACCACCCCGGGGGGAAGCGAGCGCTCCACCTCCTCCATCTTGGCCTTGACCCCGTCGATCACCGCGAGCGGGTTCCCGCCGTAGCGCATGACCACGAAGCCGGTGACCACCTCGCCCCGGCCGTTCAGCTCAGCGATCCCGCGCCGCAGCTCGGGGCCCACCTGCACGCTGGCCACGTCGCCGACGGTGACCGGCACTCCGCCGGAACCCGCGGCCACCACCACGGCCCGGATGTCCTCCACCCCGCCGAAGCGGCCGCGGCCGCGGACCACGTACTCGGTGCCGCCCAGCTCCAGGACGCGCCCGCCGACGTCCTGGTTCGACGCCTGGACCGCCTCGACCACCCGGGACATGGGGATGCCGTAGGCGAGGAGGCGGGCGGGGTCCGCCTCCACCTGGTACTGCTTCTCGAAGCCGCCCAGGGAGGCGATCTCCGCCACACCGGGGACAGCGGTGAGCGCCGGGCGCACCGTCCAGTCCTGCAGGGAGCGGAGCTGGGCCAGGTTGAGCCGGCCGGTGGTGTCGGCCAGCACGTACTGCATGACCCAGCCGACCCCGGTGGCGTCCGGGCCGAGCATCGGCATCGCGCCTTCGGGGAGCCGGCCCTGCACGCCGTTCAGGTACTCCAGGACCCGGCTCCGGGCCCAGTACAGGTCGGTGCCGTCCTCGAAGACCACGAACACCGCGGAGAGGCCGAACTGGCTCATCCCCCGCACGAACCTGGCTCCGGGGACCTTGAGCAGCTCGGTGGAGAGTGGGTAGGTGACCTGGTCCTCCACAAGCTCGGGCGCCTGCCCCGCCCACTCCGTCATGACGATCACCTGCACGTCCGACAGGTCCGGGATCGCGTCCACGGGCGTGCGGAGCATCGCCCAGACCCCGCCCAGCGTCAGCGCGGCGGTGGCGAGGAGGACCAGGAAGCGGTGGCCGACCGACCACTCGATGATGCGCTTGAGCATGGCGGCCTACCTTTCCCGCGGGTGCATCTTCATCCCCCGCATGTCGGCCCCCTTCGCCTCCATCCCCTGCGCGTCGCCGCCGGACGTGTCCATCCCCTCCATCCCGCCCATCTCCCCCGAGCCCGTCATCCCGATCATCCCCCGCATCGTCTCGGCGAGGTTGGACTCGGAGTCCAGGAGGAACTGCGCGGAGGTGACCACCCGCTGCCCCGGCTCCACGCCGGCGAGAACCTCGGTGTAGTCTCCCGCCGTGCGGCCGGTTTCCACCTCCTGGGGGAGTATCCGCCCGCCGCCCAGGTCCACGAAGACCAGCGACCGCTCGCCCGTGCGCACCACGGCAGTCGCGGGGACGGTGAGCGCGGTGCGCACCGGGGCCGAGAGACGTACGGTGGCGTACATCCCCGGACGGAGGCGCCCGTCCGGGTTCGGGAGCGCGATGCGCGCCCGGAGCGAGCGCGCCTCCGGCTGCAGCGAGGGATAGACGTATTCGACCGTGCCCGCGAGCGGGCGTCCGGGGAAGGCGGTGAGCTCGACGGTCGCGGGAGTGCCCACCCGGACACTCCCGGCGTCCGCCTCCCGGACCTCCGCCTCCACCCAGACGCGCGACAGGTCGGTGATGGTGTAGAGCGTCTGCCCGGCCTGGACGGCCTGGCCGCGCACCACCGGCTTCTCCACCACCACCCCGGAGACGGGAGAGAAGAGGGTGAGGGTCCGCTGGACCTGCCCGGTGCGGAGCACCCGGTCGATCTGCGCCTCGGAGACGTCCCACAGCCGCAGGCGCTCCCGCGCCGCCCGGACCAGGTCGGCCCCGCCGTCAGGCATCCCGGGTACCTCTCCTCCTCCGCTGCGCTGGAGGCGCGCAGCCACCAGCAGCTCCTGCTGCGCGGCCACCAGCTCCGGCGAGTAGATCTCCAGGAGCGGCTGGCCGCGGCGGACGGTCTGCCCGGTGAAGTCCACGTGCAGTCGCTCCGCGAACCCGCCGAACCTGGGGGCGACCTGCGCGACGCGGGTCTCGTCGTAGGTGACCGTGCCCACCGTGCGGACCCCATCCTCCAGGGTGCGCTGCTCCACGCTGCCGAATGTGACCCCGAACTCCCGGACCTGCGCCGCCGTGAGGCGGATCGAGCCGTCCGAGGTCATGTCCATCCCGGCCATCCCCTCCATCCCCGCCATGGCGGGGGCGCGCGCCTGGCCGCGGGGCTCCTCGGACCTGTCGTGCCCGGCGAGGAGCGCGAGGGGCACCAGGACGACGACCGCGAACAGGGCGCCCACGAGCAGGCGCCGCTGCAGGGCGGACAGGCCGCCGAACCACGTCTTCGCGCTCATCGGAGCACCTCCGTTCCCACCACCCGCTCCAGCTCGGCGACGGCGCGCGCAAAATCCGAGAGCAGGCGGGCGTGTGCGATCTCGTAGCTGAACAGGGTGCCCTGGCTCTCCAGCACGCCCTCGAAGCCGGCACGGCCGGCGCGGTAGTTTGCGGTTGCGGACTCCACCGCCGCCCGGCCCTGCGGCAGGATGGATCCGACGTAGAGGGCGAGCTGGGCGCGAGCCCGCTCCGCCTCGGAGTGGAGGCGGGCCACCTCCAGGCGGAGGCGGTTGCGCTCCGCGTGGCGCTCGGCCTCCAGCGCCGCGCTGTCGGCCCGCGCCTCGGCCAGGAAGGCATCCTGGCGGCGTCCGCGCTGCACCGGGAGCGGCACCGAGACGGTGGCGGAGAGCATGTCGGGCATCCCGTCGCGCTGCCCGTACTGGAGCGACACGTCGAAGTCGGGGAGGCGGTCTCGGCGGGCGAGCTCCACCCGCGCGGCCTGAGCGTCGATCCGCGCCTGGCGCTCGCGCAGAACCGGGCTCCGGGCGACCGCCGTCTCCTCCAGCGACCGCAACTGCGGGAGCGGGGAGTCGGCGGCGCGGGCGCCCAGGGCCGGCGAGACGAACCGGACCTCGGCAGGGGAGGCGGCGACGGCCGCCCGCGCGATCCGCTCGGGGACGGCGGCGGGAGGGACCGGGGTCTCGCTGGGGCGGTCCAGCGCCTCGTTGAGCCGGGCTTGCGCGGTGCGCCGCTGCTCCGTGAGGGCGGCGGCCTCCTCGGCCATCCGGGCCGCCTCGACACGGGCGCGCAGCACGTCCTCCTGGCCGGCGAGCCCGGCCGCGTACCGGCCCTGGGTCGTGGCCGCCAGCGCCACCAGCGCCTGCTGGCTGCGCGCGGTCACCTCCAGCGCCCGGTCCAGGTAGGCGAGCTCGTAGTACGCGTCCCGGACGCGCTGGACGGCCTCCAGCCGGGCCGCGTCGAGCGCCGCTTCCGCGGCCGCGAGCTCCCGCTCGGCGGCGCTCCGGCGCAGGCGCGTCTTCCCCGGGAAGGGGACGCGCTGGCCGACGCCGACCATCTTCATGGTCATCTCGCCGGCGAAGCCGGGATCGCTCACGGGGAGGTTCTGGAGCCCGGCCATCAGCATGGGGTCCTCCCAGCTTCCCGCGGGGGCGATCCGGGCGCGCGCCGCCTCGACGCGCGCCGCGGCGGCGCGCACGGCGGGGTGGACGGCCACCGCGCGGGCGGTGAGCGTGTCCAGCCCGGTGGGGCCGGGAGCGCTCGCCGAAGCCGCGGCTGCGGACGTGGGGATCGTATCGGTCCCTCCCTGCGCGGCCGCGGGGGCGGCCAGCACGCACAGGAGGAGACCCCGGACGAGGGGTGTTCTCAACGTAGCTCTCCTCCGGAGCCCCGCGGGACGCACGGAAGCGTCCCGCAGCGGGTGCTCCGGGTCAGGTTCAGGTCAGGATGACGGATGGAACCGGGCCGGACGGGTGTCCGGCAGGGAGAAGGCTACGCCTTCGGAGGGTGGAACGGCGGGGAAACCAGGAGGAGGTCGGGAGCGGCTTCGGTCGCCGCGAGGAGGATCTCGCGGTGGGTGCCAGGCTCCGCCCAGGCGACGGACCTCGCCGGGAGCGAGGCCGGGATGCAGGACCCGCCGGCGCCGCCCAGGGCGAGGAAGGGGCAGTGCGGAGCGCCCGAGGGCAGGTCGGTGGAGCCATGGGACGGCTGCGTCCCGGTATCCTCCATCGGACAGCCCGGATCCGGCGTGGAGGGTGTCTCCCCGGCGGCCACCGATGGCGTCCCGCCCATGTCCGGCGAGCACACGGACGCCCACACCCCTTCAGCCGTGGTGACCAGGAGGAGCAGGAGCGCGAGCAGCGCGGTGAAGTGTCGGGAGCGGGTCCGCATGCACGCAAACCTAACCCTGCCAGCAGGCCGGCTCAACCCGGGGAACTCCGCGGAGTGCGTGGGGGAGTCTCCCACCGACGGATCACCGGCGCGTGCGCGAGGACCAGTGGATCGCCGCGATCCGCCACCCGTCGCGCGTGCGGGTGAGCACCATCAGCTCCGCGCCCGCGGAGTTGACGGCCCGTCCCCGGAACTGCCCCTGGGTGGTGCTGGTCGAGGTGGCCCAGGCAGCGTCCCCCTGAACCTTCACGCGGAGCGGACCACGCTGGCTGGGGACTGCCCGCGCGAACTCGATGTCCGCCGGCAGGTGGTGGGAGCGGTACTCCGCCCGGCTCTCCGCGCTTCCGCTCTCCAGGATCACCGCGTCGGTGGTGAGCAGGGCGAGCGCAGCCGCGCTGTCCCCCGAGGCGAGTGAGCGGTGGTAGCGCTCCACGGTCGCGGCGACGGCTGCTGAGTCGGACGCCGGGCGCATGGCAGGAGCAGCCGGGCGCGGCTCCTGTGCGTACGCAGACACGGGGAGGATGGCCGCTGCGAGGAGCGCGAGCCGAACGACGGCGCGGGGGAGCGGAAGCCGACGTGTCATGGCGGTCTCGGTGGAGGGGATCGGAGCGTGACCGCAGCGAGACAACCGAGCTTCGCTGCGATCTGTAAGTTTATGCTCCATAAAAGCCATTCGTCAACGCGCGGACCTGCGGGTGCCTGTCGAGCGAGCATCAATGCCGGCGCAACCCTAGGTAGGCGACCAGGACCGCGAGCGCCACCCAGCAGACCTAGAAGAACAGACCCGCCCACCACACCGACACGTCCGCCGTCCCGCGCTCCAGCCGGTGCTTGTCGTACATCCCCCAGGCGTGCAGCAGGAGTCCGGTCAGGAGCACGACGAGGCCCGCACCGCCCAGGTACGCCGCGAAGAGCGCTCCCAGCCCGATCCCCAGGACCAGGGCGCCCACGCCGGACGTGAGCTCGGCGCGCTTGAGGCGGGCAGTGTCGGTGATCACGGTCATCCTCCAGGCCAGGGAGACCTGCTCTCCCATGGTGCCCCGGCATGGGCGCCGCCGAGCACACCGGAACGTAGCACCGCGTGCTTCTCTCGCCTGTAGGGATCCCCGGATCCCGGTGTCGGAGAGAGCTGGGAACCTTCGCCGGCACCGCGCGTGGCCAGGCGGATCACGGGGAGGATCGGCGAACGGCCCGGCGGCGCGTACGCCGGGTGATTGCGCCCGGCATCGCATGGGGGCGGAGCCGCCGCACCTACGGCACGAACACCGCGCGCAGCTCACGCTGCTTACGCCACCCGTACCGGGTCATCCCCCGCGGCTTGTACACCGACAGCGCCGTGGCCACGAGCAGCACCAGCAGCGCGGCCCCGGCGTCCGCAACGAGCTGGATCCGCAGCCCGCGGAGGTCGCCACCGGACAGCGTCGTCTCTGCCGCCACGCCCGCCACGTAGCCGATCGGCTGCGCGTGCAGCAGCAGCAGGAGGGTGGCGACGAGGGTCAGCACCAGCTTCGCCAGCACCCAGTAGTGGCGGAAGAGGCCCCAGGGGGTGCCCAGCGACTGGACCAGCCCGGTCAGCAGGGAGGCCACGCTCAGCGGGACGATGACGAGCCAGGTGGTCACCTCCGTCGCGAGGTAGGCGGCACGCACCACCTGGGCGTCCGGGCTGGTCAGACCGGCGACGGCGAGAGCCAGGAAGCTGGCGACCGCGCCGAGCCAGCCAACCGACGAAGCCACGTGCACGGTGAGCGCGAGCCTGCGCAGGCGGGGCGTCATGGTCATGGCCGCTGCGCGCCGCGCTTCGTGACGCCGGACGGGGGTGTGTCGCCCCCGGGCCCGTGGTGGCGGAAGCCCCCGCCCGCGAGGTGCACGGCGACGACCACCAGGACGAAGGCGATCGCGAGGACCCCGGACACCTTCACCCAGCGGGGTGTGCCTGGGAAGTCGCCGGGGTCCGGGGGGTGGGGCGGGTCGGCCATGTGCGTCTCCGAAGTGAGGAAAGCGGACGATCCGGTGGCGTAGAACGCGGCGATGCACGGCGTAGCAGCTGCGCGTCCGGCAACAGCGGCCGGTCCCACCGTCGAGGCAGGGCCGGCCGCGCCTGCCGGGCGACTTCCGGCCGGTCTACATCACGCAGACGCAGCCCACGCTGTCGCAGAAGCCGTACTGGGCGCCCGAAGCGCGGCAGGAGCCGTTGCACGGCCCCTGATTGCAGTGGCTGGCCGCTGCCGCCTCCTTCGGCGAGGAGAAGGCCATCAGCGCGCCGAAGCCGAGCGAAACGGCGGTGGCCGCGACGAAGCCGCCCTTCCCGAGCCTTGCGATGGAACGTCTCATGGGGACCTCCTGGATGGCGTGAATCCCGGCACGCCCATGCAGGCGCGCCGGATGCGGGCGCCGTGGCGCCCGCGTATGAGACCGCGGCTTCGCGCCGGCTGCTACAGGTCGGCCCGGCGCAGGAGCTGCGCGTTGACGGCCACGATCACCGTGCTGAGCGACATCAGGACCGCGCCGACGGCGGGCGACAGCACGATCCCCCAGCGGTACGCCACGCCGGCGGCGAGCGGGATGGCGACGATGTTGTAGCCGGCCGCCCACCACAGGTTTTGCACCATCTTCCGGTAGGTCGCCCGCGAGAGCGCGATGATCCGCGGCACGTCGCGGGGGTCGCTGCGCACCAGCACCACGTCGCCGGCCTCGACCGCCACGTCCGTCCCGGCGCCGATCGCGATCCCGACGTCGGCGCTGACCAGGGCGGGCGCGTCGTTCACCCCGTCGCCGACCATGGCTACGCGCTTCCCGCGCCCCTGCAGCTCACGGATCCTGTCGGCCTTATGCTCCGGCAGCACCTGGGCGAAGACGGCGTCGATGCCGATCTCCTTCGCAACGGCCTCGGCCACGGCCTGTGCGTCGCCCGTCATCATCACCACCTCGATGCCACCGTCGTGCAGCCGCCGCACGGCCTCGGCGGACTCTGGGCGGATGGCGTCCGCAGTCGCGAACATGGCGATGGCGCGGCCGCCCTCCAGCATGAACATCGCCGCCTGCCCCGCCTGCGCGGCGCGCTCG
>JBEVLE010000331.1:0-3658 GCA_040509335.1 Longimicrobiaceae bacterium | reverse complement strand
TACGCCCGCCGCTCGAAGGGGTAGGTGGGGAGCAGCGTGCGCCGCCGGCGCTCCCCCTCCACGAAGCCGTCCCAGTCCACCTGCACCCCCGCCATCCACAGCCGCCCCAGCGTTTCCAGCAGGTACGCCTGGTCCGGCTGGCGCGTGTACGCGTGCCGCAGCGAGGCGAACACGGCCGCCTCCCCCGCGCCCGCGTGCAGCGCGAAGGTCCCCAGCGTCCGCCCCGGACCCACCTCCAGCAGCACCCGGCTCCCGTCCTCCAGCAGCTCGCCCATCCCCTCGGCGAAGCGCACCGTCCCGCACAGGTGCCGCGCCCAGTACTCCGGGTCCGTCGCCTCGGCCGCCCGGATCCACGTTCCCGTCACGTTGGACAGGAACGGCACCTCCGGCGCCGCCAGCCGCATCGCCCGCAGCCGCCCGGCCAGGCGCTCGGCCACCGGCGCCATCGCCGGGGAGTGGAAGGCGTGCTCCGCGTTGAGGGCCCGGCACGCGATCCCCTCCGCCCCCAGAGCGGCCTCCAGCGCCGCCACCTCCGCCGCCGGGCCCGAGACGGTGCACAGCCCCGGCGCGTTGTGCGCGGCCAGCGCCAGGCCGCCGCCCAGCCGCGGCGCGAGCGCAGCGGGCTCCAGCGGCACCGCCAGCATCGCCCCCGCGGCGAGCTCCGAGATCAGCCGCGCGCGCTCGGCCATCAGCCCCAGCGCGTCCTCCAGCGAAAAGACCCCCGCCACCGTGGCGGCCACGTACTCGCCCAGCGAGTGCCCGATCATCGATTCCGGCCGCACCCCCCAGCTCATCCACAGCCGCGCCAGCGCGTACTCCACCACGAACACGGCCGGGTGCGCCCGCTCCGTGCGGCGCAGCGGGTCCTCGCCCGCCGCCGCCCCGCGGCCCAGCATCCCCCGCAGGTCGATGGACGCCGCCGCGGCTCCCGCGCCGCCGGCGCCCTGCTCCGCGGCGGGCTCGCCGGGGAAGAGCGTGTCCCGCACGTCCGCCCCGGTGTGCGCGCGCAGGATCTCCGCGCAGCGGTCCACCTCGCGGCGGAAGACCGGCTCGGCCTCGTACAGCCCGCGCGCCATCTGCGGGTAGTGGTCGCCCACGCCGGGGAACAGGAAGGCCACCGGCCGCTCGTCGCGCTCGTGCGCCGCCTCCAGCAGCCGGCGCGGGTCGCGCGCCTCCAGCGCCGCGGCGGCGTCCTCCGCGTCGCGGCACACCAGCACCCGGCGCTGCTCGAAGCGGCGCCGCCCCACGCGCAGCGTGTGCGCCACGTCGCCGAAGGGCTGCTCCGGGCGCGCCCGCAGGTGGGCCGCCAGGCGGTCGGTGGCCGCTTCCAGCGCGGCCGGGGTGCGCGCGCTCAGCACCAGCAGCTGCCACGGCCGCGACGCGCCCGACGGCTCCTGCCGCGGCGCCTCCTCCAGCACCACGTGCGCGTTGGTGCCCCCCATCCCGAACGAGCTGACTCCCGCCCGCCGCGGCGTCCCGTTCCGGGGCCACGGGCTCAGCTCGGGGTTGACGTAGAAGGGGGAGCGCGCGAAGTCGATCCGCGGGTTCGCCCTGCGGAAGTACGGCGACGGCGGGATCTCCCCGTTGTGCAGCGCCAGCGCCGCCTTGATCAGCCCCACGACCCCGGCGGCCGTGTCCAGGTGCCCGATGCTGGACTTGACCGCCCCCAGCGCGCAGCTCCCGGCCGGCCCCTCGCCGAAGGCCGCGACGAGCGCCGCCACCTCGATGGGGTCGCCCACCTCGGTCCCCGAGCCGTGCGCTTCCACGTACGACACGTCCCCCGGCTCCAGCCCGGCCGCCTCCAGCGCGTCCGCGATCACCGCCGCCTGCGCTTCGCGGCGCGGCGAGGTGAAGCTCACTTTCCGCTCGCCGTCGTTGTTGACGGCCGAGCCGCGGATGACGGCCAGCACCGTGTCCCCGTCCTCCAGCGCGTCGGCCAGCCGCTTCAGCACCACCACGCCCGCCCCGCTCCCGCCCACCGAGCCGCGCGCCTCCGCGTCGAAGGGGTTGCACTCGCCGGTGGGGGACGCGATCCCGCCCGGCGGGGCGTGGTAGCCCCGGTTCTGCGGCACGGTGATCCGCACCCCGCCGGCCAGCGCCACGTCCGACTCGCCGATCAGCAGGCTCCAGCAGGCCTGGTGGACGGCCACCAGCGACGAGGAGCACGCCGTCTGCACGTTCATGCTGGGGCCTTCCAGCCCCAGCTTGTACGACGCCAGCGTCGCCACGGGGGCCGAGTTGGACACCATCACCTGGAACGCGCCCACCGCCCTGACCAGCTCCTTCCGGGCGAGCACGTCCAGCACGTAGTGGTTCTGGCCCTCGGAGGCGAATACGCCGATGCGCCCCGGGTACGGCCGGGACGCGCAGCCGGCGCGCTCCAGCGCCTCCCACGCGCACTCCAGGAACACGCGCTGCTGCGGGTTCATCACCACGGCTTCGCGCGGGGTGACGCCGAAGAAGGCGGCGTCGAACAGCTCCACGCCCTCCGCCTGCCCGTAGGCGGGGACGTAGCCGGGGGAGCGGAACTCGCGCGGGGAAACCCCCGCGGCCCTGAGCTCCTCGTCGCTGAAGCGGCGGATGGAGCGGACGCCGGAGCGGAGGTTGCGCCAGAACTCGTCCACGTCGCTCGCGCCGGGGAAGCGCCCCGCCATGCCGATGATGGCGATCTCCCGCCCGGTGTGGGCCCCGGCGGCGACGGCGGCCTGTGCGTCCCCGGCCCCGGACGGCGCGAAGGGGCGGGGCGCGGGCCGCTTCCTGCGCCCGCCGGCGCGCGCCGGGAGCCGCCCGGCCGTCGCCGCTCCCGGGTGGCGGTCCAGCTGCGCGGCGAGCGCTCCCAGCGTCTGGTGCTCGAAAAGGTCGATGAGCGCGACCCGGTCCGGGAAGCGCTCCTGGAGGCGGGAGTGCACCCTGACGAGGAGCAGGGAGTGGCCGCCCAGGTCGAAGAAGTTGTCCCCCACGCCGACGTGCGCCACCCCCAGCGTCTCCTCCCAGATCGCCGCGACCGCGCGCTCCGTTTCCGTGAGCGGCGCGCCCGATTCGCGGCCTCCGCCGCTCCGCTCGGGCGCGGGGAGCGCCCGCAGGTCGATCTTGCCGTTGGGGGTGAGGGGGAGCGAGTCCAGCACCACGAAGGCGCCCGGCACCATGTGCTCGGGGAGCCGGTCGCGCAGGTGCCGCCGCGCCCCGTCCACCAGCGCGGCCCCCGCGTCGGCCGCGGGAACCACGTACGCGACGAGCGTCGCCGCGCCGGATGCGTCCCGGCGCACCGTCACCACCGCCTCCCGCACGCCGGGGTGGAGCGCGAGCGCCCCCTCGACCTCGCCGGGCTCCACGCGGAAGCCGCGGATCTTGACCTGCGCGTCCACCCGGCCCAGGAACTCCAGTTCCCCGTCCGCCCGGCGGCGCACCCGGTCCCCCGTGCGGTACAGCCGCGCTCCGGGCTCGGAGCCGAGCGCGTCCGGCACGAACTGCGCGGCGGTCAGCTCCGGGCGCGCCAGGTAGCCGCGCGCCACCCCCGTCCCCGCCAGGCACAGCTCGCCCGGCACCCCCGCCGGGAGCAGGTTCCCGGCGGCGTCCACCACGTGCATCCCCACGCCCGGCAGCGGCCGCCCCACCATCTGCCAGCCGTACGTCGTCCCGCGCCGCAGCGGCGTGGCCG